>NZ_JAYWLX010000002.1:0-390775 GCF_040946345.1 Rothia sp. LK2492 | reverse complement strand
CCTGATTTACCCCCTATTGCGGTGAAGCAGGCTACTTTTAGAGAGTGCCGACTTATGTATCTACTAGTGAACACAGGTTTGAACGTCTGGAAATATTTTTAGAATTTTTTCTACTCCACGGTTTCAGCACCCAAAAGCACCCTTTTTCGTGATTCAGTTCACTGACAGTGGTCACTTCTTCTAAAAAGTGTGGGTGGGAGCAAGCTCTAGCTCACTCCCACCCACGGAAATTCAGATTATTGAATTTTTAAGGTACTAGGCAACCTCTACCATTGCCATGTTCTTTTTGCCGCGGCGGACCACAGCGTACTTGCCTAAGAGCAGATCGGACTCTGCCAGGGCGGCGTCCTCACCCTGTACCTTTACATTGTTGATCGCAGCACCGCCCTCTTTGAGGGTTCGGCGAGCTGCAGACTTAGACTCTGCCAGGCCGGTCTCGGTTAGGACAGTAATCATGTCCAGCTGATCTTGATTCAAAACAGCATGAGGCAACTCAGCGGTTGCTGCCTTCAGAGTTGCTTCATCAAGCGCAGCGAAATCTCCCTTACCGAAAAGTGCTTCAGATGCAGCAATGACCTTTTTGGTAGCATCTACGCCGTGTACCAGCGAGGTAACATCGTAGGCCAAGGTCTTCTGGGCAAGACGTTTGAAAGGTTCTTCTTCTACTGACTTCTGCAGCTGGGCGATTTCCTCACGAGTCTTGAAGGTAAAGACTTTAAGGCGGTCAGCGACGTCCGCATCAGCAGTGTTCAGCCAGAACTGGTAGAAAGCGTAAGGTGAGCACATCTCAGGATCTAGCCAAATAGCGTTGCCCTCAGACTTACCGAACTTGGTGCCATCTGAGTTAGTGATGAGCGGGGTGCCCATAGCATGAACAGACGTGCCTTCTACCTTGCGGACTAGCTCAGTACCTGAAGTCAGGTTGCCCCACTGATCTGAGCCACCGCACTGCAGGGAAATACCGTAGCGACGGTTGAGTTCTAAGAAGTCATTGCCCTGAAGGATCTGGTAGGAGAACTCAGTGTAGGAGATACCCTCGTCTGAGTTCAGGCGCTTAGCCACAATCTCTTTTTTAATCATGGTGCCAACACGGAAGTTCTTACCGATTTCACGCAGGAAGTCGATGGCTGACAGTTCGCTGGTCCATTCCAAGTTATTGACCATGCGAGCTGCGTGCTCACCTTCAAAGGAGAGGAAGCGTTCAATCTGACCACGCAGGCGATCGACCCAACCTTCAACAACATCGCGTGAGTTCAGCACGCGCTCGGATGTCTGACGGGGGTCACCAATCAGACCGGTAGCACCGCCGACTAGACCGAAGGGGTTGTGTCCAGCTAACTGCAGGCGACGCATCAGCAAAAGCTGAACCAGATGCCCCAGGTGCAAGGAGGCAGCAGTGGGGTCGTAGCCGATATAGAAATTGATGGACTCTTCGCTCAGGGCCTTTTCCAGCGCTTCTTCATCGGTGCTGACGTGCACAAGGCCACGCCACTTCAATTCCTGCCAAACGTTGGCGAAGGAATCGTCGTTGTGCTGAGATGCAAGAGTCTCTTCAGACACGGTTACTCCTGTTTAGTGTGAATACGGTGGTAGCAATAGCCACTGCCCTTAAAGTTACCAGCTGGGCAGAAGCACGCGGTAACGGTAGGCAGTAGCTTTCTCTCTGTGAGAATTTTAGAGACCGGCCGGCAGATCGGTTCCAGCAATCAGGTGTAGACGCTGAGTAGGCCTTGTCATAGACACATAAAGGTCGCCCACCGAGCCATTGGCCGCTTCTATAAGGTCCATAGGTTCAACAATAATTACCACATCGAACTCCAAGCCCTTGGCCTCCCAGGGAGTGAGCACCAGAATCTGATGTTCAAGGGCAGATTTTGAAGTGCCCGTGTTATCACGGTGAGCAGTTGAAATCGCAGAGGCAACCTCACGGTAACGGGAATCAGCAACGATAACGCCGATGAGCCCTCCCCCGCCCTGAGCAACCTCTTCGCTCACGGTAGCAACAACGCTTGGGATGAGGTTTTCTGCCCCCACCACGCGAGCGGACGGTGACCAGTTTCCCTCACGAATCGCTCGAGGGGCGCTGATCTCAAGGCCGGCAGCTCGTGCCACCGACACCGCGGCGTCCGAAATCTGGGCAGGTGTGCGGTAATTGACGGTCAGCTCATCCAGGTGGAAACGCTCCCCGATACAAGGCTTTAGAGCCTGTGCCCAGGATGAAGCTGCCGCCGCGCTGGACGCCTGAGCAATATCGCCCACCACGGTGAACGACTTCATGGGGCAACGGCGCATCAGCAAACGCCACTGCATAGCAGAAAGCTCCTGAGCCTCATCGATCACGACGTGCCCGTAGGCCCAAGTACGGTCGCTCTTAGCAGCTCGAGCTGCCGTCATGCGTTCACCGGTTTCTTCGTTAAGTTCAGCAATTTGCTCAGCGGTGATGACGCCATCCACACCGATATCTTCCAACTGCTGGTGAGCGTTCTCTAGTGCCTTGCGGGCATTCTCTAGGTTTGCCTGGTGGGCAGCCTCAGCACGCTGAGCGGCAGCGGCACCAGTGACCTTAGAAAAGTCACCCAAAAGCTCAGCTGCTTCATCTAGCAGAGGGACATCGGACTCGGTGAAAGGCTGATCTGCAGAACGAACTAATACCTGACGTTCAGCATCGGTCAGAATACCCTGGGTGGCTGAGGCCAGGTACTCAGGTTTAGAGAAAAGTGAGCGCACCAAGGTCTCAGCGGACAGGGGCATCCAGGCCAAGTTGATGGCACGGCGGACATCCAGAGAGTTACGGACGTCTTCTTCTAGGTAGGGGCGGTCAACAGCGTGCCCAGCGGCGGCATCCAGTTTTTCGTTGAGTTGCCGGGTTAGCTCTTTAAGTAAAACCTTGACGAAGGTTTCACGCGCCTCGTTATGGGGTTTTCCAGTAGACCGAGCGGTGGCACGGGCGTGCTTGACCAGCTTGGGGCTAAGGGTGATATCCATTGAATCGACGGCCAGACGAACGGAAGTAGCGGGCACTTTTTGGCGGTCAGCAACGGCTTTCTTAATAACCTCAGCCATGCGTAAATCACCCTTAACGCGGGCGACTGCCGGATTAGTCTCAGGCACTGCACGGAGCCCCGGGTAGAGAGTGGCGAGTGAGGACATCACAACGCCGGTTTCGCCCAGGGAAGGGAGCACACGCTCGATGTACCACATGAAGGATGATGAAGGACCGACTACCAGAACACCCGAATTATTCAGGCGTTCTCTGAAGGTATAGAGCAAGTAGGCGGCGCGGTGCAGAGCTACTGCCGTTTTACCAGTACCGGGGCCACCCTGGACGACGCGAACCCCCGCAAGGTCAGCACGGATAATGGCGTCCTGCTCAGCCTGGATGGTGGCCACGATATCTCCCATGCGACCGGTGCGCTTGCGGTTGAGTGCTGCCAGCAGAGCACCTTCACCGTGCAGGCTAGCATCCTCATCATCAAGCATGGCTGAATCGAGCACATCGTCTTCAAAACCGGTCACCTCACGGCGCTCTAGCATGAGGTGGCGGCGCCGGCGCACACCCTGGCGATTGAAAGCGGTTGCCTGGTAGAAAGTGCCTGCCTCCGGGGCACGCCAATCAATGAGCAGCCGTTCGTGTTCTTCGGTGGCAAGTCCGATTCTGCCGACATAGCGCACAGCGTCGTCGTCCATATCTAGACGTCCGAAGGCAAGGCGGTGATCGACTGCATTGTACTGTGCCAACCGATCTTCGTAGAAACTGGCATAGGCATCGCGTTCAGAACGGTTCTGGTGGTTGCCAGCCGACTGGTTCTTGCGGGTGCTGCGCAGCTTAGACTCGGTGGCTTCACGCAACTGATCAAGACGCTGGTAAAGCTGTCCAACGTAGGCTCGCTCCCCCGCAAGTTCCCGCTCAAAAGCGGCTTCAGACGTTGTCTGGGTGGGGCTAGCGTTAGTGTTCTCAGTCAAGAGGGCACCCTTCATCACGGAAAAGTAAAGCCCTCTATTCTATACCGGGCTTGGGGTAAAGCAAAAGGGCACCGGGATGGCCGCATTCAGAAGGTGCAGAGATAATGGTCGACGAAAATTCGAGGTGCCCGTCATCGGATGGACCCGCCGAAAAAATGATGGACCGTCAACGGCCCTTCACAAAAAATTCTTGGTTTACTCAGAGACCAATGCCAGCGCTTCAACACGGTTACCGGCTAAAAGCTCGCGGCCACCGAGGCCGTCCAGCTCAAGGAGCACACCGATACCGGCAACCTCAAGGTCAGCCATCTTCATCAGATGGGTTGCAGCCTCCAAAGTGCCGCCGGTTGCCAGCAGATCATCAACCAGCAGCACGCGAGTGCCTGCAGGGATATCTTCCTTATGAATTTCGATGGCAGCCGAACCGTACTCCAGCTCGTATTCCTTCATATAGGTATCGCGAGGCAGCTTTCCCGCCTTACGCACGGTCATCACACCGGTTCCGGCAATATACGCCAAGGCGGAAGCCATGAGAAAACCGCGCGCCTCAACGCCAGCCACGATATCGAACTGACCCTCAAAACGGGCTGCCAGCTCGTCCATAGCACGGCGGAAAACCTCAGGGTTAGCAAAAAGGGTGGTTACATCGTAGAAGAGGATGCCCTCCTTAGGGTAGTCCTGAATCTGCGCGCAGGCAGCAGGAATCTGCTCTTCAAGAGGCAGGGAGGAATCAACGGACTTAATCATGGACGGTTACACCTTCAATCATCAGTGGTTACGCTCATGCGCTAAAAACGTCATCAGCTAGTATACGCGGTCTGGGTTGGCAGCCCTTACGCCGAAAACAGACTAGAACCGGTGCTCTACCACATACCGTTCATAGGCGTCAGTCACCAGCGCTAGCGAATAATCATGAGGTTTAGTAGCCCTAAAGTATTCCAGCAGGACGGCCGCGTGCCAGCGGGCACGGGCCACGGCCGGCTCGTTATCACCCAGGGCAATGACTTTCCCAGCCATGTTCAGTAGGTCAATCACGCACTGTTCATGGTTTAGAGCATACGACCTGAAATTATCGAAGGCTGAATCCACCAGTTCACTCGCCTCAACAGGCTCAAAACGGACCTTGAGTTCGCCACCCACAAAGACGGAGTTTTTGGCGTGCTCTGCCTGGGCAGCACGGATGAGCCCCACAGTCAGTTCGTGGGTGGAATTAGTAAGCGTGAAGGGGTCATTTGTTCCGGGTGACAGCGCACGCACACCTAGCTCTACGATTTGGTCTTGAAGGAAGCGAATGTCATCGTACTCAGTTCTCGACTCCCCCACTGAGCAGAGCTGACGCACAGTTGAGGAAATTTGCTCCACCTGCTGGTCATCAAGTTCTCGCGGTGCCTGGATAGTTGCAATGAGCTGGCCTTTGACCAGGTGGTCGCCGGGGCACACGAAAATGTGAACCCCAGCTATACTCTTTGCCAGTTTTTTGCCCAGTGTTAGGCGCTCAATATCGACGACGTAGCCGTTTGTCTCTGCGTGCACCTGATAGGTAAAGGCATCTGGCAGGTGATTGTCGCTGTAGCTTTCAAAGACTTCGCTTGCGGCCTCTTCAGCGTGGAAGCGTTTTTCAATGAGCTTGAGATATTTTTGCTGAACAGTAGTAGCGATCGTGGAGACTTGAATGCCCGAAGCGATGTGGTTAATGAAGTAAATCAGCACAGCAACACAGGCTAAAGCCAGCACCATGGAAAAGTTAACAGCCAGGTGAGGTACGAAAGATCCTTGCGGTACGTCAGTGTCATCACTTTGAATGGTGCGCATAACCATCAGGCAATAGAGGAAGGTAGATGTGAAGGTACCCAGCACGATTTGGTTTCCACGATCCGACATGAAGTTACGGACGAGGCGGGGCCCGAATGAGCTACTGGCTGTAGACATCACCGAGATGGTAATGGAGAAGGCCATGGTTGCTACGGAGAGCACCGTTGAGGCAATAGCCGAGAGGATGCCGCGGGCACCTTCTGGCCCTACGGTGAAGAAAAAGACGCTCGTGGCTTCTGGCCCGTAGGCTACAGAGCGGTCAAGAGCCACCAGTGCGAAAGAGAGAACGATTGCCGTTGTGATGAACAGGGCTGGAATCATTACAAAGGAGTCCCTGAAGGTTCTGAGTCTATCGAGAAGGTGCATAGTTCTTTTTCTACTGTAAAAATAACAACGGACTACCCACTACTGTAGCGCGGGTAGTCCGTTGAAAGACAAAAGTATTAGCTGATGATCTGAGGGCGGGCGGCGAAAGCACGCGCAGGTTCTAGCTCACTCCTGAGCGCTTCTAACTGAGTAGCCACAGCAGACGGGGCAGTGCCGCCCTGGGCGCTGCGGGAGTTCAGAGACCCTTCAACGGTGAGCACTTCGCGGACACCCGCATGTAGGTGGGGTGAAATTGCTAGGTACTCTTCGTCCGTCAAATCCCACAGCTCGCAGTCTTTGTCTTCGCACACCTGCACCGCTTCTCCGGCCAGCTCGTGGGCCACACGGAAGGGCACTCCCTCACGCACCAGCCACTCAGCGATATCGGTTGCCAGAGCAAAGCCCTGAGGGGCCAGCTCAGCTAGACGGTCAGTGTTGAAGGTCAGGGTGGCAATCATGCCAGAGACCGCAGGTAGAAGTACCTCAAGCTGGTCAATAGCATCGAAGACGGGCTCCTTATCCTCCTGCAAATCACGGTTATAGGCCAGAGGCAGAGCCTTGAGGGTTGCCAGTAAGCCGGTAAGGTCACCGATGAGGCGGCCAGCTTTACCGCGAGCCAGCTCAGCGATGTCAGGGTTCTTCTTCTGAGGCATAATCGAGCTGCCGGTAGAGAAGCTATCGTGTAGCTTTACGAAGGAGAACTCTTTCGTTGCCCAAAGAATAACCTCTTCTGAGATGCGGGAAAGATCCACCGAAATCATGGCGCAGATCCAAGCGAACTCAGCGTAGACGTCGCGTGAGGCAGTGCCATCAATCGAATTATGCACAGCCGAGCTAAAGCCCAAGTCGTGGGCCACAGCTTCAGGGTCAAGCCCCAAAGATGAACCGGCAAGAGCACCCGAGCCGTAGGGTGAGACAGCAGCGCGCTTGTCCCAGTCCAGTAAACGGTCCAAGTCGCGGGACAGGGCCCACGCATGAGCCAGTAGCTGGTGAGAGAGCAAAATCGGCTGGGCGTGCTGCAGGTGGGTGCGGCCGGGCATGGGAGCGTAGGGGTGCTCCTCAGCCTGGGCGATGAGCGCGTCAATGGTATCTACCACGCCCTGAGCGATAATTGAGGCATGATCACGCAGATACATACGACCGAGGGTTGCAATCTGATCGTTGCGCGAGCGCCCGGCACGAAGCTTGCCGCCTAAATCAGCACCAGCGCGTTCGATAAGGCCCTTTTCCAGTGAACCGTGTACGTCTTCATCGGACTCAGCCGGAGTGTAGGCGCCGCTGCGCACATCTGCTTCTAGCTGGTCCAGGGCAGCGATCATGCCTGTCAGTTCTTCTTCAGTCAGCAGGCCGGCCTTAGCTAGCACGCGGGCGTGAGCACGAGAACCTGCAATATCATAAGGCGCCAGACGCCAGTCAAACTGGGTTGATTTGGAGAGGGCAGCTAAGGCATCAGAAGGGCCGCCAGCGAAGCGTCCGCCCCAGAGAGCGCCGTCATTTGTGCCGTGCTTATCAACAGACATATCTCAACTCTTTCGGTGGTAAAAGCAGGGGTGTGAGTCAAAAGCCGCCCCGGCGCCCCCCCTACCCTTTCATTTCTGGGGAGGGAAGGCACCGGGCCGGCGGGGTGAATCACTCTAGGATTTTAGAGGCCCAGACGCTGATCGCGGGCTGAAGCAACCTTGGAGGACAGGCCAAAGAGCTCGATGAAACCACGAGCATGTGACTGGTCGAAGCTATCGCCCTCATCGTAGGTGGCGAGGTTGAAGTCGTAGAGCGCGGTATCAGAGCGGCGGCCCGATACAACGGCGCGACCGCCGTGCATGTCCAGGCGAATTTCGCCGTTGACCATCTTCTGGGTGTCCTCGATGAAGGCGTCTAGTGACTTCTTCAGCGGTGAGAACCACTGGCCGTCATAGACCAGCTCGGTCCAGCGCTGCCCTACGGTCTTCTTGAAGCGAGCCTGTTCACGCTCAATGGTGACATTCTCAAGTTCCTTGTGGGCTGCGATCAGTGCCATGGCACCGGGTGCCTCGTAGATTTCGCGGGACTTGATGCCAACCAAACGGTCCTCAACAATGTCGATGCGGCCGATGCCCTGGGCACCTGCACGGCGGTTCATGATTTCGATGGCTTCTAGCGGGGTGACAGCCTGGCCGTCAATCGCTACAGGGATACCTTCCTTGAAGGTAATCACGGCGGTGTCCGGCACGGGAGCAAAGGTGGGGTCATCGGTGTAGTCGTAAACGTCCTTGGTGGGGCCGTTCCAGATGTCTTCTAGGAAGCCGGTTTCAACCGCGCGACCCCAAACGTTCTGGTCGATGGAGAAGGGGTTCTTCTTGGTGGTGGCAATCGGCAGATTGTTCTTCTCTGCGTAATCGATAGCCTTCTCGCGGGTTAGAGCGAGGTCGCGTACGGGTGCGATGCACTTGAGTTCGGGGCCCAGGGTCTGAATACCAACCTCAAAACGAACCTGGTCATTACCCTTACCGGTGCAGCCGTGTGCCACGGTGGTGGCACCGAACTGCTGAGCTGCAGCGACCAGGTGCTTGGTGATGACGGGGCGGGAAACGGCTGAGACCAGCGGGTAAGCGTCCATATAAAGAGCGTTAGCTTTGAGAGCAGGCATGCAGTAGTCGTTAGCGAACTCGTCGCGAGCGTCTGCAACGTATGCTTCAACGGCGCCGCAATCGAGGGCACGCTGACGAATTGTCTCGAGGTCCTCGCCGCCCTGGCCTACATCTACAGCCACAGCAATAACTTCTGCGCCGGTGGCTTCGCCAATCCAACCGATGGCTACCGAGGTGTCAAGGCCGCCTGAGTAGGCAAGAACGATACGCTCTTTCATAATGCTCCTAAATGGTGTGGTGCGGACAAGCCGCTTCTCTATAAATAATTATGCACATATAAACATAATTATTCAAACACTGCCACGATGCGGACGTTAGGCACCAGTTACGCCCCGTGACCAAAGACCACTCTACCCAGAGCTAACCTGTAAAAAGAGTTATTTATTAAAAAACATTAATGCAGGACTCACGAAACTTTTATAAAGACCGTACAGACTGGAATTATGTTCAAGAAATACACCTTTGGCCTGCTGGTTCTTGCGCTGGCCGGTATCGTCGCTGCCCTAGCCCTCGTTACTTCTTTCAGCAGTGCTACTCCCCAGATTGATGACGAGCCTGTGGTAATTGATATCAAAAGCGCCCCGGCAGAAAACTCTTCGCCCAGTGTCTCCGCAACTCCTACAGATAACGATCAGGCAGATGACGCGGGTCAGCAAGAGGCACCCGCTGCAGAAGAAGAGCCGCAGCCAGCAGAAGTGGTGGCACCAGCGCCTGCAGCGGTAGTCCCAGAACCGGCTTATATTGAACAGCCCCTACCTCCAGCACCTGCTCCGCAATACTCTCCAGGCAGTGATGGTGACGATAACTGGGATGACGATGACTGGGATGACGACGATGATTAGCCTCAAGCCCCGCTGGCGCTCTACCTTAGAAAAACATCGAGCTAGATCCGCCCGCACGGAACGCAGCGGGTCAGTCCGCCTGCGCATCGTCGCCTGGACTTTTCTGCTCACCAGCTTCATCATTACCGGGCTCATCTTTACCGTGCGAGAAATACTAATTAGCGATGTGGGAAGGGGAGCCAATTCCAGCACCGAAAGTGAAATCGCTGAGTTCCGAAACTTTGCACAGATTGGGGTCAACCCTCAAACAGCCAGACCTTTTGAAACGCTAGAAGACATGCTGGGCTCGTACGTGACCCGGCAATACACAGGCTACAAGGAACAAGTCATCGGTCTAACCCCTCACCAGATCATTTTTCTCGAAGAACAGGACCATTACGCTCAAACCACCGGGTACCGGCTACATCAGGATCAGGCTCTACTCACCGGGCTCAGGGAAAACCCCTCCAACTCAGGAATTGAGCAGACACCTGCCGGGCCAGTGCATTGGGGCAAGGTCGCTGTTGAGCTACAAACCGATGAAGGCACAACAACAGGCCATCTACTGGTTCTGGAGTATATTCAACCCGAACTAGATGCGGTCCAACACACCGTCTTTATCATGATTTGGGTTGGCGTTGCTGGCCTCGCTTTCACTCTCTTGGTGTCCTGGCTCATCGCCACTCAGATTACTAAACCCATCCGTAATCTCCGCCAGGTAGCCGAGCACATTAACGACAAGAATTTTAGCGGCAGAGTAACGGTTAAAGGGGACGATGACGTGGCAGCAATGAGTCATACTTTCAACCAGATGCTAGACCGTCTCGAAGAAGCAACGCTCACCGAACGGCAGTTCATGGACGATGTCAGCCATGAACTCCGCACCCCCATCACTATTGTGCGCGGCCACCTTGAGCTCATGGAGCGCACCGAGGAACAGGAACAGACTCTGCTCCTGGTGGATGATGAGTTAGAGCGTATGGGGCGAATCGTATCGGACCTTCTAACCTTGGCTAAATCTGAACGCCCAGACTTCGTTCAACCTCACCCCACTGAGGTCTCCGAGCTCATGATTTCCCTCGATTCCAAGGTTCAGGTTTTTGCTAACCATCGGTGGATTATTGCTGATATTGCCGAGGGAGAGGTCGGCTTGGACGAACAGCGCATTACTCAGGCGATGCTTCAGCTGGCAGCCAACGCAGCCCAGTACAGCCCCAGTGGAAGCGCAATCACCATCGGATCGGAATTTTCTGGTCAAGACGGTGAGCGGCAACTGAAGCTATGGGTTCAGGACCGTGGCCCGGGTGTTAGCCCCGAGGATGCATCGATCCTCTTTGAAAGGTTCAGACGCAATAACGCTAAAAATCCTGCCACTGCCAAACAGCACTCAGTGGGAGCCGGTCTGGGGTTAGCCATCGTTCGGTCGATAGCAGAAGCCCACGGTGGTGGGGTATGGATTGCGGCGCCAGAAGACGGCCCCGGCTCAATCTTTGGCATCAGCGTTCCTGCCCCTAACCCTCCGAAAAAAACCCAGTCGATTACCGCAACATACCCACCTCAGAACGAACCAGAAAAGAGCTAACCGATGAGCCACATCCTCATTGTTGAAGATGACCCGCGTATCTCGTCCTTTATTGTTAAGGGGCTGAAATCAGCCGGTTATACCTCCACATTAATTGATGAGGGCTGTAGCGCTTATGCTCTGGCCAAAGTGGGAAATTTTGACCTGATTATCCTCGATGTGGGTCTTCCCGGCATGGACGGGTTCTCCATCATGCGAGCACTGAGAGCTGAGGGTCTCAAAACCCCTATTATCATGCTGACTGCCCGGGACTCAGTCTCCGATACGTTAGAAGGTCTGGAGAACGGGGCAAATGACTACATGACCAAACCTTTCCAGTTCGCTGAGCTGATTGCTCGTATTAGGCTACGTCTTCGCGATACAGCCTCCGATGATACGACCCCAACCTCCCAGCTCACTCACCGCGACCTCGTTCTTAACATTCTGAGCCGTCAGGTCTCGGTAGCGGGACAGTCAGCAGAGCTCACTACGCGAGAATTTGCTCTCTTGGAAACACTGATGCGTCACAAAAATCAGGTGCTCTCGCGCGAACAGCTACTGGGTCAGGTCTGGGGTGTGGACTTCGACCCCAACTCCAACATCGTTGATGTCTATATCAGAGCACTACGCAAAAAAATTGGGGAGGACTACATTGTGACCGTTCGCGGAGCAGGGTACCGATTTGTATGAGCAAGCTACTATATTCCTCTCAAGAATGCCCTGACGAAAGGTTGCCGGTGACCGCTCCTCTGGATCAGGTCAACCGCAGCTTCATCACTGGTCGACTAGTTGTCTCTCTAGCTGGTGCCCTTACCCTGGTGGCTGCGGTAGCCTGGACTGGTTTTGGGTCTGCCTCACTCAGCCTCCAGGGAGCGCTAGCCCTGAGCATCTTTATCATTGCCATCTGGGCATGGGTTTTTAGCCCGCTGACCGATACCTATGTGTCTTTGGCAGCCGCTGTTGCTCTGGTACTGACCGGTATCATCTCAACGGAACGGTTCACCGCGTCCTTAGGGACATCAGCGGTGTGGCTACTGGTTGCTGCTGTGGTTATGGCTCAGGTGCTCACTGCCTCCGGCCTCACCCGCAGGTTGACCGCCCAGTTGGTTTCCCGAGCTCGGACCCCCAGGCAGCTCGCCTACCTTTTCAATCTGGCTCTCTTTCTGACGGTATATCTGGTTCCCTCACCTTCGGGACGCGCTGCGCTCGCTCTGCCCATCTACCAGACCCTGGCGGATGCCTTGGGTAACCGCCCAGCCCTGGTAAAAGCTCTGGGTATCCTAGCCCCGGCCAGTATCCTGGTTTCGGCTGTAGCATCTTTTATTGGTGCTGGCGCCCACCTGGTCACCTCAGAAATCCTAACCGCCTACGGTTTGGAAACCATTGGTTTTTTGGAGTGGATGATCCTGGGCTCAGGTCTAGGTCTGTTGGCTTCCTTAGTCGTTACTGAGCTAGTGCTACGGCTCTTTGGTCCTTCTCGAGAGGAGCAGGGCCCCATCGACGTAACGGTTACTGATTTTGAGCAAGCATCAGATACCCCGGTCCGTGGGCCGCTCACAGCTCCCGAACGGAACATTGCCCTGGTCCTCTTGGTTGCTGTACTTCTCTGGTGCACCGAAACTCTGCACGGTCTGACACCCGTGATCGTAGCGGTACTGGGCGCCCTGGCGGCCACCGCTCCGGGGGTTAGCTCAATCAAGCTGGGCGCAGCCCTCAAGAAAGCACCCTGGCCCATGTTGCTCTTCATGGCAGCGACTCTAGCCATCGGAACCGGTCTAGCAGATTCAGGTGCGGCAAGCTGGCTGGCTGAATCCCTCTTTGCCCCCGTGAGTCAACTGGGCTCTAGCGGAGCAGCCATCTTCGTGCTTATGGTGATTCTGATTTCAACTGCAGCTCACCTGGTCATTCAGTCCAGAAGTGCTCGTAGCGCAGTGCTTATTCCCCTCATCATCACAGCGGCGCTGCCGTTAGGGGTGAATCCAGTGGCAGCCGCCTTTATCTCAACCGCCGCAGCAGGCTTCTGCCACACCCTCACCTCCAGCGCTAAACCGGTTGCTCTCTTTGCCAACATGGACGGAAGACCAACCTACACTCCAGCAGACCTCCTGAAACTCAGCGCCTGGCTCGCTCCGCTGCATGCCATACTTATCGCACTCTTTTCTTTCTTCATTTGGCCCCTCTTAGGTCTGCCTCTCTACACCTAAATCGCACCACCCAGCGAAATTTTTAAAACACTAAAAGACCTAGTGGCAACACTAGCTAAGATGCTTGCACCCACCATGCCTCGGTGCCCCAATATAAGGAGAACTATCATGATTATGTCCATTCCCCAGCGCATCCTCATCGCCCCTTCTGGCTTCAAAGGAAGCCTTGATGCCGATGTTGTAGCCGACGCTATCGCAGCAGGTATCCGCAGGGTTATTCCCGGAGTCAATACCGTGGTCCTACCTATCCCCGATGGAGGAGAAGGAACCGCCAAACTCCTAGCATCCTCAACCGGCGGCACCCTGGTTTCGCTTGAGATCACCGGGCCTGTTGGGCAGTGCGTCAACTCTCACTACGCTCTTTTGGGAGGCTCTCAACGCGGAATTGCCGTGGTAGAGATGGCTGCCGCAGCAGGTCTCTCCCTGGTTCCCAAAGACATGAGGAACCCTGGCGCCACCACTACCTACGGAGTAGGAGAAACAATAGCCGCTGCACTCTCAAACCCGGAAGTACACACCATTTTGGTGGGTTGCGGAGATTCAGGGACCTCAGATGGCGGTGCTGGTGCCCTTTCTGCCTTAGGTGCAAAAATTCTAGACGCCGACGGCCAGGAAGTGCAGCTTGGTGGAGCCAATCTTTGCAACGCTGAGCGCATAGATTACAGCGGCTTACACCCCCGCCTTTCACAGGTTCGCATTATACTGGCCCTCAACCAGCACAACATCTTGACCGGGCCCAAGGGGGTAGCTCGCGTCTTCGGCCCCCAAAAGGGCGCCACCCCTCAGCAGGTCGAAGAGCTAGATCAGGCGCTAACTCACTGGGCCAACCTTCTTGAGAGCACCCAGAGTGAGATGACCGGCGGTAGAGTATCCACTGATTTTCATACGGGAGCAGGCACCGGTGCTTCAGGAGGCTTAGGTGCTGGACTAGCCCTGATTGGAGCCGAACTTACCCCACGCTTTGAGGCTCTCATTGATTCCGGGTTGGCCGGCCTCAGCGTCACTACAGAAATTCAACAGGCTGATCTGGTGGTCACCGCAGAAGGTGCTATCGATTATCAGACGCCCAAGGGCAAGGTTCCTGCAGAAATTGCCGCTCGAGCGCAGGCCGCGGGAGTCCCCGTGCTTGCCCTCGCCGGATCCATCGGAGAGAAAGCCTACCGGGTTCACGATGCTGGTATTGACGCTTTTGCCAGCATCATGCCCCTGCCCATGGGACTAGATGATGCCCTAGAAAATGGTGAAGAGCTGCTCACCAATTCCACCGAGCGCTGTTTTCGTATGATTCTCCTGGGGGCATCACTGAGTGCTTCCATGCAGAACCGAAACCTGAAGGCAGCCGCCTAAGACCACGTCACTGGAAGATTGGCAGGATTTCTACAGTGAGGCCGCTAGCTGCCGCTTGAGAATCTTACCGGTGGGACCAAGCGGTAGCTCTGCACGCAGAAGGAAACTCCGGGGATACTTGTAGGAAGCGAGTTGCTGACGGCATAGGTGATCAAGTTCAGCAACCAGCTCCTCACCTTCAGCCTCGGTCAAATTCGCAGTGCGGGGCACAATAACGGCCACAATCTCTTCACCCACCTGCAGGTCCGCCTTACCCACCACAGCAGCCAAGCTGACCTGTGGGTGAGTGTAGAGAACATCCTCAATTTCGCGAGGGTAGACGCTATTACCATTGCGCAGAATCATGTCCTTGAGACGGTCCACAATATAAATATTGCCCTGGCTATCTAATCTGGCCACGTCCCCCGTTGCGAACCAGTCACCGTCAAATACCGCCTCGTTAGCATCAGGGTTCTGCCAGTAACCGGTCATCACGTTAGGGCCGCTGACCCACAGCTGCCCCGGCTGGTCTGCGCCGAGCGGATGCCCCTGCTCATCACGGACCTCAACCAGGACGCCGGGCAGGGGGCGGCCCACCGAGCCAATGACAAGACCAAATTCAGCCTGATTAAAAGATACTACCGGGGAGGTTTCACTCAGCCCGTACCCTTCATAGACGGGAAAGTTAACTAAGCGGTCAATATCAGCGTGTACAGAGGAGGGCAAGGCTGCCCCTCCAGAAATACCGAACCGTAGAGAGCCCCTCAGATGATCCGCAAGTGCAGTATCTGTTTCCAGGTAGTTAGCTATAGCGCTGTACATGGAGGGCACCGCCGCAAAAACAGTGACCCCAGTATCTGCACATAAAGCCGCAGCACCCTGGGGAGTAAAACGGGGTAGCAGGGCAATGCTGGCTCCAGCAGCAAACACAGCATTCATCGATACGGTTTGCCCAAAAGCGTGGAAGAGGGGAAGCCCGCCGAAGATGGTATCTGTTGGTTCAAAACCAAAAACTTGAGCACAGGAACGCGCGTTAGAAAGCATATTGGCGTGGCTTAGGGTTGCCCCCTTAGGCTGGCCGGTTGTACCAGAGGTGTAGAGCAGGACGGCAGGAGCATCAGCTTCGACAGCGCAGGGCCTAAAGTGCGTTTCTGCTTTCCCCTCAAAAATTACACTGCCATCAATAACCTCAACAGCACTAAGACCCGCATTAACCGCTGTCATATCAAGGTCAGCCAATTCACCCGCTACCCGGGTACCGGCCCAAACCAGCAGCAGCCGAGCGCCGGCGTCCTGCACCTGGTATTGGACCTCACGAGCTGACAAAAGCGGATGCAGAGGCACAGCAATGGCGCCCAGAGCAAGCGTGGCATAGTAAAGAGCTACCATCTGAGGCACATTGGGCAAGGCAAGAGCCACACGATCACCGTGGCCTACTCCCCTATCACCCAGCCATTGGCGAGCAACGTCAATTTTATCCACCAGCTCTTGATAGGTGAGCTGCCCGCCTTCCCACTGCAAGGCCAGGTCGCGCGAAGATGCCTGACGGGTCAGCAAAAAACAGAGATTACTCTGCTCGGTAGGTTTAGAGGTCAAAGACTGAATCATCATGCCCTTTCGGTTAGCTAGCCTGCTTGGTACAACATCTTCCCATAAAGTGTGGATGAAGCCTTGTGAACACGTCAGCACGATGGGAGAACCTGTCAGAAAAGTACCGACAGGTTTGCGCAGGGTGAAGCTATCTGCCAAAGTATAGGCATGACAGATAACGTCCTCACCGAGACAGAACACGAATTCCTTAACTCAGTCTTCGATTTAGCCCGGTACAATAAGCCGGTAGCTCTCAAGTCACTCTTCGACCAAGGCGTTCCCGTTGACCTCACCAACGCCAAGGGCGATACTCTGCTCATTCTTGCTGCCTACCATCAGCACACCGACCTGTTACAGATTCTTATCAACGAAGGCGCTGATTTGGATCGGATCAACGACCGAGGGCAAACTGCCTTGGTCTGCGCTGTCTTCCGCAATAACCTCCCCATCGCTCGCATGCTCTTGGACGCCGGAGCGGACGAAACCCTGGGTACCCAAACACCAGCCCAGGTGGCCCAGTTCTTTGAGCTTGACGATATGCAAAAGCTCTTCAGCTAACCCTTTCACCACCAGGGAATAGACGTGAGAGACGAGTGGGCAGGGTCAAAGCCTGCTTGGATTGATGGATTCCTACGCGGCCCAGCTGAGGAATAGTTCAGCTACCGCTTCACCCCCAAGGGGGTCGCGGGTAATAACCATGACCGTATCATCACCGGCAATGGACCCCAGCAACGGTTCAAGGCCAGCCTGGTCGATGGCCGATGCCAGGAACTGCGCCGCCCCGGGCGGGGTACGCAGTATCACCAGGTTGGCTGAGGCCTCAGCTGTCACCAGCAACTCCTTGAAAAGCCCAACCAGTCGAGCGTCCGGGCCGTCCTGGGCGCTGCGACGCACAGGGTGGTTGGGCACTGCGTAGATTAGCCCAGATTTTTCATCGCGTACCCGCTCAGCACCAATTTCAACTAGATCGCGACTGAGAGTGGCTTGAGTAACTTTGAGACCGTCATCGGTGAGCAGTTGCGCCAGGTCAGCCTGCGAGCGCACTCGGTGGGTTTGCAGTAACTCAATAATGCGAGCCTGGCGGGCAGTTTTGGTGGGAGGAATTGCCATTGATGTTCTTTCTAGTGGGTAAGAGCTGCGCGGTAGTTGGCAGCTAGGCCAGATTCTGCCAGGAGGAAGGCCATGAGAGCTTTCTGAGCGTGAAGGCGGTTTTCTGCCTCGTCAAAGACAACCGAAGCAGGCCCGTCAATAACTTCTGCGGTCACTTCGAAGCCGCGATAGGCTGGCAGGCAGTGTAAGAAGATAGCGTGCTCAGCTGCCTGAGCCATCGCTGCGGTATCTACGGTGTAGGGCTTGAAGACCTTGGCGCGGGCCTCTTTTTGGTCTTCCTGGCCCATGGAAACCCAGGTATCGGTAATAACTACGTCCGCCCCGGCGAGTGCTTCTGCGGGGTCGGTGGTAACCAGGATTGACCCGCCGGTTTGCTGGGCGCGAGCTTCTGCTTCTGCTACCACCTCAGGGGCGGGCAGGTAGCTGGACGGGCCAGCTACGCGTACATGCATGCCGGCGGTGGCTCCCCCCAGGAGGTAGGAGTTAGCCATGTTGTTGGCAGCATCCCCCAGGTAGACCATGGTTTTACCCGCCAACTCCCCCAGGTGCTCACGGATCGTGAGTAGATCAGCAAGAATCTGGCAGGGGTGGTAGTCATCGGAAAGGGCGTTGATGACCGGCACGGTAGAGTGCTGCGCCATTTCTTCAAGACCGCGGTGTTCAAAGGTACGCCAGATAATTGTTGAGACCATTCGGCTAATGACTTTAGCCGTGTCTGAAACGCTTTCTTTATGCCCGATTTGTGCTTCACCCGGGTTCACAATGAGGGGGTTACCGCCCAGTTCTGCGATACCGGTATGAAAGGAAAAACGGGTGCGAGTAGAAGTCTTATCGAAGATTACCGCTGCGGTCTGTGGCCCAGCGAGAGGGGCAAAACCAAAGCGGTCTGCCTTCATCTCAGCGGCAAGGTCCAGCACACGAGCCTGTTCGGCGGGGGTGAGATCGGTGTCTTTGAGAAAATGACGTACCACGATGGTCTCCTTTACTGGGGCTACGAGTGCACCCCAACGATTATATGCATAATTCTTAATATTTATTCGCTTGATGAATAGTGAGTTTGGGCGCGGCGCCCCGGCCACTACGACTGGAGGGCCTGGGCAAGAATGTGGGGGAAGGCAGCGATGAACTCATCAGCTTCTTCGTGGCTCAGAGTCAGGGCTGGAGCCAGACGCACGGTATTCTCATTGGGAGCATTGACGATGAAACCAGCTTCTCTCGCAGCCACTACAAAGGCGGGGGCGAGCGGAGCTCCGGCGTCTGTCTTTGCATCTTCTAGAACAATGCCGATAAGCAGCCCGGCCCCGCGGGTTGTTTGGATACCGGTTAGCTGCCCCAGTTGCTGTCGCAGATAGCTTCCCATATTGTCAGCGTGTTCTAACAGGCCTTCTGCCTCAATGGTTTCCAGGGTGGCGAGCGCCGCTGCGGTGGCTAGAGGGTTACCGCCAAAAGTCGTTCCGTGCATGCCTGCCTGTAGAGTTGCGCCATTCTTAGCGCCAACTACCATCATGGCACCCACCGGAAAACCTCCGCCCAGCCCCTTGGCTAGAGTAATGGCATCGGGGAGTTCATCGGCGCCTAGCTCGCGGGAGTGCTCAAACCAGCGGCCGGTACGGCCCATTCCGGTTTGCACCTCATCAACAATAAGTAAGGCATTATGCTGGCGCGTCAGCTCACGGGCTCGTCCTAGATAACCTTCAGGTAGAGGCAGCACCCCAGCTTCACCCTGAATGGGCTCAACAATCAGCGCCGCGACGTCATCGGTGAAGTGTTCTTCTAGAGCCTCCAGGGTGGCAGGGATATGCTGGATGCCGGTGGGCAGAGGCTCGAAAGGCTGCCGGTAGGCGGGCTTGTGGGTCAGGCTTAAAGCTCCGATGGTCCTACCGTGAAACCCCTGCTCCAGCGCCAGTATGGTTCCCTTGCCATGGAGATTGCCGTGGCGGCGAGCTAGCTTGTAGGCCGCCTCATTCGCTTCGGTACCGGAGTTGCAAAAGAAAACACGGGCGTCCTCAGCCCCCAGCAGACCACGCAGTTTATGGGCTAGCGCCACCTGCTGCGGGGTGGTAAAAAAATTAGAAACATGGGCCAGCGTAGCAGCTTGCTCCCCCACCGCCTTCACCCATGCGGGATGGGCATGGCCCAGAGCGTTTACGGCAATACCGCCGAGCAGGTCAAGGTAGGGCTTGCTGTCTGCATCCCAGACGCGCGAGCCCTCACCGCGGACCAGCACCAGGCTGGGGTCACCAAAGACACCCAAGAGGTCGGTGGAATAGGTTTCAAGATAGTTTTGCTGACTCACGTTTATCTCTTTTCTTCAGGCTCTAGTAGGTCACCGGTTGTACCCGGTAGTCAGCTTCTGGGTGCTTCCAGGCGCCCTCAGCCAGGCCGTCCGGGGTGAGCTGGGTGCCGATGCCAGTATCGGTGAAAATCTCAAGCAGAGGCGAGTGCGGTAGGCGACCATCAACAATCGATGCTCGCGGCACCCCCTGTTCTACGGCTTGTAAGCAGGCACCCATCTTGGGAATCATGCCAGAAACGAGGCAGGGCATCATCTCCCGCAGTTCGCTGACCGTGAGGGAACTAATCAGAGAGCTACGGTCAGGCCAGTTGGCATAAAGCCCTTCAACGTCGGTCAGCACCACCAGCTTCTCAGCACCCAGCGCAGCGGCCACGGCGGCCGCCGCTGTATCTGCGTTCACGTTGAGGATTTCACCGGTGAGACCTGCCAGACCGTGATGATGGTCCGGGTGTTTCTGGCTGTCATGTACCTCGGGGGCAATCGATGAAATCACCGGGATTTTCCCAGCTTCAATCATGGAAGTAATGGCCGTGGTGTTAACTCCAACCACTTCACCCACCAGCCCCAGGTCGGTCTCAACCCCGTCGACCTGAGCTGTGATGCGTCGAGCACGCAGCAGCCCGCCGTCCTCACCGCTCATCGCAACAGCAAAAGGGCCGTGACGGTTGATGTGGCTCACCAGCTCGCGAGCCACTTGACCGGTCAGTACCATGCGCACCACGTCCATTGCCTCAGGTGTGGTGTAGCGCAGACCGCCCCGGAACTCGCTCTCAATTCCCAGCTTGCCCAGCATGGCAGTAATCTGCGGTCCGCCACCGTGTACTACCACCGGGCAAATGCCGATGGTCCGTAGAAAAACCATATCTTCAGCAAAAGCTGCGCGCAGATCCTCAGAAATCATAGCGTTCCCGCCGTACTTGAAAACCATGATCTTGCCCCGGAACTGCTGAATCCAGGGCAAGGCTTCGGTCAGGGTTTTAGCTTTTTCCTGCGCCGTATCAAAACGTGCGGCGGCGTTGTTATGCTGTGCCATGTCTTCTTTCTAAGCCGTTGGTGGGGAGATGTTAGCTGGAGTAAGCGCTGTTTTCGTGGACGTAGTCGTGGGTCAAGTCATTGGTCCAGATCGTTGCCTGGTGCTCCCCTGCCGCCAAATCGATGTCTACGGTGACCCTGCGGTCAGTGGTCAAATCGACCAGGGAACGGTCTTCACCGATACCCCCGGCCCGGCAGACCATAACACCGTTGATGGTGACATTCACGTTTTCGGGCTCAAAATGCGCACTGGTGGTGCCCACCTCAGAGAGGATGCGGCCCCAGTTGGGGTCATTACCAAAAATCGCCGTCTTAAAGAGGTTTGAGCGGGAAACTGCCCGGGAGACTTCCTCAGCCTCAGCTTCGGTAGCTGCCCCCAGGGTACGCACATGAATATCATGGCTGGCTCCCTCGGCGTCTCCAATCAGCTGAAGGGCGAGGTCCTGGCAGATAGCGGTCAGTGCCTGGGTAAAATCTTGCGGGTCGGGGGTAACACCAGATTCCCCGGACGCCAGTAGCGCCACGGTGTCGTTGGTGGACATACACCCATCGGAGTCAGCCCGGTTGAAGCTCAAGCGGACGGCCTCGCGCAGCGCGGTATCAAGCTGCTGGCTGGTGAGGGCAGCATCGGTGGTCAGGACCACCAGCATAGTTGCCAACCCGGGTGCTAGCATGCCAGCTCCCTTGGCCATACCGCCGATACGGTAAGTGCCACCAGCTGCCGTAAGCTCTTGCCCGGCCAGTTTGTGCACGGTATCAGTGGTCATAATCGCCTGTGCAGACTCCTGGCAGGACGCCGCACCAGCACCCAGCGAAGCCGCAACTTCGCTAATACCGGCACCCAACTTATCCATGGGTAGACGCTGACCAATCAGCCCGGTTGAACACACCAGGACATCCCCGGCTGAAACACCCAGAACCTCTGCAACTTGCTCGGCGCTGGCATGGGTGTCCCGAAAACCGGGGGCACCGGTGCAGGCGTTAGCCCCGCCTGAGTTGAGTAGCACAGCGTCGACCCGCCCGTCGGTAATCACCTGCTGGCTCCAGAGCACGGGCGCCGCAGCGAACTTATTGGTGGTAAAAACTGCGGCAGCGTTCTTCTGCGCCCCTTCATTGACCACTAGGGCAACATCGCGTTTACCGGTGACACTGGAAATCCCGGCGGCTACACCGGCAGCTCTGAAGCCAGCAGGGTAGGTAACCCCGCTACTTTCGATACCCTCAACATGGTGCTTCAAATCGGTCACGGCGCCAGCCCTTCCTGCTCAAGGCCCTCGAATTCGGGCAGACCCAAAGCAATATTCATGGATTGAATGGCACCACCAGCGGTGCCTTTGGTCAAATTATCGATAACGCTAGTAACAATGACCCGCCCAGCGTGCGCATCGAAAGCCAGTTGCATTTCAGCGTGATTAGACCCCTGCACGCTCTTGGTGCTGGGCCACTGCCCCTCCGGAAGCAGGTGCACAAAGCGCTCACCTTCATAGGCTTTACCCCAGGCATCGCGCAGCTGGGCCTCGGTAACACCTGGCTTGACCCGCGCTGTACAGGTTGCCAGGATTCCTCGCGGCATGGGGACAAGAGTAGGTGTGAAAGAAATCTGCACCCGCTCTCCCGCTGCTGCAGAAAGTTTCTCTTCAATCTCAGGGGTATGACGGTGTGCCCCGCCCACCCCGTAGGGGCTCATGGAGCCCATAACTTCTGCCGAGAGCAGGTGAGGTTTGAGGCTTTTACCTGCCCCGCTGGTGCCGGATGCAGCCACAATGACAACGTCCTGAGGCTCTAAAAGACCGGCAGCAAAACCGGGAGCCAGCGCAAGAATGGAAGATGTGGGGTAGCAGCCAGGCACAGCGATACGACTTACGCCCTGCAGCTGTTCGCGCTGTTTCTGCCCTGCAGACGTTGGGAACTCTGGCAGCCCATACGGCCAGGTACCTGCGTGGTCAGTGCCGTAAAATTTCTGCCAAGCCTCCGCGTCGTCTAAGCGGTGGTCGGCACCGGCATCAATGACCAGAGTGCCTTCAGGTAACTGGGCGGCAACCTCGGCACTGGCCCCGTGCGGCAAGGCAAGGAAAACAACGTCGTGCCCCGCCAAAGCTTCAGCGGTGGTATCAGCAATCGTCAGGTGTGAGTACTTTCGCAGGTGGGGAGCAAGATCCCCCAACTTCTGCCCAGCCGAAGAATGAGCGGCAACCGTCTTAACCTCCACGTGGGGGTGGGTTGCCAGCAAACGCAGGACCTCGCCACCGGCATAGCCGGTGGCTCCAGAAACAGCTACTGTAATCGTCATGACACCATCTTTGCATTTTTTTGCAATGCAGTAAATATTTATACAGATTGTTTCGGGATACGGACGCTTTACCTCAGATAGAGGCAGGCTAGGGTGAAGATGCGCTAACCCAAGCCCAGTCCAAACAATTAGCCATTAACATCGATAATCTTAGATTTGGGAGTAGGCTTAAAATCATGACTAATACCACTATGACCACAGTACATTTTGAAGCAACAGGGGCGCCTGACGTCCTGGTTCCAGCACAGCTTCCCCTCCCTACCCCCGGCTCCACCCAGGTGCTGGTGAAGACTCGTGCAGTGGGCATTAACTTCATTGAGACCTACCAGCGTGCCGGTGTGTACTCGGTGCCACTCCCTTTCGTTCCCGGCACTGAGGCTGCCGGTGAAGTGGTGGCAGTGGGTTCTGACGTCACTCATTTCTCGGTGGGTGATCGGCTAGCCACTGCCAACGCGACGGCTACCTATGCTGAGTATTTTCTAGTGGACCAAGAGCTCGCTGTTCAGGTACCCGAGAGTATCAGCTGGGAGGACGCCGGGGCTCTCCCTCTCCAGGGCATGACAGCTCACTACCTCATCAGCTCCACTTTCCGGGTGGAGCCAGGACATAAGGTCCTTATTCACGCCGGTGCAGGTGGAGTGGGTGGCATCGCCATTCAGTTGCTCAAGGCTCGTGGAGCCACAGTTTTCACCACTGTTTCTTCCGATGAGAAAGCTAAAATTGCGACAGCTCACGGGGCTGACCATGTTCTGCGCTATGAAGGTTTTGCAGAAAATATTAAGGACCTTACCGATGGTGCCGGTCTAGACGTCGTCTACGATGGCGTGGGTAAAGATACGTTTGAACAGTCACTGACTGTGCTAAAAACCCGCGGCATGGCGGTGCTCTTTGGTGGGGCTTCCGGGCAGGTAGCACCCTTTGACCTGCAAAAGCTCAACGGGCTAGGCTCTCTCTATGTCACCCGCCCGACCCTAGCGCACTACTCCCAAGACCGCCAGGAAATTAGCTGGCGGATGGGTGAACTCTTTGACGCAATTGAATCGGGTGACCTCAACCTAACCGTGGATCAGACCTTCCCACTGGCCCAGGCAGCGGAAGCTCACACCTATCTAGAGGCCCGCAAGACTCGCGGCAAGGTGCTCCTGCTCCCCTAGTCTTATGAGCCGCACTTCAGAAAGTCAGTCGGCTGCGAGCGCGCCTAGCCTCAATCTGTTGCTAAACCTCTTCTTTTTTCTTGCGGATCATGAAGAAGGTGCCGACTACTCCAGCGCCGAAGACCAGGATGGCGCCGCCCAGTTTGAGCATCGCGTTGGCTTTCTGGGAGCCTACGGTGCTTTCGGTGACGGGCACCAGGGTGCCGGTTTCGCCGGTGCGGGCGACGGTGAGGTTGCCGTCAGCGTTTTCAACGAGCAGGGCATCGACCTTTTCGGGGAAGTCGCTCTTGACGCGCCCAGTCTGGGAGCCACGGAACTTAACGCCCTGATTGGGGCCAACGGAAACTGAATCCGCTACATCAGAGACAAAAGTCTTATCGTTCATGGCTTCATCATCGGGAAGAGCTCCCGCGTAGATACCCACGTTCTTATCGCCCTGCAAATCTTTGGTGAGATCTTCAAGGGTGCCTTGAATCACCCAGGACTTGTTTTCGTAGCCCTCATTTTCGCGGGCTTCGCTGTAGGTGCGTACGCCGCTCACAAGCAGGAGCAGGGCAATGAGCGACACCATTAGCATGAGCCCCGCCGCAATGAGCTTGGGCAGAATGGGGCCGCGAGTTTCCTCAAGCTCATCTTCATCGTTGAGGCCAAAGAACCCGCCTGCGCGCTCACCGGCAAGGAGGTCTTCTCCCTGAAGGTTGTCGTTATTTTCTGATTCGAGCTGTGGGCTCACGGTATCGCTTTCGTTGGATAAGGTCTACTCGGTTGGGCAGGTGGTCTTTCAAGACTACTTGAGCTCAAAGAGGGGCGGCAACCCGGGCGAAACTTTCTTTGCGCTTTGGTGGGTGGAGGAGCGATGAGCACCCGGCTTCTGCCCGCGCTAGGTGGGCGGGCAGAAGCCGGGCGCAGATTATGCCTCTAGCTGTGCCTTAGCGCTGGACAGCTCCAAACCGGTCTGCTGCGACAGCTACACCTGAGGAGCGGGCTGCACTTGCCTCATCAGCGGTTAGGGTTCGGTCGGTGGCTCGGAAGCGCAGTGCAAAGGCTAGGGACTTCTTACCTTCATCGATACCGGCGCCGCGGTAATCATCAAAGACGCGGACGTCCTCCAGCAGGTCACCTGCACCCTCAGCCAGGGCAGCAGCAACAGCCTTAGCCGGGACATCAGCGTCAACGATTAGCGCGACGTCCTGGTTGGTGGCCGGGTAGCCGGAGATGCCGGTGGCGATGGTCGGGCCACCGCGACCGTTCAGCAGTGCTGAGAAGTTGAGCTCGAAAGCGGCAGTGCGCTCGGGCATGTCCAGTTCTGCGAGAAGCTTGGGGTGAAGTTCACCCGCGTAACCGATGACGGTGCCATCTGCCAGGGTTAGGGCTGCGGTACGGCCGGGGTGGAAGGCCTGGTGCTCACCCTTTACAACCTCTAGCTTCACACCGATAACATCTGCTACCAGGGTGGCAGAGTCAAGGGCGTCACGCCAGTCCAGAGAATGGGGAACGGCACCGGGGGTTTCTTCGTGCACCAGACCGCAGAAAAGACCTGCGATGTGGCGAGGCTGGTCCGGGATGCCGGCGTTAAGATCTGCTAGGACCTCATCGGAGGGCCGCACACCCAGACCGGGAATCTGAGATGAACCGTGCTGAGCACCGGGGATGAAGACGTGGCCGGTTTCGTAAATTGCAAGGTTCTTGAAGCCACGGGATAGGTTACGCTTGAGCACCTCGGTCAGGCCGGGCAGCAGTGAACGGCGCATCCAGCCCTGCTGGGAAGCAATGGGGTTAGCTAGGCGTATTGACTTCACGGTTTCCCCGGCAACCGGGCTTGCCCAAAGGTTGTTGTCATCCTCCGAAACAAAGGGGTAAGCCGATACCTCGGTCAAGCCCGACGCGGCCAACGCGTTGAGGGCGCGGCGGCGCAGGAGCTGCTCAGTGCTCAGGCCTTGACCGGGGGGTGCTACGGGAAGGGTTGAGGGGATCAGATCGTAACCGACTAGGCGGGCAATTTCCTCAGTGAGGTGCTCCTTATCCGTTAGGTCAGGACGCCAGGACGGTGCGGTGACGCGGTAGCCGGTCTCGGTACGCTCTACCTGAGCACCGATCTGTTCCAGGGACTCAGTAATCTGAGCTTCCGTGTAGTCGATGCCGATGCGGCCTGCAGTGTAGTTTGCGGGCAGGTCAATGACGGTAGGTTCTGCGGTAGAACCAGTGTCAGTCACGCCTTCTTCCACGGTGGCACTTGCCAGTTCAACCAGCAAGTCAACAGCACGCTGGGCGGCTGCAGCCTGGAGCTCGGGATCAACGCCGCGCTCAAAACGCTTGGAAGCATCCGAAGAGAGCTTGTGACGGCGGGAGGTGCGGGCGATAGAGACTTCGTCAAAGCGGGCAGCTTCAATAAGGATGTTGGTGGTCTCGGTGCCGACCTCGGTACTAGCCCCACCCATCACGCCGGCAAGGCCGATGGGTCCCGTCGAATCAGTAATGAGCAGGTCTTCGGAGTGTAGCTCGCGGACCTTCTCGTCCAAAGTAGTGAGCTTCTCCCCCGCCTGGGCACGGCGAACGGTGATACCGCCATCCAGCTTATCTGCGTCGTAGAAGTGCAGCGGCTGGCCAGTTTCGAGCATCACGTAGTTGGAGATATCAACCGGCAGCGAGATGGACCGGACGCCAGCCAGACGCAGACGTGATGACATCCAGGTGGGCACGGGGGCTGCTGCGTTGACACCGGTCACCTGGCGAGTGACGAAGCGGGTACAGCCGTCCTTGCCATGGATGGGGGCGGAGTCAGTGAGGGTGACGGGCAGGCCGCTGGCATTAGCCGCAGGTGCCTTGGCTGCTAAATCCAGCACGAAGTCATCAAAGGTCTCACCGGTTGCGTGGCAGTATTCACGAGCGATACCACGTATCGATAAGGCGTAGCCGCGGTCTGGGGTGACGTTGACTTCTGCAGCCTGGTCGTAGAGGCCCAGCAATTCCATGGCGTCCGAGCCAAGTTCTGGGTCAAGGCCCAGGGTGGAGAGCACCAGGATGCCGTCGTGGTCATCACCGATCCCCAGCTCACGCACGGATGCAATCATGCCAGCGGATTTATGGCCGTAGGTCTTGCGGGCAGTGATAGCAAAGCCACCGGGGAGGACGGCGCCAGGTAGGGTAACGACTACCTTGTCACCGGGTGCAAAGTTGTGGGCACCGCAGATAATGCCCTGCACGCCGGATTCTTCAATACCTTTGCCGGTCAGAGTCTGTGTCTGGCCTTCGGGAACCACGCGCACCTGGCACCAGTTCACGGTTTTACCGTTGGAGTGGGTTTCAGGTTCCATCGAAAGCACCTGGCCGACCACGATGGGGCCGGTGAGCTCGTCGGTGGGGCGGTGGACGCCTTCTTCTTCAAGGCCAACCTTAACCAGGGTGGCCATGACATCTTCGGCGGTTGCGTCTGCCGGGACGGGCGCGTATTCACGGAGCCAGGAAAGGGGAATTCGCATTGGGTTAGATCTCCATCTTGAACTGCTGTGAGAAACGGATGTCGCCTTCGATCATGTCGCGCATGTCCTGAACGCCGTTGCGGAACATGAGAGTGCGTTCGATGCCCATGCCGAAGGCGAAGCCGGAGTAGACCTCGGGGTCCACACCTGCTGCGCGCAGGACGTTGGGGTTGACCATGCCACAGCCACCCCATTCAATCCAGCGGGGGCCGCCCTTGGCGTCCGGGTGCCAGACATCCAGCTCAGCGGAGGGTTCGGTAAAGGGGAAGAAGTTGGGACGCAGGCGAATCTTGGCGTCTTCGCCGAACATGGCGCGTGCCATGTGTTCCAGGGTGCCCTTGAGGTCTGCCATGGTTAGACCCTTGTCGACGGCTAGGCCCTCGATTTGGTGGAAGACCGGGGTGTGGGTGGCGTCCAGCTCGTCGGTGCGGTAGACCTGGCCGGGGCAGACCACGTAGAGCGGGACATCGCGGGTCAGGAGCGAGCGCATCTGCACCGGTGAGGTGTGGGTGCGCAACATCAGGTGTGAGCTGACCGGCTCAACGAAGAAGGTATCCTGCAGTTCGCGGGCAGGGTGGTCCGGTGGGAAGTTGAGGGAGTCAAAGTTGTACCACTCGGATTCCAGCTCGGGGCCGTCGGCAACCTCCCAGCCCATGCCAACGAAGATGTCACACATCTGCTCCTGGAGCACGTTGATGGGGTGACGCCCACCCACGCGGCGGCGGGGAGTATGGGCAGTAACGTCTACTGCCTCTTCCACGAGAATGCGAGCAGCGCGCTCTTCTTCAAGCTCCGCGTTGCGGGTTTCTAGTGCCTTGGCCAGACGTCCGCGAGCCTGACCCATGAGCTTGCCAACCTCAGCTTTGTGCTCTTTAGCCAGATTTCGCATCTGTTTATTAGCTAGGGTGAAACCACCCTTGTCGCCGGTGAACTCAAGACGCACCCGCTTGAGCTCCTCGAAATCAGAAGTCTTTTCTGCAATCTCATTTAGCGCTCGATCAAGCTCAGCGGTACATGCCTGCTTAACGGTCTCAAGACCGTTCTGGGGGTCCTTGTCTAGAATTGCTCGGATATTAGCCAGAACCTGAAAAGGAGTGGGGTTTTCAGGTACCTCGGGCAAAGAATCAGTCATAGACACATCTCTTCACATCTGTTGTTGGCGGGCACAGGGTTTTTCGCCGGGCGCCCAGGGCATCAGTTCTTTATTTTAGAGCACTTTGGGCGCGCGACATAAAGAAGTGTCCCGCTGATTGCAACGGGACACTAAGGTAAGTGGGTTTAGATCGGAGTGAACAGAGCCAGTGCGCTGTGTCATCAGCTGATCGAGGCATGTCTCATCGTTCACGCATCGCGTGAGAAGCGCTCAAGAAACAACACCGACTTCCGCATACATCATCAGGTCACCTAACCTACCGTCGCACCAAAGAGGAGCCCCAGCAGGTAGGTTGCTAGCGCTGCACCATAACCGATCGCCAGCTGACGCAGGCCTCTCTTCATCGGTGAGGCACCAGAGAACAGACCCACTACGCCGCCGGTGATCATGAGGGCAATACCGACCAGCGCTAGGGACAGCACCATAGCGAAGGTGCCACTAGCTCCAAAGATGTAGGGCAGAATCGGCACCAGGGCACCGGATGCAAAGAAGGCAAAGCTTGAGGCTGAAGCGCCGATGTCTGAACCAAGAGCCCCGTGCTCTTCTTCGTGCTCTTCTCCCTCAATAACATCCTTGAAAGACAGTGATGGGTCGCAGTCACAGTCTAAGTGCCCAAAACGTTCCATGGCACGATGCTGGGCGGCCTCTTCACTCATGCCGCGTGCCTTGTAAATGAGAACCAGCTCATTTTGATCAATATCAAGGTTCTTAGCTACCGATAGGGTCACCTGGGTGGGGCGGGAGGCGTCTAGCAGTTCTCGCTGTGAGCGCACCGATACGAATTCGCCGGCTGCCATGGAGAGGGCACCTGCTAGTAGACCGGCGATACCGGAGAGTAGGATCATCGAGTTAGAGGCACCCGATGCCCCGATACCCATAATGAGAGCTACGTTAGAGACCAGACCATCGTTAGCGCCGAAGACGGCGGCGCGAAAGTTGCCCGACAATTTTTCGCGTCCACTCGTCGAGAGCGCCCGAATGATTTCTTCATGAATCGCTTCATCGGCCGCCATCGCTTCGGTCGCGTCCGGATCCTCACGGTAGGGTGAGCGACCCTCTGCACGCTGGGCAAGAGCTAGCACAAAAACGGTACCGAAGTTTTTGGCAAGCAGTTCGAGGAGTTTAGCAGAAGCGGACGGACGCGGTTCGGGGTGGGCGTGTTCACCCAGAAGGGCACGCCAATGGTCCTGGTGCCGCTTTTCAGCGTCTGCCACTGACTGCAAGATTTCTGCCTCGTGGCCTGTGGAGAGTTTTGCCAGTGCTGTGTAAACCTGGGCTTCAGAGATTTCTTCTGCCAGGTAGCGGCGCCACCTGCGAATTTGAGCTGATGTGGGGTTGGTGGCAGCGTGGTGAAGCTGGACTGGGTGTGGTGTACTGGGCATGAGCTCGCTGTCTGTTCAGTCAGTGATTGAGCCGGTAGACCGTACCATTATGTGAGCGCACACTCCGGCAGCGGCTACCCACGTCACTGGGGTTAAAGTCGTCTGCCGAAGGTCTTGCTCGCCTGCCGGTATCTGGGGTGATACGGCAGGTGGTGTACCGGGTTTAAGAAGCAACCAGTATGTCGATACACCGCTTGGGCACCTGCGAGGTGCCAGTGTGGGAGCTACTCCCCTTCGTTTCTCCACCATACTAGTTGATGATGCAAGTAAGACAAAGCCTCCGACCTCAGATGAGGTCAGGGGCACAATCTGTAGCGATGCTGGGTAATCACGCTGAAAGGCTCAGTAGCGCTCTGGTGATAGGTAGGTTAGCTGGAATCCAGGCAACCTTGATGAGCTCAGCATCAAGGGGAAACCATTCCAGAGCCAGGTGATCTTGAAGGGTTGCCGGTTGGCCGTCAGTTATTTCAGCTAGCCAGACACGCATGGAGGCTTTCTCGTTCAGGGGCCACCCCTGCGGGTGCGGGCCGCTCATCTCGCGTCCCAGAATAATCTCTACCCCTAGCTCTTCGACCAGCTCTCGTTTCAGTGCCTCCTGGCAACTCTCTTGCGGTTCAACCTTCCCGCCGGGAAACTCCCAAAGACCGGCCAGAGCAGGTGGTGCAGACCGTTGCCCTAGCAGTATACGGGTAGGGTTCTGCAGCGAGTCAACCAGCGCCGCCCCGACCACCTGAACAGGGTAAACCATGTCCGCCATAGAACTAGCCCTATACCCTGCGATTATTGTTTACGGTTCTGAGCCAGCGCCGAAGCGTAGAGGCAAACACCAGCAGCCATACCTACATTTAGCGACTCAGCAGCACCGTGGATGGGCACAGCTACTCTCAGTGAAGCGGCAGCTTTCTCTTCATCGTTCAGGCCCTGAGCTTCGTTACCGAAAAGCCACATTGTGGGCGCAGCAAGGTCGTACTTGACCTTCTTGCGCGGCTCAACCCCAGCGCGGGCAGCGAAGGCGGCGTCCTGCAGGTCATCAAGGCTGACCCGCCCGTAACCGTCGGCAGCCAGCACTCCTATGCCCTGGCCCTTTGCATCCTCGGCAAAATCTTCTAGATCGATGCCCTGTAGCAGCGGCAGGTGGAAGAGAGAGCCAGCGGTAGAGCGCACTGCCTTGGGGTTATAAAGATCAACAGTTCCCTTGGTGGTAATAATGAGGTCAGCACCGGCAGCATCAGCCGCACGCACAATGGTGCCAGCATTACCCGGATCCTGCACACGGGTCAGCACAGCAACCAGCTTGGGGTTGATAGCGCCCTCACCCCAGATATCAGCCGGAGAAATCTCCCGCTGGAAAGCCACGGCAACAATGCCCTGCGGGGTCACTGCTTCAGCCATAGCTGCCAGAACCTCATCGGTTACCATACGCATAAAGACCTTACGGCCGGGCTCAGGAGTAGGGCTACCGTGCACTTCTTCTAGTAGCTCAACTAAATCTTCGTGACGGTCAAAAGCCTTCTCAGTAATGTAGACCGCATCCAGTAGGGGCTTCTTCTGGTGAGCCAGCAGCGCCTCGCGTACCGCCTGCGGCCCCTCCACGAGGAACTGACCGCTCTTGGTGCGGCCGCTGCGGTTAGCTAGCTTGGCCACATCCTTCACACGATCAGCGAAGGGGTTGTTCATAATGACGGGGGTAGCAAGACGCTCAAAAAAATCCATAGCCTCCATTGTCTCACGGCCGCCCCAACCAAGCAGCCAGGTGTGGGCAAGGGCGCAAAGACCGAGCGATGGCAGAAGGTTGGGGGTAGTGGATAAGCTAACTACAGGTGAGAATGAGGGGGGTATCTCCGCTAGCTGGTCGGGGTTGCCGTGAAGTACGGGCGAGCGCTCCGCACGAGGCTGTCAGAGGATCAGTTGGCGGATGCTACTTCTCCTTCGAGCAACCGCTAGTTTGCCCCTTCGAATAGTCCCGAAGCCAGATAGTCTTTCTCGTCTTTGACGCCCGGTGGGATGGCGAAGAGCGCACTACCGGTGTGGCGCAGGTATTCACTGAGGGCATCAGATTTCATCATGGTGCGCAACACAGGAACAAAGTGGGTGCGAGGGTCGCACACATAGGCAATGAAGAAGAGCCCGGCATCCAGATGCCCTAGCCCATCGGTGCCATCGGTGTAGTTAAAGCCGCGGCGTAGCATCTGCACTCCACCGTTCTGATGGGGGTGCATGAGATGCACATGAGAATTGACGGGGATGATGGGGCCGTTTCTACCCTTCATGGTGAAGTCGGGCGCATCAAATTCGCCGCCGCCCGAGAGAGGTGCCCCCTCACGCTTAGTACGCCCGATAATATCTTCTTGCTCCCGCAGAGGTGCTCGGTCCCAGGGCTCAATCAGCATGCGGATGCGGCGGGTGGCGCAGTAAGAGCCACCCTCCATCCAGGCGGGGTTACTCTCCGATGTCTGGGATGTTGCCCAAACGTGTTGTTCCAGTAATTCCTCTTCTTCAACCTTCAGATTGGCAGTGCCATCTTTAAAGCCAAAGAGGTTACGCGGGGTGACCTGAGAGGTAGAGGTGGAAGAGGTCCGGCCAAAGCCTAGCTGGCTCCAGGCTACGGCTGCCCGCCCCGCTGCGATTCTTACCAGATTGCGCACGGCGTGCACCGCCACCTGCGGATCATCGGCGCAGGCCTGGATGCACAGATCCCCGCCGCTGCGTGCCTCCTCGAGCATGTCCCCGCTCATCTTGGGAATATCCTCTAGAGCTGGAGGTAACTGCCCTTCGAGCCCGAAGCGGGCAGCGCCGGCAGCGTCAATAAAAAGCGACCGCCCCAGGCCAAAGGTGAGCGTCAGGTGGGAGGCGCTGAGATCCATAGCTTCGCCCGTATCATCGGGCGGAGCATTCAGCGGTCTCTCCTCACCGACCGGTTCACCAGCCATCAGCTGACGGGCTGCTACCGTCCAATCCCTCAAGAGTTCTTGTAGCTCTTCACGGGATTCAGTAATGACGGTCAGCGCCGCAAAATGCAAGCGATCTTGCACCGGGGTAACGATGCCGCTCTGATGCTGCCCAAAAAACTCATGGGAGTCAGAAGGTACCTGCTCTGCGCTCTCTTCTGTGGTGCCGCATGCTACAGCACCTACGGCTGTAGCCACGCCCAACCCGCCCAGCAGAGCTGTGCGTCGGCTCAGGCTAGGACGATCATCAAAATCTTTCATCACGGTTCCTTATGATTTAGACAAGGATGCCGGTGAGCTGGGACAGGGGCTCACTCAGGGCATCAATCGCGTCCGAAAGTTCGCGTACCTGGTCCTCGCTCAGCTGGGTATAAGGTACGAACCCTTCATCGTCTCGGTGCTGATCAAGCAGGCTCTGAATATCGGTGAACCGCCCGTCAATGGTTTGGGCCAGCTCAGCGTCCTTGGCTTCAAGCAGAGGGCGGACGTCCTCGAAAGCCACCCTGGCGCCATCAATGTTGCCCTGGAAGTCAGAAAGGTCGGTGTGTGACCAAATTTCCTCTTCACCGGTGACCTTGGAGAAAGCCACCTCATCGAGCAGGCTCTTAGCACCATTGGTGATTTGATCCAGGGTTAGTTCCAGGTCACGGGTCTGATCGTAGAGGCTCTGTGTGTCTTCCTTGAGTTTGGTGGCGGCTTCTTTGCGCTGGCTCTCGGTCAGCGGGATATAAGCCTGCCCCCCGTTATCTTCTGCGGTTGGCTGCCAGAGGTCCTTTTCGATCAGGTGCCAGCCGGTCCAGGTCTGGCCCTCCTCAAGGTCAGCCTCACGGAGGTCCAGTTGAGGGTCAAGATCACCGAAAGATTCAGCAACCGGTTCAATCCGTTCATAGTGCAGACGAGCAGCGGCGTAGAGTGAGCGGGCTTGTTCATCATCCCCGGTAGCATAAGCATCCGCAAAAGCATCGGTCTTCGTTTTGAGCTGCTCAGTCTGGTCTTTGATATAAGCGGTGTACTGGGTGATAGCGGTATCGCGCAGGGCCTGCTCGTCAGCAGATACGGGGCTTTCATCTGGGTTGGCAGCAACGGTTAGGTCACCGATGATGCCATCCCCCACCATGCCAGGCTTGCAGCTGGTCTTGTAGGTGCCTTCTGCAAGGTTAACGGTCAGGTCCCGGGTGATACCGGGGCCGATGTTCTCCACCTCTGAGAGAATACGCAGACCGTCTTCAGCTAAAACGTAAAACTCGGTGACCTGGCTGCCGTCGTTGGTGACTGAGAAGGTATTTTTACCGGCTTTGACCTCGGTGGTTGAAAGTGTGCACTCGCTTTCGGTGGACGATACCCTCACCGTTCCATCAGCCGAGTTCGATGCTGTGTTGTCAGTGCAGCCGGTCAGTGCCAGCACAGCCAAGGTGAGCGCTGCGCCGGTGGTTGTGGTCGAAATTTTCATGGTGTTACCTTTATCAAATGAGGGTTAGGGCGCCGTTGTCAGCTTCGCTGCGGTCTTGGGCGCCTTGTGCTTGGTGAGGAAGATAGTGAGCACGGTACCGGTGTACATCAACCAGGCACCTGCTTCAAGCCAGGTAGTGGCCGGGGAGAAGTTGAAGATTCCCTTGAGCAGCGTGCCAACCAGTGAGGTAGGTGCGATGATGTGGGATAAATCAAAAGCCAGGTGGTGCAAGCCAGGTAGAAGACCTGCCTCTTGCAAATCGTGCACTCCGTAGGCGAGCACACCGGCTGCGATGAAAATCAGGAATATGCCGGTATAGCGGAAGAAGGTCGCTAGATTGAGTTTCAGAACGCCGCGCATGATGAGCCAGGCCAGAGCGATAGCGATAATAATGCCTAACAGTGCCCCTACCAAGGCCATTGCACCGCTGCCTGCAGATTGGGAGGCAGCCCAGAGAAAGAGCGCTGTTTCTAAACCCTCGCGTCCTACCGCCAGTGCGGCGATGACCACAACGGTAGCCGTACTTGCCTGGGCGGCATCAATTTTCTGCCCCAGTTCACGGGAAAGGTGCTTAGAGTTTTCTGCCATCCAGAAAATCATCCAGGTGACAAAACCAACGGCGATAATGGACAGAGAGCCGCCGATAGCCTCCTGCGCCTCAAAGGTGAGACCACGCGGGCCAAAGGTCAGGAGCGCCCCGAAACCCAGTGATACAACCACTGCGGTAAGGACACCCATCCAGATTTTAGGCACCAGGTGCGCTTTACCAGTTTTACGGACGTAGGCAAGTAGCAGACCCACCACTAAGGCGGCTTCAAGCCCCTCACGCAGACCAATCAGAAAGTTTTGAAACATAGTTCTCTTGTACACGGAAGATATTTACTTAGGCTCACCTATTATACGCCTTAAGCTAGTCTACATATGACCTATTGCTAACCTTCCTTCAAGTATTTCTCACTGGCACACAAAGGACGCCGCCACTCCCCCAAACGGGGAGTGACGGCGTCCTGATCAGCTGATAAAGCTAGAGCTTAGGCAGCCTTGGGAGCTGAGGTGTCCTCAGGCAGGTTATCTTTAGCAACCTGAACCAGTGCTGAGAAAGCAGCGGGCTCGTTGACAGCCAGCTCAGCCAGCATACGGCGATCAACTTCAACCTCAGCAGCCTTCAGGCCCTGGATGAAACGGTTGTAAGTCAGGCCTTCTGCACGGGCAGCTGCGTTGATACGCTGAATCCAGAGACGACGGAAGTCACCCTTCTTCTTACGACGGTGGTCGTAGCTGTAAACCAGTGAGTGAATGACCTGCTCTTTAGCCTTACGGTAAAGGCGTGAACGCTGGCCACGGTAGCCGGATGCGCGTTCAAGGACTACTCGGCGCTTCTTGTGCGCGTTAACCGCGCGCTTCACACGTGCCACGTGTGTCTCCTAACATCTATGTCCTGGCAACTAATAATCTAGCGTTGCGCAGGAGAGAAATAATTATCTACTTTGGTGCGACCTCATGTTTTTGAGGTCAGAGCTTCAAAAAGAAGACGGTTTTACTTACCGAGCATCTTCTTGATGACCTTGGCCTGACCGCCTTCAACGATCTGGTCAGATGCCAGACGGCGGGTCACGCGTGATGACTTGTGCTCAAGGTAGTGACGGCGGTTGGCCTGCTGGCGCTTAACCTTGCCGGTACCGGTGAGCTTGAAGCGCTTTTTTGCACCAGAGTGGGTCTTCTGCTTCGGCATGAGCCGATTCTCCTTACGTTCTACCCTCCCGCCCTCTCGGGCGATGAGGAACTCTACACTAAACGAACACCGCTGTAACGGGCCCGTCTATGAAAGGGGTTTGGTTTTCACGCTGCATCAACCACCTGACCGTGGAGGACGGCGGGATTATGCGTAAATCTTTGACCTTGCACCGCACATACTGCATGCGGGGCCGGTAGTCTAACCAGTTCCTTATTCGGCTGACGCCTGCGCCTTGAGCTCAGCGGGCATTGCATCTGCCAGCGAGTTAGTTACAGGGGTTGCCTCAGTGGTGTTAACGCGTTCGCGACCCTTGCGGCTGCTCTCCTGCTGGGCGTCACGGCGGACTTCCTGCTTGCCGCGCAGCGGGGCAAGAACCATCACCATGTTACGACCGTCAACGCGAGGCTTCGATTCAATCGAGCTCACCTCAACCAGGTCATTCGCCATGCGCTCGAGCAGACGCACACCCATCTCGGGGCGCTGCTGTTCACGACCACGGAACTGAATCATAGCCTTGACCTTGTCACCACCGGCAAGGAAACGACGTGCGTGCCCTACCTTGGTTTCGTAGTCATGGGTGTCAATTTTGAGGCGGAAACGGATTTCCTTCAGCGAGGCGTTAACCTGCTTCTTGCGAGATTCACGAGCCTTAACAGCGGCTTCGTACTTGTACTTACCGAAGTCCATCAACTTGCACACGGGCGGCTTAGCGTTAGGGGCAACCTCAACCAGGTCGAGATCGGATTCCTGAGCAAGACGCAGTGCATCTTCTACACGGACAATACCGACCTGTTCACCACCGGGGCCGACGAGACGGACTTCCGGAACGCGAATACGGTCGTTGATGCGGGGATCGCTAATGACTAAGCTCCTGTTGCTTGTAGGGTTATACCCGTGAATTTCTCTCGGGCACTAAAAAAGCCCCCGTTGTGGTAAAGCAAACGGAGGCCTGTAGCCCTTAACCTAAACTGTACGCAGCAAAACACTGCGACCTTAAGGCCATAACCCGTCAACGCTGGAGCTGATGCGGGTGGGAACTAAAACGTTCCGCTTGCAAACACCTTAGAACTCTACGTGCTTTGACCCTATTTATCAAGACTTAAAGAGCTCTTTCGAGAATTAATAGGCAATAAAATGCCAGAGTGTGACCAGCGATTCACACCGGTTGCACCCTATGTGAGATTCTAGTAACCATGAGTAACGAATCTACCTACCGTTTTGAAGACCAGCAGCCCGATGAAACCCAGCTCCCAGAAGGTGTGACCGCTGAGCAACTCGAAGAAGTCAACGCCCAGATGCGGGATATCGCTGAGGTGCCAGCAGTTGAGGTCATCACCACCGCCGCTGTCCACCTGATGAGCGCCGCCGCGGTCAAATGCGGGCTAGGTGCAGAAGAAAACGCAGCTGACCTCAAAGACCTGGACGAAGCTCGCAAACTGATTACTGCCCTTGCAGGTTTCGTCACCGCGGCGGCACCCGAAATTGGCTCACAGCACGCCGCGCCCCTGCGAGACGGTCTGCGCTCCCTCCAGCTAGCCTTCCGCGAAGCCTCAACCTTCCCCGACAAGCCAGGTCAGGGCCCGGGCGAAAAGTTCACCGGCCCCGTCTTCTAAAAGGCCCTTACTGCCCCGCGTAGAAGAGCAAAGGCGGGCATCCCAGAAATCGACTTATCCGAGCTGGCGCGCATCATGCGAGCCTGCGAAAGGGTCAGTCGACGGAGGGGTGCCCGTTTTTGCTCTGTATAGCTAGTGCCGATGGGGTCCTTTGATCCCTCACTATGAGGCAGATGCTAAGGAGATCTGCACGGAATCAACCAGCTCAGAGATGACCGGGTTAATGGCTAGCCCCTGCTGAAAGGTCTGCACAGTGTGGTTAAGCTGATCTTGTGTAAGACCGGGTGCTAAGCGCAGAGTAATTTTTAGTTCAGGCCCGTGACCGCCGCCTGCCAGCACAGTGCCGTCTGCTGTACGGCTATAGACTCCCTGCCCCGGGGCAGCCTCAACAGCAGTCACTGCTGAGATAGGGGCGGCAATGTCTTGGAGTGCCCGGGCTACCAGCGAGTTGCGGTAGGAGGGCACCCACTCTTGACCTTTAGCAATGGCCCAGAAGGCCGGGCGGCGCAGTACAAAGGTCACGTTTTGACCGGGATTGATAACGATGAGCTGGTTATCATCTTCCACCGCTGAGAGGGCGGTTTTACGCATGTCAGCGGCCACCGGGCGAGCCAAATCGTGCCAGCCAGTCAAAGCATCGACCGCCGTGAAGATTGGCAAGGCCTTACGACCGTCCGGTGCCTGAATGCTGACCAGAGCCATATCTGATTCTTTATCCGAGACTAACCCAGCTTCGGTAATTTCTGCCTGGGAAAGCTGGGCAACGACCGGGGCGAAAATACGCACATTGCGCAAGGCATCGACCACAGCAGCTTCATCAACCTGGCCAGCGACAAAAGCGTCAAACACCTCTTGCAGAGCCGGGTCCGTCGTGCCCTGATCGCCCGGGTACTGGTGAGTGTGGCTGGTACCCTCAGCAAGGTTGCGCCCTTCCCAAGGCTGCCCGCCGGTATCAGTTTTCTGCCCGGCACTGGCCAATTGCGCGGCGATGTGGGTAGGCAGATCCCGCTGGTCTCCACCTCCCCCACCGTGCCCGTGGGTGTGAGCACGGTGCACTCGGTCCGAGAAGTCGGCCATTAGGGACGGCCTGCTACATCAAGTGCCTGCTGCAGTGTGAACTTACCTGCGTAGAGGGCTTTACCTGTAATGGCGCCTTCAACGCCGTGGGGAACCATAGTGCGCAGAGCGGCAATGTCGTCGAGAGTGGCGATACCACCGGAAGCAACTACCGGCTTGTCGGTGCGCTCAGCAACCTTGCGTAGCAGCTCCAGGTTAGGGCCCTGCAGGGTGCCGTCCTTGGTGACGTCGGTGACCACGTAGCGGGCACAGCCGTCCTCATTCAGGCGGTCAAGTACCTCCCAGAGGTTGCCGCCCTCTTGAGTCCAGCCGCGAGCAGCAAGAACATCCCCGCGGACATCGAGCCCAACAGCGATAACATCCCCGTGTTCAGCGATAACTTTACGGGTCCATTCGGGGTTTTCCAGTGCGGCGGTGCCCAAGTTGATGCGGGCAGGGTTGAGAGAAAGCGCGCGCTCCAAAGAAGCATCGTCGCGGATACCACCAGACATCTCTATCTTGATGGTCAGTTCCCGGGCTACTTCAGTCAGAATATCGATGTTATCGCCGCGACCAAATGCGGCATCCAGGTCAACGAGGTGCAACCATTCAGCGCCGGCATTCTGCCATTCAAGAGCCGCTTCAAGGGGGCTACCATAGCTGGTTTCAGAGCCAGCCTCACCCTGGACCAGACGCACAGCCTGACCATCAGCAACGTCTACTGCGGGCAATAGTTCAAGTCGTTCAGTCATAGTTTCTCCTAAAAATGAGGTTTTTTTACCCGTAGTTGAGCACAATGTAGAGGCCATAGCCAGCGAAGCCGAGCCCCACCATCAGCAAAATAAGCTGGGCTATCCAAGTAATTTTCTGTCGATAAAAAGAGTAAGCGCCGCCTACGAACATCATGCCAATGGTCATCAGCAGCAGGCCTGAAGTAGAAGCGGACATTTAGTCCTCCTGCACTGAGATACGCCCGGTCACGGGCAGGGTCTTCAGCCAATTGCGCAAGAGCTTCAGGCCGGCTTCCCCTGATTTTTCGGGGTGGAATTGGGTAGCCGATAAAGGCCCATTTTCAACGGCGGCGATGAAGTCAGTGCCGTGATGGGACCATGTGACCTGAGGGGGCACCATAGATTCGATGTTCTGATCAAAGTCCCAGCTCTGCACGCCATAGGAGTGCACGAAATAGAAGCGCTCGCCTTCAATCCCCGCAAAGAGGCGGGAGCCAGCCGGTGGGCGCACCGTATTCCAGCCCATATGGGGTACCACATCAGCTTGTAGCTTTTCGACGGTTCCAGGCCACTCCCCCAAACCTTCGGTGTCAATGCCGTGTTCAACACCGTGCTCAAACATCACCTGAAGGCCAACGCAGATCCCCAGAACGGGGCGCCCACCGGCCACGCGACGTCCGATCATGCGGATAGCATCTGCTTGCTTCAGGCCATCCATCACCGCTTGGAATGCACCTACCCCGGGCACTACCAGACCATCAGCACCCAGCACATCAGCCTCGCGACGTGACAGGAGCACTTCTGCTCCGGCTTCTTCAAGGGCACGAACCGCTGAACGGACGTTTCCCGCGCCGTAATCCAGAACAACAACTAAAGGTTTCTGCTGGGGTTCTGCCATTTAGAGTGCTCCCTTAGTGGAAGGAATACCTGCGTGGCGGGGATCCGGCTCTACTGCCTGACGCAGGGCCCGTGCCAGCGCCTTGAATTCAGCCTCAGCAATATGGTGGGGATCACGGCCACCCAACAAGGTAATGTGAAGGCAAATACCGGCATGGTAAGCAAAAGCTTCAAATACATGGCGCACCATCGAACCAGTAAAGTGCCCGCCGATGAGGTGGAACTCGAAGCCGGCAGGTTCACCGGTGTGCACCAGATAGGGGCGCCCTGAAATATCAACGACTGCCGACGCCAGCGCTTCATCTAGGGGCACCGTTGCGGTACCAAAGCGGCGAATACCCGCCTTATCACCCAGTGCCTGACGTAGAACCTCGCCCAGCACGATCCCGGTATCTTCAACGGTATGGTGCACATCAATGTGGGTATCCCCCGAGCACTTGATGGTCATATCAATGAGTGAGTGCTTAGAAAGTGCGGTCAGCATGTGGTCATAGAAGGGTACGCCGGTGTCGATGTCTGACACTCCGGTACCGTCCAGATTGATCTCGACGCTGACCGATGATTCACTGGTCTTGCGCTCCATCTTTGCAATGCGGGGGCCTAGCCCAGTTGATGTTTGGTGGGGTACTGCCATGTCTACCTCAATGTATGGTGTGGTCAAGAAAAATTATCGCTCGAATGTCTCGATGTATGCCGTCATATGCTCTAAGAATGCACTGGTTTCTGCCTCTGTTCCGGCGGTGACGCGCAGGTAGCCGGGTATACCGTTATCGCGTACCAGAACGCCGGCATCCAGCAAGTACTGCCAGGCAGCTTTCTCATCCTTCAACCCACCAAAAAAGACAAAGTTTGAGTCTGATACGGCGGGCTTAAGACCTAAGCCGACCAGGTGATCTACGATGCGGTCGCGCTGTGCCCGAATATCATCAACATTAGCCAGGAGTTGCTGGCGGTGCCGAAGCGCAGCTACAGCCGTCGCCTGGGTGACCGCCGAAAGGTGGTAGGGCAGACGAACGAGGCGGACAGCATCACAAACTGCGGGAGCCGCGGCGAAATACCCAAGACGAGCACCTGCTAGGGCAAATGCTTTGCTCATAGTTCGGGTAACAATTAGGTTGGGGCGCCCGGAGAGTAGGTTCAAAGCATTTCGGGAGCGGTCTTGGGCGAATTCAGCGTAGGCCTCATCGACCACTACGATGCCGTTATAAGCGGCAACCGCCTCATAGACAGCGTCAATCACGCCAAGTTCAAGACCGGTGCCAGTGGGGTTATTAGGTGAGCAGAGGATGACGATGTTGGGTCGATGCTCCTGAATCTGATCAAGGGCCGACTCGGTGGATAAGGAATAGTCCTCAGCCCTGTAGCCGGCAATAAAAGTAGTGTTGGTGCCGTCCGCGAGGAGGGGGTACATAGAGTAGGTGGGCACAAAGCTCATGACGCTTCGCCCGGGGCCGCCAAAGACCTGCATGATTTGCTGCAAAATTTCGTTGGAGCCATTTGCTGCCCAAAGATTCTCTGCGGTCAGACCGTGACCAAGGTAGCTCGCTAATTCCTGGCGCAGCGATGAGAATTCGCGATCGGGGTAGCGGTTGAGCGTGAGGGCTGCAGCAGCTACATCGCGACTAATCGCCTCTACAACCTCACCGGGCATGGGATGGGTGTTCTCATTGACGTTGAGAGTCACGGGCACATCAATCATGGGCGCACCGTAGGGTGAACGGCCCCGCAGATCATCGCGCAGAGGGAGGGCAGAGAGAGAGTCCATAGAATTAGTCACCCCACCAGTCTAGCCGCGCTAGCTCATATCGAACATTTTATTTCGAAGTGTAGACCGGTACCTCAAGCACCTGGCCAGGCTCAACCCGGGCAGTACTCAAATCATTGATTTGCATAATGTGGTTGATGACGTCTCGATTGTCCTGGCCCGGGGCAACTTTTGCGGCAATGGACCAGAGTGAGTCACCGTGCATAACCGTCATGGTAGAAATAACCTGAGTTGCCATTTCTCCGGTCGAGCTCTTCGCTTCGCCCGGGCTGATGAAAGTCAAGGCTCCCAGCACGATGAGGACAGCAAGAGTCAGCGCAGGGATGCCGCGGAACACTAAGCGACCCTTACGTGTTAAACGCACGGCTCCTCCTAGAAAACCACGCTTCTTCTGTTTGCTTACTCCCTGAGAAGTCTGTGCTGCAGAAACTGGGGCAAGGAGCTGCCCCTGCTGGGCCGGTCGAGTTACCGCAGTGTGAGCACCCTGGTGGCGTCTGAAAGTTCCAGGTTCAACGGTACGAATTCGATACTGGGGGGTGGTGAAAGTCGAGTTAGTTTTTGCTCGGGAATGCTGGGCGTCAGCCTGTGCCTGCAATGAGTTGAGGGGCTTCTTCGAAGAAGCAGGAGCCATAAAATCCGGTAGGGCGATAGCGCTCATTTGTCCTTCTCCTAACGACTGCTCAAACATTCAACCCGTGGTCGAATGAATGTTCTAAAAAATCTAGTACTTATGTTCTATCAGAAAAATCGAACATAGTCGAGAAAAATTAGAACAAATGTTTGAATAAACTGTTTTGGTGGCATACTCTTAGAAGACCACCTAGATCAGTAGACAACAGGTGGCTGACATTTTAGGACCAACAGAGACGAGCACACCGTGAGCGAACGCACCCAGCACACTCCGGCCAGCCCTAGAAATAAGGGATCTCGCCCGCTTACTGCCCGCCAGAAAAATATTCTGGAGGCCATTTCAGAGGCCATCGACGAGCACGGTTACCCGCCATCTATGCGCGAAATTGGCGACCTGGTGGGATTGGCGTCTCTTTCTTCGGTGACTCATCAGCTGACCCGTCTTGAAGAGATGGGCTACATTCGCCGTGACCCCAAACGTCCGCGCGCTATCGAGATTCTCGGTGAGGGAGAGCAGGCTGAACCAGCTGCAGAAACGTCTGTGCTACGGCTACCCCTCCTACCGACCTTCGAACAGAGCAGCGAAGACTTAGCAACGGTACCTCTGGTTGGCCGTATCGCAGCTGGCTCACCGATTGCCGCCGAACAATCAATCGAAGACGTCATGACCCTGCCCCGTCAGCTGGTGGGAAACGGCGACCTCTTCATGCTAAGGGTCAAGGGCGACTCCATGGTTGACGCCGCTATCTGTGACGGTGACTGGGTCGTAGTCCGCACCCAAAATACCGCTCAAAATGGTGACATCGTTGCAGCCCTCTTAGAAGACGAGGCCACGGTCAAAACCTTCCGCCAGCGTGACGGTCACACCTGGCTTCTGCCCCAGAACACCCAGTATGAACCAATCCTGGGTGACCGAGCCACCATCATGGGTAAGGTCGTTTCGGTTCTGCGCAGCCTCTAACGCACTGAGTACCATCTCATACAAAAAGGGCTAGGTCATGCTGACCTAGCCCTTTTTATATACCCCTACCCTTAGTGGGTCTCAACAGTCTGCGCCAGACGCTCTAAGGCGCCCAGCACCACGTCCTTATTCTGGGTAACCCAAAAAGGCGGCAGCGTTTTTACCAGATAACTACCGTACCGCTGGGTAGCAATTCTCGAATCTAGAACCGCAACAACACCGCGGTCGTTGACTGAGCGCACCAGACGTCCAGCACCCTGAGCCATACGAACAGCCGCGTGAGTGGCTGATACCGCCATAAAACCGTTACCGCCGTTCTGGGCGACAGCACGAGAACGTGCCTGTGAAAGCGGGTCATCCGGCCGAGGGAAGGGGATACGATCCATAATGACCAGGCGGCAGGAATCCCCCGGGGCGTCCACTCCCTGCCACAGGCTCATGGTTCCAAAGAGGCAGGAATTTGTATCTTCCACAAATTCCTTAACCAGTGCTCGCAGAGATGATTCTCCCTGTAAGAGGATGTTGAGGTCAGTTCGCTCACGCACGTATTCGGCGGCAAGTTCAGCACCTCGTTTAGAAGAAAAGAGGCCCAGCGCACCGCCGCCGGAGGCAACCACCAGCTCAACGATGCGGTCCAGCTGTTCTGTTGATACCCCACGTCCGGGCTTGGGTAGGTCTGATGCTAGGTAGAGAACCCCCTGTTTGGGGTAGTTGAAGGGCGAACCCACATCGATAGCGTCCCAGCGCGGTGCGCCTGAACCCATCAGACCCAGGGCGCCAGCTGTTGCTTCGAAGGACTCCCCCAGTGCCAGCGTTGCCGAGGTGAGCACCACGGTGCGACCGTCAAAGAGACCTTCACGCAGGTAACCCGCAACCGAAATAGGGGCGATATTGAGGGTTGCAGGATCATCATCGGAGGCCGCCACGTAACCACGCCCCGGCTCCCACGAGCCTTGGCGGGACACCCAAATTACCTGGTGTTGAGGGTCTGCCTGCAGCATTTTCTCGGCGGTGTCGTGTACCTCGGTGAGGCTAGCCCGCGTCATCTGCCGGCCAGCATCGGCATCCTTTTCACCCGCCTTGGTATCAGTCAGCGCAGAACGAGCGGCATCGCGCACCTGCTCCATGGCCGCAGCGACGCGGTCAGGCAACCCTCTGGCCATCAGTTCAGCAGGTACGCCATTGAGAGCATCATCCAGTTTCAGAGCTGCTTGTTCTAAGGCTTTGTGATCGGCTGTGGTGTGTTTGCGGATGCTGCGAGCAACCTTGCTGACCATGAGAGGTGAAAGCCCGCCGGTCACCGCACCGGTCACTCGGTCCGCGAGTTCGTGAGCCTCGTCGATAATAACAACCTCGTGTTCAGGCAGAACGTTGACGCCCTCAAAAGCGTTGATCGCCAAGAGCGCGTGGTTGGTGATGACGATATCTGCATCGGCTGCCTGGGTGCGGGCATTTTCGCTAAAGCATTCCTCAATGAGGGGGCACTTACGTCCCAGACATTCCGAGGCTGTTACTGAAACCTGCCGCCAGGCGCGGTCACTGACACCGGGAAGCAGCTCATCGCGGTCGCCGGTATCGGTGGTCTGCACCCAGGAGCGCAGGCGGAGGATCTCTTCACCCAGTTTGCCGGTAGCGCCAGTGGCAGCATCCATTTCGAAAAGGGTGTCACCGTCGTCCTCAGGGTAGCCGCCTTCAACCTTGTGCAGGCAGGCATAGTTATTGCGGCCCTTGAGGATGGCTACATCAGTTTCGTGTTCGGGCTGATCCCCCAGCGCCTCGAGAAGGCGCGGGATATCTCGGTGTACAATCTGGGACTGTAGCGCCAGAGTAGCGGTGGCAACGATGATGGGTTTCTCGCTGTGCTGGGCCGAAACAATGGCAGGGACCAGGTACCCCAAGGACTTACCCGTGCCGGTTCCCGCCTGAACCAGCAGATGCTTTTCAGTTTCCAGCGAGCGGGCAACGTGTGCTGCCATGGTGCGCTGGCCGTCCCGTTTTTGGCCTCCGCTGCGCTCAACCACTGTGTCAAGAAGTTCTAAAGCAGGTTTAGCACCGGGCAGGGTTTCTAGTTCCTGCCCGGTAGGTGCACTGACGATTTCACTCATTAACGGATGGTTTCGACGGCGCCAGCAGCCACCGCCTCATCGATTTCGAGCTGCAGAATTTCAAAGAGGTCATCATCTAGAACAAACTCCGATAGTTCTGAGGCAACCTCATCGCGCACTAGCGCTTGAACGTAGGTTCCATCAGAGACAAAGGCAGTGCGCAGGATTTCGGCGTCCCACTGATGCAGACGGGAAACAATCTCACCGTGGGAATAGGGCACCAGCAGGTTTAGTTCGATGGAGGGGCGAGGAATGGTGTCAGCAATTTTCTGCTGTAGCTCCTCAATCCCTTCACCGGTACGGGCAGAGACCACCACGTGGTTAGGTTCGCGCTGACGCAGGCGTTCAACTACGTAGGGGTCCGCAGCATCAACCTTGTTGAGCACGATAATCTCAGGAATATTCTGAGCCTCAACCTCTGTAATAACTTCACGCACCGAGTGAATCTGCCCCTCGGGATCAGGGTGGGACACATCGACCACGTGCACAATCACATCAGCATCCGCCACCTCTTCGAGGGTGGAGCGGAAGGCCTCTACCAGCTGAGTGGGCAGTGAGCGTACAAAACCCACGGTGTCAGAGAGGGTGTAGCCAACCCCGTCCGGGGTTTGCGCCTTACGCACAGTGGGATCAAGGGTAGCAAAGAGAGCGTTTTCAACCAGCACGCCAGCGTCCGTTAGGCGGTTAAGAAGCGAGGATTTACCGGCGTTGGTGTAGCCGGCAATAGTCACCGAGGGCACCCGGTTTCGCTTGCGGTTAAGACGCTTGGTTTCGCGGGCCGGTGCCATCGCAGCGATTTCGCGCTTGAGCTTAGCCATGCGGGCACGCAGGCGGCGGCGGTCCAGCTCAATCTTGGTTTCACCGGGGCCACGTGAACCAATACCTTCACCACCGGCAGCACGGCCACCGGCCTGGCGAGAAAGGGAAGCACCCCAACCGCGCAGACGTGGCAGCATGTACTCCAGCTGAGCGAGCTCAACCTGTGCTTTACCTTCACGGGACTTAGCGTGCTGGGCAAAGATATCCAGAATCAAAGCGGTTCTGTCGATGACCTTAACCTTGACGATATCTTCAATAGCACGACGCTGGGACGGGGCCAGCTCGGCGTCCACAATGACTGTATCGGCACCCGTCGATTCAACGATATCTTTGAGTTCAAGTACTTTACCGGAGCCCAAGAAAGTACCGGGATCCGGCTTGAGGCGGCGCTGTACCAGGCCGTCTAGAACCTCAGAACCAGCGGTCTCAGCCAATGCGGCGAGCTCTCGCAGAGAGTTCTCTGCCTCAGCCAAGGTGCCTTCACTCCAGACACCTGCTAGCACCACGCGTTCGAGGCGTAGCTGGCGGTATTCGACTTCAGTGACATCCTCAAGCTCGGTAGACAGACCGGCCACGCGGCGTAGCGCACGGCGTTCTTCAAGATCCTGCTGTTCGCCATCGTAGGAGGAGTGTTCGCTCTGGTTGTTGGAAAGCTCGCGAGCGCGTTCGCCCAGCACGTTACCGCTGCTTTCTGCCCTACCTAGCACCTTGTCAACGGTGAGGCGGAGCTGCTCATCAGATGGCAGATGTGCGGTCTGGCTGGGGTTTGCGTTTTCGGTCATAGTGCCTTTCTCAGGTTTAGAAACTGTGTTCTATTCTACCGGGGTGAGAGCGCTAGGGGCAGTGGGTGCGGGCTAAAAGGTGGGGGTGTTCTTTGGTGGCTTAAGCCCCGTGCCTACCGGGTATCGTATTGTTCTCACCAGAAAGTCTCACCGTCTACCTGGTGGGCTGGGTGGCGTAAAATAGTGGTCTATGAGTTCAGCACACTATTTTTCTGAAAACCCCACCGGCGACTTCACCCCCAAGCCTCTCTCTGTTGAGCTGGCAGGGCAGAAAGTCACTGTGATGACAGCGGGCGGTATTTTCAGCCCCGGTGGCGTCGATAAGGGTACCAAGATTTTGCTGGACGAGGCTCCCGAACCTACCGGCCACCACCTCCTGGATATTGGGTGTGGTTGGGGCCCCATTACCCTTACCCTAGCGATGCGGGCACCAGCAGCTGCGGTCTATGGCGTTGATGTGAACTCTCGTTCAGCCCAACTCACCGAGATGAATGCAGCTAGGCTGGGGCTGTCCAATGTGACGGTGGGTAGCCCTGAGTCATTACCCGAGGATCTCACCTTTGACACGATCTGGTCTAACCCTCCCATTCGGGTGGGTAAAGAGGTCTTACACGACATCATGCATCGGTGGTTGCCCCGGCTCTCCCCCGGTGGATCTGCCTACCTGGTGGTCCAAAAAAATCTAGGTTCTGATTCTCTGCACAAGTGGCTGAGCGCTCAGTTCCCGGCCTTGGAGGTTAGCCGCTACGCTACCTCCAAGGGCTTCCGCATCCTGCAGGTACACAATCCCGCAGAATAACCATGAGAGTTTGAGCGGCCGCGTTCTAGCAACCGCCACCCCTCGTTTTTTCCTAGCCGAGAAGGATTTTACCTACCATGGTGGCGGGCCCGGCGAGGACGACGTGTTCGAGTTCGTCCGGTCCGAGCACGAAGGTAACTGCTAAGGTGCCACCGGGAACACGCACCAACCACTCATCAGGGGCGTCGTCTCCGCCCCAGAAACGGGTGGCTGCTGCAGCTGCGCAGGCGCCGGTGCCGCAGGAGAGGGTTTCACCGACGCCGCGTTCGTGGACGCGCATGCGGATTTGGCCAATGTTTTCGGTGGCTGGGTCGCCGTCTTCTGCTGAGATTTCTTCGGGGACCACAAATTCGACGTTGGTACCTTCAGGTGGTCGGGGTGCAACTTTAGGGGCTTCGTGCAGGTTGAGTCCATCCAGTTTGCCGTCGGTCCCTAGCATGACCACGGTATGGGGGTTACCCATGGTGATGGAGAGTGCGCCGCGCGGGGTTTTGAGGCCCTTAGCGGTCACCTGGGCGTCAGTGCCGTTATCGCGTGCCATGTCACCATTGATAAAGCCCCAGGGGCCCATATCGATGGCGTAGCCAGTATCAGTTTTAGCCACGGCTTTGACACCTGCTCGGGTTCCGATGAGGAGGCGTCCACCTTCTTCAAGTTCTATCAGGCCTTCACTGAGCAGGTAGTCTACGAAAGCGCGCACGCCGTTGCCGCACATCTCAGCGATGGAACCATCACCGTTACGGTAGTCCATAAACCATGTTGCCTCGGGATGGGCTTCTAGCAGATGGCTGGCAAAGTCCAGATTTTTGGTTTTGACCGCGCGGATAAACCCGTCTGCACCGATACCGAAGTGGCGGTCAGTTACCTGTGCAATCAGTTCAGCAGGAAGGTCTAGCTCACCTAAGGGGTCAGTGATAAAAATAAAATCGTTGCCCGTTGCATGCCCCTTCGTCAGAGTTTTGGCGGTGAGATCTCCCCAGACAGGAGCTTCATATACGTGGGTAGCCACTGGTATCCCTTTCGGTCGTTGGTCTCACAATAGACCTCTTCATCTGCCCCTCAGTCTAGTTGCTCCGGGCGGGGCTTGTAGCCTCAAACTGTCGGATAGCCTCTATCGCTCGGTCGGGTTTCTCAGCATCTGACCAACCCAGCCAGGTAACCCTAGGGTCAGCCGAGAACCAGGTGATCTGCCGGCGTGCGAACTGGCGAGTTGCGGTCACTGTATCGTCGATGGCTTCTTCCACCGTGTACTTCTCGACCTGAGGCAACTGTCCGCGCTCAGCATCCAAAAGGCGCAAGAATTCACGGTAACCGATAGCTCTAGAGGCCGTCTTGCCCTGGCGTAGTCCCTGTGCCTCCAGTGTCTCTACTTCAGCCAACAGACCGGCCTTTTCCATGAGAACCACCCGCTCATGCAGGCGTTCGTGCAGCTGTGCCCGGTCTCCGTTAAGACCAATTTGCAGGGAAGGCTGGACATACTGACGGGTAGGCATAAAGGACGAAAAGGGCCGACCGGTCACCTGGTAGACCTCCAAGGCTCGCACCAGCCGGCGGTCGTCCTTGACCCGTGCCGCTGATTCAGGGTCTACCTGCAGCAGCCGGGCGTGTAAAACACCGGGGCCCTTGGCTTTGAGTTCATCTTCCAGGGCAGCACGTACAGCTGGGTCCGTATCTGGGAACTCCAGCACATCTAGAGCTGCTCGTACGTAGAGACCAGAGCCGCCCACCACGATGGGATAACGGCCACGGCCCTGAATTTCAGCAATCCTCTGACGCACCTGCTGCTGAAAAACGGCGACCGAAGCTTCCTCGGTGACGTCCAAAATATCCAGCATGTGGTGGGGCACCCCGCGCATTTCCTCAGCGGTAACTTTAGCGGTGCCGATGTCCATACCGCGGTAAAACTGCATGGAATCAGCGTTGATGCACTCCCCCCCTAGGGTTAAGGCCAGGTCGATAGCAAGATCAGACTTGCCGCTACCCGTTGGGCCGACGATGGCAATGACCGGCAGAGCACCCGCGACAGTGGCGTGCGCCAGCTCAGCGGTTACATCAGCGGAAGATGTCATGAGCGCTTCACGATGGTTGGGAAACCCAAAGATACCGGGGAGCCAGTAACCTGGGTGGTGCCGGTACCACACGAATCAGCCTGTGCTCGGTCCCAGGCATCCCCTGCACGCGAGCGGCGCACCGAGTACTGGCTGGCGTCCGGGTCTGAAATCAGGTGGAAAGAACCGGCTTCGGTGATAGGTAGGGTGACCAGGTCACCGGGACGGGGTATTTCGCAACCGGTAGGCACAGAGAAGTGCACCAGACGCTGATCTCGGGCACGGCCAGAAAGTCGGTGGGTCTGCTCAGCCTTGCGCCCTGATTCAGCGGTGACCATGAGCTCAACGGTCTTGTCCATCTGCTTACGGTTCTCTTCACCGGCAATGCGGTCCTGCAGGGCAGTCAGGCGCTCATACCGTTCCTGCACCACAGCCTTGGGTACCTGGTGAGGCATGGTAGCAGCCGGGGTGCCGGGGCGGATCGAGTACTGGAAAGTAAAAGCCGAGGAGAAGCGTGACTCTTCAACCACGCGCAGAGTCTCAGCGAAGTCTTCTTCAGTTTCACCGGGGAAGCCCACAATGATATCGGTGGTAATAACAGCCTCAGGGATGCGCTCGCGCACCTTCTCCAGAATCCCCAAGAACTTCTTGGAGCGGTAGGAACGCTTCATATCTTTGAGCACCTTATCCGAACCGGACTGCATAGGCATATGCAGCACAGGCATGACGTTAGGGGTCTCTGCCATTGCGTCAATGACGTCATCGGTGAACATGGCAGGGTGAGGGCTGGTAAAACGCACGCGTTCTAGACCCTCAATCTCACCGCAGGCCCGCAGAAGCTTAGAAAAAGCCTGGCGGTCGCCAAAGCCTACACCGTAGGAATTCACGTTCTGGCCCAGCAGAGTGACCTCAATAGCGCCGTCGTCTACCAGTGCCTGCACCTCAGCCAAGATCTCGCCGGGGCGGCGGTCCTGTTCCTTACCGCGCAGGGAGGGCACAATGCAGAAGGTGCAGGTATTGTTACAGCCCACCGAGATAGAGACCCAGCCGGAGTAGACCTTATCGCGTTTGGTGGGCAGGGTTGAGGGGAAAACCTCAAGGGATTCCAGCAGCTCAGCCTCAGCTTTGTTATTGTGGCGAGCACGTTCAAGCAGGGTGGGAAGTGAGCCAATATTATGGGTACCGAAGACCACATCGACCCAGGGAGCCTTCTCAATAATGGTGTTTTGGTCCTTCTGCGCCAGACAGCCCCCCACAGCAATCTGCATATCGGTGTGAACGTCTTTGACTTGCTTGAGCATGCCCAGGTTGCCGTAGAGCTTGTTATCGGCGTTCTCACGTACCGCGCAGGTGTTAAAAACCACCAGGTCAGCGCGCTCGCCGTCCTCAGCAGGCACATAGCCGCTGGACTCCAGCAGACCGCTCATGCGCTCTGAATCGTGTACGTTCATCTGACAACCAAACGTGCGCACCTCGTAGGTGCGGGTTGTGGTTGTTTCTTCTGGCTTCACTACTGATACGTCAATACTCACTTCTCTAGGGTACTAGATAGGCGATAATGGTGACCATGTCAGCTTCATCCCCTCGCTTCGCCGCACTGATAGCGGCTGCCGCTGACGCCTACACTCCGTCCAGCACTGAGTCACCGGTGACCTCGGCTGCTTTTGCGCGCCTAGCGGCCGCCATGCTTGATTTCGCTGAACAGACATCAGGATGCCGGGTGGGCGCGGTAGAGATTTTGTCAGCCGGTATGCGGTCGGTGGTTTTGCGCCTGGTCTTCGAAAGCTCGGATACTTCCCCGGGCGGCACCGCGAGCGCTACGAGCAGCCGCATCGTCAAGTTTTTCCGCCGTCGCGATGCTGCTAGTAATTCTGGGGGCTTTGGTTACCTGAGGGAAAAGCACGGTTTAGCCGCCTTAGGTGAGCTGGTGCCCGGTGTCTACCCGCAGCTACGTGCATCCGATGATGGCCGCCGCACCCTCATGATGGAAGACCTAGCTTCAGGTGCGTCCAGCGAACTGAAAAGCTGCGCTGAACTCATGGCCCAGGGGTCTCAGCAGGCTGCTTTAGCTCTGCGAGCTTACCTAGACCTGTGGACGGCAGTGCTCCGCTCCCCTGCCCAGCAGAAGGTGATTGAAGGGTTCAGGCAGCAGCTGGCGCTAGCTGACCCCATAGCAAGCAGCCCCGGTTCACTCGCTTCCCCCGCTTTGGTGCTCAAAGGGCTAGAGCGAATGGTGGTTAGCGGTGATCTGCCTGCAGACCAACTTGCGCGTGTAAAGGGTAACCTCGAGACCCTTTTGGCAGTCAGCCCCCACCAGGCGGTGTTAACCAGTGGAGACTTCTCGCCTCTCAATGTGGTCTTATCCGTTGCCCAACCCCTTGCCCAGACCCCTGCCCTGAGCACGGGGAACCTAGCAGTCAGGGCGCTAGATGCTGAGGGTAGCGCATGGCATCACCCCGCCCTGCTCATTGCTGAAGTTCTCTTAGGCTTCCCCTCAACACCAGGCCCATCACTGACCACCTACCTGAACGAAAGACAGCTTCAGGAGGCAGCCCTTATGCTGGCACAGCACATCTACCCCGGCATCCCCACCGTAGAAGAATTGACCAGCTTGCCAGAGGTGGAAGCCGCGTTGCTAACTATTCAAGGCATTCGCGCCGAACAAGCCGGCAACTCGCGAACAGCATCAAACTGATCCACCACACCGCTGACCACTCGGAGACTAAAATTCTCCCCGTACAATCTAAAATAAAACACACCTGCCCTCTCTCGAAAGCTAACCTATGCCTCATAGCGTCACCTCCAACGGAGCTGCCTACCAGCGCCCTGCCCCCACCCTGAGCGTCCTGCAGGGTATCGCACTCATCTTCGGCACCAATATTGGCGCCGGTATTCTCAGCCTGCCCTACGCCGCCCGAAACGGCGGCTTCTTAGCGCTCGCCATTGCCCTGGCCATCGCGGGCCTGCTCACCACCTTTTCCATGATGTACATTGCCGAGGTTTCCCAGCGCACCAAAGAGCCCCTGCAGCTTTCAGGCCTTGCAGAAAAATACTTGGGCCAGACAGGCCGATGGATTATCTTCGCTGCCATCATGGTCAACAGCATTGGGGCGCTCATCGCCTACGCGGCTGGTTCAGGTTCTCTGCTGAGCAATCTCACCGGGCTTCCTCCACTGGCCGGGAGCCTCCTCTTCTTCTTGGCGGGCTCCTTCATCATGTACAAGGGTTTGCACGCTACAGGCTTGGTCGAGGGCCTTATCACTACCGGCATGGCAGCCATCATCCTTGCTCTTTCGCTCTGGACCATTCTGGGCCCCGGTATCACCTTCGAAAACCTACTAGTGCTACACCCCTTCTTCATCATCCCCATCATGAACCTGGCGGTCTTCACCTTTATGGCCCAGTACGTCGTACCTGAATTAGTGCGTGGCCTAGGCGATACCAACCCTCGCGCTATCCCCACCGCTCTCGTGGGTGGCATGGCGGCCACAGGCTTCACCCTGGCTTTGGTTCCCTTTGTGGCACTCGGTTTGCTGGGCGACAATGTCTCAGAAGTAGTCACCCTCTCCTGGGGTGAAGCTCTAGGACCTGTTGCTTACTACCTCGCTAACATCTTCGCGCTCCTCGCCATGTTCACTTCTTTTGTTGCAATTGGCTACACCGCGATGCGCAACATCTTAGATATCGCCCATTGGAACGAGAAAAGCCGCAAGCGTCTCATCGCTGTGCTTCTGACCGTTGTGCCGCCTCTAGCGATTTCTCTCGCGGGCCTAGGTGGCTTCGTCTCGGCACTCAGCTACGCTGGCGGCTTTGCCGGTGCTGCTATGTCTATTCTGCCGGTGCTCATGTTACATGCTGCCCGCAAGAAGGGTGAGCTACAGCCAGTCTGGGCGGTCACCTGGCAGGCTCACCCCCTCATTCAGGGCCTGCTCATCGTCACCTATATGGTCGCGTTCATCTACTCCCTGGCTGCCATCTTCGGTCTGCTTCCCACCGGCTGGGCTTAGAAACCTTTACCGCAGTCACTGATACAGCACGAGGGCGCCGCTTGCACTAACAAGTGCGAGCGGCGCCCTTGGTTTTTAGTCGTAATAGCTTCTCGAACTTGAGTTCTCTATGCCGTTCTCTTCCATATACGTCTCAATTTCTTGCTTGACCACACTGAAAGCCAGCCCCGACGGGTAGCCCTTCCGCGCCAGCATAGCCACTAGGCGGCGCATGATTTTATCTTTCTCCTGGCGGTCAGCGAGGTCCATGGAGGGCCGCAACTTTTTACGCACCAGCTCGTGGGCATCATTGCGTTCGTCATCGTCGGTACGCTGTTCCAGTGCAATCTCTGCGGTCTCCCCCTCCACGCCTTTTTGCTTCAGTTCCCTGCGAATAGCGCTTCGAGACAGCTTCTTTACGTTCATGCGAGTGCGCACGTAGACATCGGCAAACTCAGCATCATTCACAAGACCTACAGCTTCACAACGAGCCAACACATCTTCAATGACAGGTTCAGAAATCTCTTTCTCAACCAGCTTCTTATAGAGCATAGACCTGGATTTAGGGGAGGCTGCCAGCTGGTTGAGCACCGCATTCTTTGCACGGCTGAACTCGCTCTCAGGCTCTTTAGCGCGGCGTCGCCCCTGCCCGGGTTCCGATAAAGGCGTAACCCCTTGAAGCAACATCTCTTCGTCGCTGACCGGCTCATTAAGGGCGGAGCCTTCGCGGAAGAGCGGCGTGCTCCGCGGACGTTTTTGTTGAACGTCTGGCTCCCCGGCGCTGGCTGCCCCAATAGCGGGTGCAAACGGTGAAGCAGCAGCATATTTTGCTGGCGGGCGGCGGAATCCCTTCTTATGGTGGGGATTGCGACGCTTGGTGTAGCGGTTAGTACCCGAAACAGAACCGGTCGAAGCTGGACGCTGTTGCTGCCCGATAGGCTCCACCGGCAGGTTTTTGCCGGTGTAAGGGGTCGCAGGTGCAGAGGTCGCGGCATCAACCCCGTTTTCATGGGGAAGATCCTGTGCTATTCCCCGGGCAGCCGGGTGCCAAGCAGGGTACTCCTCTGGCTGTAGAAAGGTCTCTTCTGAAAAATTGCTACTCTGCATGCTTCTACTTTCTCATATGAGCGAAGCCGCCCTCCCCAGAGGGAAGAGCGGCTTGCTCTGTCTCAACCGGCCCTCACTACCCTAGGTGGAGAGCTTCTGAAGAGATAGGGTGGAGAACTTGCTAGCTAGAAGTTCTCTGAAATATCATCCAGCGGATCAACCGAGTCGCTAGCTACTTCCTCAGGCTCTTCATCCGCTTCTACGATGCCGAGCTTGACCATGGTCTTGTACTTAATTTCCTCACAGAGCTCAGGGTTGTCTTTGAGGAAGCGGCGAACGTTTTCTTTACCCTGGCCCAGCTGGTCACCCTCATAGGTGAACCAGGCACCGGACTTCTTGACCACGTTGTGGTCTACCGCCAGGTCCAGGATGCCACCTTCTACCGAAATGCCTTCGCCGTAGAGGATGTCGAATTCAGCCTGTTTGAAGGGGGGCGCCATCTTGTTTTTGACGATTTTGGCACGAGTGCGGTTACCGATGGGGTTAGCGCCGTCTTTGAGTGTCTCAATACGGCGGATGTCAATACGGACCGAAGCGTAGAACTTGAGTGCCTTACCACCGGTGGTGGTTTCAGGTGAGCCGAAGAAGACACCGATCTTTTCGCGCAGCTGGTTGATAAAGATTGCTGTGGTGTTGGTTGAAGCAAGACGGCCGGTAATCTTACGCAGCGCCTGGGACATCAGGCGAGCCTGCAGACCCACGTGGGAGTCACCCATTTCACCTTCGATTTCAGCGCGGGGCACCAGAGCAGCCACGGAGTCAATAACGATAATATCGACCGAGCCGGAGCCCACCAGCATATCCATAATCTCAAGGGCCTGCTCACCGGTGTCCGGCTGGGAGACCAGCAGGGAGTCAGTATCAACGCCCAACTTAGCTGCGTAAACAGGGTCAAGAGCGTGCTCGGCGTCGATGAAAGCGGCGATGCCGCCCTCCTTCTGGACGCTGGCAACAGCGTGAAGAGCAACGGTGGTTTTACCCGATGATTCAGGGCCGTAGATTTCTACGACGCGGCCACGGGGCAGACCTCCGATACCCAGGGCGGCATCCAGAGCGAGAGCACCGGTTGAAATGGTGTCAACCTTAGGGGTCTCACGGTCACCCAGTCGCATGACTGAGCCTTTACCATAGTTCTTATCGATCTGCGCAAGTACAGCTTCAAGTGCTTTTTCTCGGCCTTCGGCGGGCACCTGGCTCACTGTTTGCATTCGGGTTTTAGCTGCCATCTACGTTTCCTCGTCTCTTATCGTGGCGGAGTGTTTTCCTCTGGTCACCACGGTAATACCTGTGGCTGACACTTTAGGGAGTCTCGGTATATTTTCTGAAAATCTGTGGATAACCGTTCAATGTGTCAGCGTTTAAGCTTCATGTGTACACATTCTACACACATTCGAACATATTTTCTATTATGTACGAAAGTGTTCTAGTGATTTGCTCGTCTAGGCACGCTGCGCCGCGTCGGGGCCCAGCCACCGCTCTTCAGGTAAGTCTTGGATGCGGCAGACGGCAAGCCACACTGCGCGCACGTCCTTACCGGCGGCTAATGCCTGCTCAACCGTCAGATCGCCAAAGTCTCCCGGCACCAGGTCTCTCGCAAGATGCCGGGCATAGGCTGACCCAAATTCATGCTCCATCGCTACCCAAAATTCACTGAGCTTCATAGTTGCCTTTGCATAACTGAATAAAAAAGAGCTGAACCCTTCTGCGGGTCCAGCTCCTCTTCTCTAGATTTCTTAGCGAGCCGCTACGGGGCGCTCTACAGCGGGGATGTCGCGGCTAGAGGTAGCTGCAATGCCGTATTCGCGCTTGAACTGCTCTGAAAATTCAGCGGGAACAGTATCAGGCACCGAGAAACCTTCTTCAGTTGCCATGCGGGCGGAAACTTCGGCCAGCATAGCTGAAAGCGTGATATTGAGTGCCTGGCAGATGGAAGCAAGAAGCTCTGATGAGGCTTCTTTCTGACCGCGCTCAACCTCGCTGAGGTAGCCCAGTGATACTCGAGCTGAATGTGAAACTTCGCGGAGGGTGCGGCCCTGGCGCTGGCGAACATCGCGCAGAACTTCGCCGATGGCGTGACGCAGAAGGATAACCTTGCCGGTCTCGTGGACTGGGGCAGCATTCTCTGTCTGACCCACATCCTTCCAACGGACGACACCGTTCACGGATACGGGCTGCTTCGTCATTTTTATACCTATCTCCTATGGGTATCTTCTTTTGATAGATTCAAAAGCTGGTTGTTATTCAGCCTAGCGCACTCAATCTGCGCAGTCAGCTGAAATCAAGAATATTTCGTATACTTACGACCTTTTCCTGTTACATCTATTGAAACCCAATAGCCTGTGCTTTCATTCCCCGTTTTCCCGAAATTTATCTGAAGACTTACTGGGAATTAGGTTAACAGCTTATGGTAGGGCTTGCCGTCAAACCCCACCTATACAGGCGCCCTAGCTGGGTAGCTCATCCTCAAGAGCATCTGCCAGGAGCACCAGCGCATCGCGAGCTGCCTGTTGGCGTATGCTCTGGCGATCACCTGCGTAGTTTTTTTCAACTGAAAAGACCTGCCCATCACCAGCCACAGCTAGATAGACTCGGCCAACGGGTTTACCGTCCCAGGGCTCGGGCCCAGCAGCGCCCGTTGTGGAAACACCATAGTCCGCCCCGCAGACCCGGGCGGTACCCTGTGCCATGTGTTGGGCTACCTCTGGGTCAACTGCGCCTCTACTAGCTAGCAGACCAACGGGGACTCCCAACACCGACGCCTTCACCTCCGAAGCATAGGAAATAACTCCGCCTCGGTAAACAGCAGAGGCCCCAGGAACCGAGCAAATAAGCTGCCCCAGCAAGCCACCTGTAAGAGACTCAGCGGTAGCCAACGTCACCCCTCTCAGCGAAGCCGCTGCCACCAGCCTGGCTGCGGCTAGTTCAAGGTCTTGCTCACGTGACAGCATTAGCGCCCCTGAGTTGCTAAGTAGTCCCGGCGCAGCTGCACTGCCTTGATAACGTAATCAATGCCGGTCACCACGGTAATCACCACGACGGCTGCCATAGCAATCCAGCCCGGCCATAGTGCCCAGGTACCCAGCTGCCCCAAAGGCATAATCATGAGCACCAGTGCTACCGTCTGCAGAACGGTCTTCATCTTGCCACCCTTGGACGCTGCCATAACTCCGTATTTGATGATGAAAAGACGCATCACGGTAATGCCCCATTCACGCACCAGAATCACGATGGTGACCCACCACCACAGCTCCCCCAGCAGAGAGAGAACCACGAAAGCCGCCCCCGTAAGAAGTTTGTCGGCAATAGGGTCAGCAATCTTGCCAAAGCTGGTAATCAGATTGCGGGAGCGAGCCAGATACCCGTCCAGCCAGTCCGTGATCATAGCGATGATGAAGACAGCAACAGCCCACCAACGCAAGCCCATATCGGTTTCACCGTGCTGACCACCAGCCAAAAGCAGCCAGATAAAGAGGGGCACCATGACAATACGCAGAGCGGTCAAAGCATTGGGAAGGTTCCAGTTAGATGAGGTGGTAGCTGTTTGTTCTGCCATCTCGTATCACGTCCTTACGTAAATGGTCACTGGCGGTGTCGGGTACTTCTATTATCGCCCGGTAAGGCTCCAGGCGTCCTCATCGCCATCATCTCCGTCGTAATCATCAACGGTTTCAGGGACGCCCGCGTTCATCGTGCCCACGGGGTCACCAGCGTAGGGGTCATCGTAGTCTTCGGCCAAAGCGGGGGGATCTTCACCGCGCAGTTTAGCCAGTACATCCGGCAGGTCATCAGGCTGAACCAGCACATCACGTGCCTTTGACCCCTCAGAGGGGCCAACGATTTCGCGGGATTCAAGAAGGTCCATGAGACGGCCTGCCTTAGCGAAGCCCACGCGAAGCTTGCGCTGCAGCATGGAGGTTGAACCGAACTGGGTGTTAACTACCAGTTCGGCGGCGCGTAGTAGGTCATCGAGGTCATCACCAATATCATCGGCAATCTTCTTCGAAGGAGCGGCAGCCACCACATCATCGCGGTAGGAAACCGGCATCTGAGTTTTGACGTGCTCTACCACCTCGTGAATCTCAGATTCAGAGACCCAGGCACCCTGTACACGCATGGGTTTAGAGGCGCCCATGGGCAGGAAGAGGGCGTCGCCCTGGCCAATCAGCTTCTCAGCGCCGGGCTGATCCAGCACCACGCGGGAGTCGGTGACCGATGAGGTAGCAAAAGCCATGCGGGAGGGCACGTTCGCCTTAATGAGGCCGGTGACGACATCCACTGAAGGACGCTGGGTAGCTAGAACCAGGTGAATACCGGCGGCGCGCGCCAGCTGGGTGATACGCACGATGGACTCTTCAACATCACGCGGGGCAACCATCATGAGGTCCGCGAGCTCGTCCACAATCACCAGCAGGTAAGGGTAGGCCTTGATTTTACGCTTGGAGCCAGGTTCGGGCTGAATCTTGCCTGCCTTGACTGCCTTGTTGAAATCGTCCATGTGCTTGTAGCCGTAGTGGGCGAGGTCGTCGTAGCGGGCGTCCATTTCGCGGACCACCCACTGCAGTGCTTCGGCTGCCTTCTTGGGGTTGGTGATGATGGGAGTAATTAGGTGCGGGATGCCCTCGTAGGCGGTGAGCTCCACGCGCTTGGGGTCCACCATGACCAGGCGCACCTGGTCAGGGGTTGAACGCATAAGAATGGAGGTAATCATGGAGTTCACGAAGGAGGACTTACCGGCACCGGTAGCGCCTGCGACCAGCATGTGGGGCATCTTGGCCAGGTTGGCAATCACGAAGCCGCCCTCGACGTCTTTACCAACGCCCATTACCATGGGGTGATCGGTGGCGTGAGCTTTAGCCGAGCGCAGCACATCGCCCAGCACCACGATTTCACGGTCGGTGTTGGGGATTTCGATGCCGATAGCGCTCTTGCCCGGAATGGGCGAAAGAATGCGCACATCGGCCGATGCTACGGCGTAAGAGATGTTCTTGGACAGGGCTGTAACGCGCTCTACCTTGGTACCAGCGCCCAGTTCAATTTCATAGCGGGTAACGGTGGGGCCACGAGAGAAGCCGGTCACTTCAGCGTCTACGTTGAACTGCTGCAAGACATTGGTCAGAGCGTCAACGACCTGCTCATTGACCTCGCTGCTCTCCTTGGCCGGAGGGCCCGCTTCCAGCATGTTTTCTGCGGGTAGGGTGTAGTCGCGCCCGGCGGCTTCAACCACCTGAGCTTCACGGGGTTGCTCAGATAACTCCACGCGGGTGCTGTTTTGAATGCGGGAAGCGCGCTCAGCGCCACGCGTAGCATTGGGCGCGGACGCCGCGGGAGCAGCTGGCGCCGAAGGAGCGGGTGCTGAAGATTTTGGGGTTGTGGGGCTCGCTGCTCCGCTGGCTGAGGCGGTGCCTCCCGCTACTCCAGCGGCAGCGCTAGCCAGGCTAGCGCCTAGGGCACCACCGGTAGCCGCGCTCTTATGAGATGAGGGACGAGGTATGGTGTGGGTGCGAGGGGCCACCACAGCACCGGCTTCGCCCTGAACTTGAGCTTTACCCTCAGAGGCTTCTTCAGGCTCGGTGAGCGTCTCGGTCAGGTTGCCGCGCTGGGCAGCTGCTCGGCGGGTCTCATCCAGGCGCTGAGCTGGGGCATCAGAAGTACCAGAACCGGGCTCGCCTGCTGGGGTCTCAGCCCAGGCCCCCTGGTCGAAGAGCTCCGCACGTTGCTTAGCGGCTTTCTTAGCTGCCTTCTTTTCGCTGCGGGTTTGCTTGCGTGGAGCTTCAACATCAAAGGCATCAACAGACGACGGGCGGGTAGAAGCAACGGTTGAGCTCTGCTGACCGCTGGCAGCCTGAGCCACCGGTGCCGTATCTGCAACAGGCTCCTCAAATAGAGCACCGCGGTAAGCTTCATCCCCATCATAAGCATCGAGGCGCGTGTCTACCGCTGGCTGCTGACCAAAGCCCAACCAAGCGAGCAAACCGCCGCGACGCTGGGGTGCCGGTGACTCTTCGTAGTCACCGTCATAGAGGTAGGAGCGGTCATGCTCACCCTCATCAAAGACTTTGGTGGGCTGATCGTCAGCAGTGCGTGAGGTAGCACGAGAACCGGCTGAGGACGAAGCGTGATGGTGGTGCTCCCCCAGCAGAACCCCAAAGATGTGAACTGTCCTGGGCCAGACCTGACGAAGAGGGGTGCGAGTAGCGACCAGGAACCCGGCCAGAAAAACCAGGCTAATGAGAATCCATTCCAGGGCGGTAACCCCGCCCACGATACGGTTGGCAGGGGTGCCGATGAGTACGCCAACAGTACCGCCGCCGCCCCAGAAATGTTCAAAGGAATCAGAGAAGGTGGGGTAATCAGCTACCTTGGCGCCCATCATTGAAGCCGAAACGGTCATGATGGTAAAGCCCAAGGCAATACGGTTATTCTCCCGAACCTCCAAGGGGTGCCGGAAGATACGGATGGCAAAGATAAAGCACAAAATGGGAATGAGCAGTGACCCCTGGCCGAAAAGACCACCAACAATAATGTGCCAGATGTTCAGGGGCCATTCGTACCAGGCCAGGTCGGCGTTGGCGTCAGCACGCCAACCCCACCACTCCACAGCAGCAGTGAGAAGGCCGATAGCCAGAATCAAGAGGGCTCCGCCGTCCCTGCGTTCGTGCAGCTCAATATCGGTGCGTAGGGCGCCCATACGGCGCACGGCTCCACCCACGGTGAAGGCAAGGCCCTGCCACGCCCCTACCAGGGCACGCACCAGGGCGTTGCTCTCTTGGGGTGCAGCGGTTCTGCGGTTGCCCTTCCGAGCGGACGCGCGTTTGGACGCGCTCGCGCGGGAACCGTTTGAACGGGGTGCTGATTTGCTCGATCGTGAGTTTCTCGGAGCCATTCTTCCAGTACAGTTTCGTGGGGTGATAGGGCAAGAGGTGCGAAGCTCCGGTGTGGAGGAGCTTCGCACCATAGCTACGCTAGATAGCTTTTGTGTTAGCCTTTGCGGGCTTCAGGGGTGTTGGTTTCAATCACCACAGGCACAATCATAGGCTTGCGGCGCAGGCGGCGGGCCACCCAGGCTCCCATAGTGCGGCGGACAATCTGCTGCAGCTGGTGCACGGTATGCACACGCTCAGGTGCACGGTGTAAGGCATCTTCAAGAGCCGCAGTGATTTTGGGGGTGATGTCATCAAAGACGGAATCATTTTCAGCGATACCGCGGGCGTGGATGTCCGGCCCGGTCACAACACGCTTGGTGGCGCGGTCGATAACGGTCACGATGGACACGAAGCCTTCTTCGCCCAGGACGCGGCGGTCCTTGAGGTCATCTTCGGTTACATGGCCTACGGATTTGCCGTCAACATAAACATATTCGCAGGGTACCTGACCCACGATATTCGCCAAGCCGTCCTTGAGGTCAACCACGGTGCCGGAGTCACAGATCAGCACGCGGTCTTCCTTGATACCGGTTTCAACGGCTAGCTTGCCGTTGGCCTGCAGGTGGCGAACTTCGCCGTGCACGGGCATGACGTTGCGGGGGCGCAGGATGTTGTAGCAGTAGAGCAGTTCGCCCGCTGCTGCGTGCCCTGAAACGTGAACCTTAGCGTTACCCTTGTGCACCACGTTAGCACCCAACTTCATCAGGCCGTTGATCACGCGGTAGACAGAGGTCTCGTTACCGGGGATCAAAGAGGACGCCAGAATGACGGTGTCATCGGGTTCAATCTGAATCTTATGATCGCCGTTAGCCATGCGAGAGAGCGCAGCCATGGGCTCACCCTGGGAGCCGGTACACATCATGACGATTTGGTCGGGGCGGTAGTCATCAACCTTCTTGAGGTCAATCAGGAGGCCCTTGGGCACGGTCAGGTAACCCAGCTTTTCAGCGATGGTCATATTACGGACCATCGAGCGGCCCACTAGCACGACCTTACGGCCCCGTTCTTCGGCGGCGTCCAGCACCTGCTGTACGCGGTGTACGTGAGAGGAGAAGGAAGCCACGATGACGCGTTTCTTGGCGTCACGGATGACGTTGGAAATCACCGGGCCAATGTGCTTTTCGGTCGGGGTGAAGCCGGGAACTTCAGCGTTGGTTGAGTCGGGCAAGAAGAGGTCAACACCTTCTTCACCCAGACGCGCGAAGTGGCGCAGGTCGGTAATGCGGCCGTCCAGGGGTAGCTGATCCATCTTGAAGTCACCGGTGTGCAGGGTGTTACCCGCAACGGTGCGAATGAAGACTGCCATGGCATCGGGAATGGAGTGATTAACGGCAACGAATTCGCACTCGAAGGGGCCGATTTTCTCAATCTGCCCCTCGACTACATCCATGGTGTAGGGCTTGATGCGGTGTTCTTGCAGCTTAGCCTCTACCAAGGCCAGTGTCAGCTGTGAGCCCACCAGGGGGATGTCGGGGCGGCGACGCAACAGGTAAGGAACAGCGCCGATGTGGTCTTCGTGGCCGTGGGTCAGCACCACAGCTACCACGTCATCTAGGCGGTCCTTGATGTAGTTGAGGTCCGGCAGAATCAGGTCAACACCGGGCTGGGACTCTTCGGGGAAGAGCACGCCGCAGTCAACGATGAGGAGCTTACCGTTGATCTCGTAAACGGTCATATTACGGCCTACTTCACCCAGACCACCGAGCGGCACAACGCGCAGGGTGTCCTTCTTGAGCTTGGGCGGCATATGGGGACTAGTAACAGTTTGAGCCATAGTCTCTCTTTCTTACTTTTCTTTTTGTATTTTCTACGGGCAAAGCGGGCCTGCCTAAAACCTAGTGTCTTAGGTAAGCCCGCTAACCCCTTGTAACGTCTTTAACGGATGAGTGTTGAAGCGATGGTAGAACCTTCAAGGTCTGCCCGCATGAGTGCCGTTTCTTCATCGGTTGCTAGCACGTGCGGTAGACGCACGGCCGGAGAATCTAGAATTCCCTGCCAAGAGAGAATCTGCTTGGCAGCTACACAACCGGGCACACGGCTCATAGCAGCGCGAATTACCGGTGCCAGTTCAAGGTGCAGCTTCTGAGCTGTCGCAAGGTCTCCTGCAACGGTCGCGTCGATGAGCTGGCGGAAGGCCTCGGGAGCCACGTGGCTGGTCACACCGACCAGACCGACAGCTCCCACCGCCATCCAGGGCAGGGTCAGACCATCATCACCGGAGTAGTACTGCAGGTCGGTGGTTTCCATGACCTCGGTGGCTGCGGTGAAGTCTGCCTTAGCGTCCTTAACAGCCACAATGTTCTCGTGGCTAGCCAGTGAACGGTAGACCGCAGGAGTAATGGGAATGCCAGCTCGCCCGGGAATGTCATAGAGCATAACGGGGGTTTTGACGGCATCAGCTACGGTGCGGAAGTGGGCTTCAAGTCCAGTCTGAGTGGGCTTGTTGTAATAGGGGGTTACCACCAGCAGGCCGTCTACACCAACTGCTTCGGCGCGGGAGGCCAGGTGAAGAGTGTGGTTAGTGTCGTTAGAGCCCACGCCGGCCACGATGTGGGCCCGCTCCCCCACTGCCTCTTTGACGATGCGGAAAACGTTCTCATTTTCTTCATCGGTCATGGTGGAGTATTCGCCGGTCGTGCCACAGACGATGAGACCGTCATGACCGCGGTCCACAAGGTTTTGGGCAAGAGCCGCTGTGGCTTTCTCGTCAACGTCACCAGACTCGGTGAAAGGGGTGACCATAGCGGTCAGCAGTCGACCAAAGATGGGTGAGGTGGTGTTTGCAGTCTCAGACATAGTTAATACGTTACCTTATGTGCTGGGGCTAGTCCCTAGAAAGTAGCCCATCTCGTGTGAGCTTGCTCCCCCGGTGCTACCCGTGTGATCGGTTGAAATTCTCTAGACGGTGAGGTTCTGGGGTGTTTTACCCCGGTAAAGGTCAATGGCGGTGCGCATGGACTTTCGGGCACGTTTGCGGTCGCCTGAAGCGTCGTAGGCTAAAGATAGTTTGAACCAGTTCTTCCAGCTGCCCCCATCATTTTCTACCGCGCCGGCGTACTGAGTGAACTGTTCATCGGCAGCTGCCCGATCGATCCGCCCCGAAGCGCTGCGGGGTAGGTGGTCTTCTGGAAGCTCACCGGCCTGCGCCAGTTCTTCACCCAGTTTTTGGGTGCGGGCGCCAAAGGTAATTTCCCGGACGATGGACCAGACACCCAGAATCGGCAGGACGATGAGGGCAAGACCCAGAACTAGCCCCACTGTCCCAGCGTGTTCAATAAAGATCAGCCCGCGCTGCACGGTCAGCGCCAGGTAGAGGGCGAGCGCCCCGGTGATTAGAGCTGCAAAGATTTTGCCTCGGCCTCCGGCATCCACCGCGATGAAGACAGCGCAGAAGACACCTACCGTGAGCAGGAAGAGTTTGGTGCCCCAGCTCAGGGGAAGAATGAGCACGGTGAGCACAGCCAGGGCAATAGTGCCAGCGCTAAAGAGCCGGAGTGAGGTGCTGGGGGTTGCGCTAGTCAAGGTTAAGGTACCGGTCAAGGCCCACTGAGAGGCCGGGGTTCTCAGCTACCTGGCGCACGCCTAGCAGGACGCCGGGCATGAAGCTAGTGCGGTCAAAGGAGTCGTGGCGGATGACCAGCTGCTGGCCAGCATCTCCCAGCAGGATTTCTTGGTGGGCGGTCAGCCCGCGCAGACGCACGGCGTGCACGTTGACGCCATCGACCACGGCACCGCGCGAACCATCAGGGTCGGTTTCGGTCGCGTCGGGTGAAGGCCCGACACCAGCGGCAGCTCGGGATTCGGCAATTTTCTGGGCGGTGTGCACAGCGGTACCGCTCGGGGCGTCCACCTTATTGGGGTGGTGCATCTCAATAACTTCTACCGATTCAAAGAAGCGGGCAGCTTTGGCAGCGAATTCGGTGGCCAAAATGGAGCCGATCGCAAAGTTAGGGGCAATGAGTACACCAACGCTGGGGTGCTCATTGAGGAGGGTTTCAAGGTTGCTGAGGCGTTCCTGGTCCCAGCCGGTGGTGCCTACTACGGCGTGAATATCGTGCTCTACTGCGAAGCGGACGTTCTGCTCAGTGACAGCAGGAACGGTCAGGTCAATCATGACTTCTGCGCTATATTCCACCAGGAGTTCAAGGGAATCTCCGTTGCCCAGGGCCGCTACCAGCTCCATATCATCAGCTTGATTCACCGCTGCTACGGCTTCTGACCCCATACGGCCAGCTGCACCGATTACAGCAACCTTCCATATCTTGCTCATTTACCTGCCCTGTCTCCCAGCAACCCGAGTACTTATGTGTAGCGCTCAGTGGGACGCTACTACTGCCTACCACTCTAGCGAAAACCCTTGCCCGGCGCAGGGGGTCACTTCATAAAAGACACTTTCACCAGCGCATACAGTTTCCCCACGCGGTGGAGGCTGTTTCATCATACGAAACTCGGCTGACCGGGTATGGCAGAACACCCCTACCGGATAGGTTCTACGCGCCCTGCTTTTTAGGCTTCTACCCCCTAAACTGGTGAGGTGCGCCTGCACATCTCCCCCTAATAAAACCAGAGGACCTTTTCGGTGAAAGAAGACCACGTCTTTTATTCTGCCGTGCACCCGCACGAAGGGCAGAGAAAATTTGTGCTGCGCGGGCTCGACGGTATACGAGCCATCGCCGTGCTACTGGTGGTGGTCTACCATTTCTGGCCCCAAGCTCTGCCCGGAGGCATGATCGGTGTTGATATCTTCTTCGTTATCTCCGGCTATCTGATTACCGCCTTGCTCCTGCGCGAGGGTGCTTATACCGGCAAGATGAACATCGTTGCTTTCTGGGTGCGGCGTCTGCGCCGTCTTATCCCGGCCGTCGCTGTGCTGGTGCTCTTTATCTCCACGGTGGCCCTGATCGTGGGCGGGGACGCGCAGGTGGGTCTGGGGCGCCAAATTTTGGGTGCCTTCACCTACTCCTCTAACTGGCTGCTCATTAGGGCAGGTAACGACTACTTCACCCAGACATCCCCCGAACTCATGACCAATTTCTGGTCCCTGGCTGTTGAGGAACAGTTCTATTTCTTCTGGCCGGTCATCATGGTCTTTGTCTTCATGTTTACCGCCAAGTGGTGGCAGCGTTCACTGGTCCCGGCGATTTTGGGTACACTCTCCCTGCTACTCACGCTCATCCTAGGGGCGCTGGGCGCATCAGCTACCCGCCTTTACTACGGCACCGATACCCACCTCTACGGCCTGATGGTGGGCGTACTACTCGCTATGCTACTGCCCTGGTCCATGTACCCGCCGGCAGACGAACGTCTCTACCCCATCGTCGGTTACGGCAACGGCGCTCAGGGTTGGATCCGCCAGGTAACGGGCTGGGTGTCCCTCCTGCTCGTAGTACCCTTGGCCCTCACCCTTTCTGACGCTAACCCGGGTCTTTTGATGCCCTGGGGGCTTCTTGCCGGTTCCCTCTTGGGTTTGGGAATGATTCAGGCGCTCCTACCGGATGTCCGGGGCGGCACCTCAGGTGCTTTTCGCGCTCTGCTCTCCTTTCCCCCTCTCGTCTGGGTGGGTCAGAGATCTTACGGTATTTATCTTTGGCACTGGCCGCTGATGGTGCTGGCCCACTATATATTTGGCCCCGTCAGCTCTCCCTGGGTCAATGCCGTCGTCCTGCTACTCACTCTGCTCTGCGCCGGTGCCTCTTACATCTATGTGGAACAACCGGTTCGCGCTCTAGGCTTCCACGGGGCTCTGAGTTCATGGCTGACCGCTATATTTGCTCGCACCGGCAAAGTGGTGCCCGTGGCCGCTGCGGTGCTGACCTGTTTAGCTCTCATTGCAACGGTTTTTGCTGTACGTACAGCACCGAACATGACGCAGGCCCAGGCTCTCATTGCTGCCGGCCAGGCTGCCCAAGATCAACACCAGCAACAGCCGATTACTTCTGCCCCAGAGGACCAGCAACCGGCTGAGACGCCCACTGCCCTTGCAATTCCAGACGGGGTAAGTGTGGTGGGTGACTCGGTAACGCTGGCCGCCGCCGGTGAGCTGGCAAACATGCTCCCTCATGCAGCTATTGACGGGGAAGTTTCCCGCACCAGCAGTAAGGCCATACCCCTAATCAAGCAGCAGGCAAACGAAGGTACGCTACCCACGGTGGTGGTGCTTTCGGTGACTGCCAATTCCACTTTCTCGACTGAAGAACTTGAGGAGCTCTACGAAACGGTCGTAGCAGATGGCAAGCGCCGGCTGGTTCTTGTGACGGGCCGAGGCCCTGATAGCCTGCCCTGGATTGAGCCCTCCAACCAGGCAATTCGCTCCTTTGCCGCAGCTCACCCTGACACGGTGAGCATCGCCGACTGGCAGGCAGCCAGTGAAGGTCACCCGGAATACCTGGTGTCAGACGGCGTGCACCCGCACGGGCAGGGCCTTGAAGTCTATGCCCAGATTATTGCGGACGCCGTCCAGCAGGCAGAAGCTAGCCTGGCCCACAGCACTCTGGCCCCGGAACACGTCCAGGGCCAGTAGGGATTTTATTTGACAACCGTTGTTACCCAGGTCTGCTGTGCCAGGTAGCGGGCAAGATCTTGAACATCATCAAGGGTGACAGCGCGGACACCTTCAAGGAGCTCATCTAGGCTCATAAAGCGACCCGAATCTAGCTCAGCCCTACCCAGGCGGCTCATACGGCTACCGGCGTCTTCACTGCCCAGTATGGTTGACCCACCCAGCTGGCCAATGACCTTCTCCAGTTCATCAGCGGTCAGCCCATCGCGTGCAAGATCGTCAAAGGTCTTCTGCATCAGCTCAGTCACCTGCTCTGCTTTAGCTGGCAGGCAACCAGCGTACATACCGAAGTAGCCCGCATCTGAGTAAGAGCCAGAGAAAGAGAAGGTCGAATAGGCCAGACCGCGCTTCTCGCGAATCTCCTGGAAAAGACGCGAAGACATGCCGCCGCCCAGGGCGCTGTTGAGCACACTCATAGCAAAACGGCGATCATCTCCTGCTATCAAACCGGGGCAACCCATCACAATGTTGGTCTGCTCAAAATTCTTCTCCAGGGTCAGACTCTCAGCGCCCGGGGTGATCTCAGCGCGCAGGCGCTCGCGGCGGGGTGCCGGGGCGGTGCCCTCGTTCAAGTCCCAGCCGCGCTGGGCCAGTGATTCCATGACCAGTTTGACGATTTCGCCGTGGTTGAGACTACCTGCGGCAGAAATAACTAACCGGTCGGGGGTGTAGAACTTTTTGTAGTGGTCCCACACCGCTTCGCGGGAGACATCGGTGATTTCTTGCGGGGTACCCCCGATGGGGCGTCCCAGCGGGTGGGTTCCCATGAGCTGCTCGATGAATGACTCAAAGGCAACGTCGGTGGGATCGTCCTGGTCCATGGCAATTTCTTCGAGGATGACGCCGCGCTCTTGCTCCAGCAGTTCGGGGTCAATGACAGCGCCGGTCACCATATCGGCGATGACGTCAATGGCCATGGAGACGTCCTCGTCCAACACTCGTGCGTAGTAGCAGGTGTGCTCTTTAGCGGTGAGCGCGTTGGATTCGCCGCCCACCCTGTCAAAGGCGTGGGCAATATCAAGTGCGGTACGCTGGCCGGTGCCCTTAAAAAGCAGGTGTTCAAGGAAGTGAGTGGAGCCCAGCATACCGGGGGCTTCATCGCGTGAGCCAACCCCTACCCAAAAGCCAATTGAAACAGAACGCTGGGAGGGCATGCGCTCGGTAATCACGCGCACACCGCCGGGTAAAATGCTACGGCGAACATCGTTGCCGCCGCCACCAGCGTGAATGAGCTTGCCGGTATGGTAGTTGAGCTCATCGGTGAGCTGGGTGAGGGAGGTGGGAAGAAGGACGGGCATAGGTCTCTCTGGTCTAAATCTTTGGGCTTTTAGTTCAATATACCCTTTTGCAGGCTTTAAAACCCCAACGGGTGGGGAGCCTTTCGGCACCCCACCCGTTGATGGTGGTTACAGTGAGGGCTGACCCTACTTACTCTTCGTCGGCTCCAGCCTCTTCGCCGTCGGCGACCACGGGAACCAGTGAGAGCTTGCCGCGGTCATCAATCTTGGAGATTTCGACCTGGACCTTCTGACCTACGCCCACGACGTCCTCAACATCTTCAACGCGATTGCCGTCGTTGAGCTTACGCAGCTCGCTGATGTGCAGCAGACCGTCCTTGCCGGGGGTCAGTGACACGAAAGCACCAAAGCTGGTGATCTTGACGACGGTACCCAGGTAGCGTTCGCCCATTTCGGGAACCTGGGGGTTAGCGATTGCGTTGATGGCTGAGCGTGCAGCCTCAGCTGAGGGGCCGTCGGTTGCGCCAATGTAGACGGTGCCGTCGTCCTCAATGGAGATATCGGTGCCGGTATCTTCCTGGATCTGGTTGATCATCTTGCCCTTGGGGCCAATGACCTCACCGATCTTGGCAACGGGTACCTGAACGGAGATCACGCGGGGTGCAAAGTCGCTCATCTCATCGGGGGCATCAATAGCTGCATTGATGACCTCGAGGATGTGCAGACGGGCTTCGCGTGCCTGAGTCAGGGCGCCGGCCAGAACGGATGCGGGGATACCGTCGAGTTTGGTGTCCAACTGGATAGCGGTAACGAACTCGCTGGTACCTGCGACCTTGAAGTCCATATCGCCCAGTGCGTCTTCTGCACCGAGGATGTCGGTCAGAGCTGCATAACGGGTTTCGCCGTCAACTTCGTCTGATACCAGACCCATCGCAATACCTGCAACGGGCGCACGCAGGGGCACACCGGCGTTCAGCAGGGACAGGGTTGAAGCACACACTGAGCCCATAGAGGTTGAGCCGTTGGAACCCAACGCTTCTGATACCTGGCGGATGGCGTAGGGGAACTCTTCGCGTGAGGGCAGGATCGGGGTGATCGCGCGCTCTGCAAGGGCACCGTGGCCGATTTCGCGGCGCTTAGGTGAGCCTACGCGGCCGGTTTCACCGGTTGAGTAGGGCGGGAAGTTGTAGTGGTGGATGTAGCGCTTTGACTTAACCGGGTAAAGGGAGTCGAGCTGCTGTTCCATCTTGAGCATGTTGAGGGTGGTGATGCCCATGATCTGGGTTTCACCGCGCTCAAAGATAGCTGAACCGTGGACGCGGGGCAGAACCTCAACCTCAGCGGTCAGCTGGCGGATGTCGGTCAGACCGCGGCCGTCGATGCGTACCTGGTCGGTGAGGATGCGCTGACGCACAACGTGCTTGGTCAGAGCGTTGAATGCTGCGTTGACTTCGTCCTCACGGCCTTCGAAGGGCTTGCCTTCACCGGAGAGCTCTTCAGCAATCTGCTGCTGCAGGTCACCGGAAGCGATTTCGCGCTCCTGCTTACCTGCGATGGAGTAGACCTCTACCACCTTGGACTCGTATGCTTTGACGGCTTCGTCCACGTCAGCTTCACGCTGGCCGAAGACGGGCAGTGTCATGGCGGGCTTGCCCGCGCGGGCAGCCAGGTCTGACTGAGCCTTGCAGAGAGCTGCGATGAAGGGCTTTGAAGCTTCGAGACCCTGAGCTACAACCTCTTCGGTGGGAGCGGTTGCGCCGTCTTCCTTGATGAGCTTCCAGGAGTTATCGGTTGCTTCAGCTTCAACCATCATGATGGCTACGTCTTCGGTGCCGTCAGCCTTGGTGATGACACGGCCGGCTACTGCCATGTCGAAGACAGCGTTTTCCAGCTGTGAGTGCTTGGGGAAAGCAACCCACTGGCCGTCAATCAGTGCTACGCGTACGCCACCGATGGGGCCAGCGAAGGGCGCACCGGAAAGGGTGGTTGAAGCGGATGCAGCGTTGATGGCTACGGTGTTGTAGATTTCATCGGGCTCAATGGTGAGAACGGTGACGACGATCTGAACCTCGTTGCGGATGCCCTTCTTGAAGACGGGGCGCAGGGGGCGGTCAATCAGACGCGCAGCCAGGATCGCTTCGGTGGAGGGGCGACCTTCGCGGCGGAAGAAGCCGCCGGGAATCTTGCCCGCTGCGTACATACGTTCTTCAACGTCAACGGTCAGGGGGAAGAAGTCGAAGCCCTCGCGGGGGTTCTTGCCAATGGCGGTAGCGGAGAGCAGGGTGGTTTCATCGTCGATGGTCACCAGGGCTGAGCCTGCTGCCTGCTGGGCTAGACGGCCTGTTTCGAAGCGAACTACGCGCTTACCGAACGTGCCGTTATCAATAATTGCTTCAGCGAACTGAATTTCGGGACCTTCCAAGGTTCCTCCATTTCGTGTGGTGCGCCGCGCTTTCGGTCATCGATTGAGGCTCACAGACCCCTACGTTGGGTGTTCTGTAAACCGCTACCGAGGACCGCGAAAGCACGCGGCGGCTTGGGTTTTCTGTTGGGGTGTAAGGCAAGGGCGGCACCTTAGCTGTCTTCTCTTTCGAGGAGGGGGTGCCCAGGTGTCGCCCTTACGCTACTGATTTATCGGCGGATACCGAGACGCTCGATGAGGACGCGGTAACGTGCGATATCAACGCTCTTGAGGTAGCCGAGCAGGTTGCGGCGGCGACCAACGAGGATCATCAGACCACGACGTGAGTGGTGGTCGTGCTTGTGGGACTTGAGGTGTTCGGTCAGGTCGGTGATACGACGAGTCAGAACTGCAACCTGAACCTCGGGTGAACCGGTGTCACCTTCGTGGGTTGCGTATTCCTTCATGATTTCCTGCTTGATGGCGGGATCGAGTGCCACTGTGTAACTCCTAGAGTTAGTGCCGTGTGCGGCCCGGTCAATATTTTTACTGCCGGGTGGAGGGCCTCCCCTAACGCTAGGCGCGGGGTGGCTTCTGCATGAAACTGCCACGGACTGCAGTCACATGCGCTCCCCACTTTACCGCACAGGCTCCCCCGCCGAAAGAGCAGCCCTGTGCTAGCTACCACACACCGGCAGGACGGCGAGATAATGTTTCAGCCGAACTATTTGAGACCAAGACGCGAGTGGTTAGATTTGGTGATGCGCCACACCGCACTAAGTTAGCGACAGTAGACTGAGTGCAAACAGTGCTGCTTTAGTAGGTGGCCTGTTAGATTTCCATCATTTAACGCTAGAAGGTGCCCCCATGACAAACCAGGGTTTTGAAGAGTTTGATGTCCCAAATTCCAGCCCCAACTTTCGGACTGAGCTGGCTGACAAACTAGCTGAACTCGCCCCAGAAATCATTGCTGACGGCAAACTCGACATCAATAAACTTGCCGACCTGCTCAATAAAGATGCAGACAGCAGCCCCGAGCGCTTTGGCCTAAGCTGGCCGGGTAAGCGGGAGGCACAGCACCTAGCTCAGATGCCGACGACCGCCACTCTACTGCCCGACCGCGATAATTCCGTTGATTGGGAAACGACCCAGAACGTCTTCATCGAGGGTGACAATCTTGAAGTGCTGAAAGTTTTGCAAAAGCACTACTACGGCAAAATCAAGATGATATACATCGACCCTCCCTACAACACCGGCACGGATTTTGTTTACAAGGACGACTTCCGTGACAGCGTCGCCAATTACCTTCAGTGGACCGAGCAGATGATGAGGGGCGGAAAGCTCACATCTAATGTAGAGACTGCAGGGCGCTACCATTCCAACTGGCTAAATATGATGTACCCGCGTCTCAAGCTAGCACGGAATCTGCTTACCGAAGATGGAGTAATTTTTATTTCAATTGATGATCATGAAGCCGCCCATCTCGCTCAAATCGGAAATGAAATCTTTGGTTACGAAAATTCTTTGACTTCAGACTGCACGGGCCCGTTTATTTGGCCAAAGTCAGGAGCAACCGCGGGGCATGTAGTTCGGAACCATGAGTATATTTTTGGTTGGGCTCGAAATAAATCGAATTTAAATTATTTTAAACTTTCTGACTATGGTGCTAATTCCATAATAGAAGACAGGGCGATTAAAAAGATTTCTCCTAAAAATTCTGCATCAGCTGTAACCCTCAAAAAAGGAATGCGCTTTGAAGGTGAGAATGCAGAGTTTTCAGGAGTTATCGGCACTAAAGAGACCATGAAAATTCATGGCACGCTGAAATTTAGAGATGGTCTACTTGCGGAGGATGTAGAACTTACCGCTGGCTGGGCCATGAAGGAACAACTTGAGTCCTGGCTAGCTGGCAATGAAACCTTTGATACAAAAGGGCAGAAGGTTACGGAATTCTTCTTTAACAAATCGGGCTTACTTCGATACTCTAAAGAACGTGGCACCTTCCATCCTCGAACTCTACTTAATAAAGAGCTTGTCGGAACTACTAAAAGTGCTAGCTCGGAGATTGAAGCAGTAACAGGCAAGCCTAATCCTTTCGAATATGCTAAGCCCACCGACCTCATTGGTTACTTTATTTCGTTTTGCACTTCAAATGATGATGTTATTTTGGACTTTTTTGCAGGGTCTGGTTCAACCGGACATGCAGTAATCAAACAAAATTTAAAAGATGAGCAGAAACGCCGGTTTATCTGCGTACAGCTTCCGGAGCTAGCAGCTCCTGGCTCTATGCTCGAAACAATTGGATTCAACGATATTGCAGATTATGCGCGGTTCAGAATCTTTAAGGCAGATGAAAAGCTGACTCAAAATGAAAATTCAGCGTCTACGAACATTTCAGGCTTCCGCGCCTATAAGCTCGCTGATACTAACTTCGCTAAATGGAAAGTCAACGCGACTATTGATGAGAATGAGCTTGAAGATCTATTCAACTCGGTCCGCGACTCAGCTAATGACGCTTCTTCACCAGAAGAGTTGTTCACTGAAACCATCCTCAAGCTAGGGCTGTCCCTCACCGAGCAGTACGAACAAAAAGAACTTGCCGGTCTCACGGTCTTCAGCGTTGGTAACGACCTGATTCTTGGCTACTTCGATGAGCAGACCAAGCCTAACCTCGACCAGCTCCGCGAACTCGTTGAGCTTGCTGAGGTGCGTCTCATCGTCCTTGAAGATGCCTTCCAAGGGGATGACGAGCTAAAAACCAACCTGGTGCAGCTCTGCAAAACCCGCGGCATCGACCTATCGATTGCATAGTGGAGGGTTACAGTGAAATTTAAATTTGATGACAAGCAGCCCTACCAGCTTGAAGCGATTGAAGCAGTAGCAGACCTCTTTCAGGGCCAACCAGCAGACGCAGAAGCCCTGCGCACCGTCCTCTGGAGTGAGCGAGCCGTGCTGGAAGAAACAAGCACCAGTCCCCTATTCGAAGCAGCAGGCGACCAGACCCAACTAGATTTGGAGCTCGTCAACGAAATCGGGGCAGTCGGTAACAACCTGCTGCTGGACCACGAAACTATCCTGGAAAACCTACGTGCAGTTCAAGACCGCAACGGGCTTGAGGTCTCCACAGAACTAGTTGATGGCCTTCAGTTTGATGTTGAGATGGAAACTGGCACAGGTAAAACCTATGTCTATCTACGCACTATCTTTGAATTGGCAAAACAATACTCTTTCCGAAAGTTCATCATTCTTGTTCCTTCGGTAGCAATCCGTGAGGGCGTCAACACCTCGATACGGCTGATGCGGGACCATTTCCGCACTCTCTACCCCGAGCACCCCTTCGATTCTTTCGTCTACTCGGGTAAGTCCCCAGAGGACGTCCGTGCCTTCGCTAGTTCCACCGGTGTTCAAATTCTAGTGATGACCATCGACTCCATCAGAGGCGACGCTAACAACCGCATCATTCATCAGGAACGCGACCGGCTTAACGGCTTGCGTCCAATCGACTTCCTCCAAGCAGTCCGGCCTGTAGTCATCATGGATGAACCTCAAAATATGGAATCAGAGCTGTCGCAATCATCTATCGGTGAGCTCAACCCGCTCTGCACTCTGCGCTATTCCGCTACCCATAGAACTTCACGCAATACCGTTTATCGTCTTGATCCGATTGACGCTCATGATTTGGGCTTGGTCAAGCAGATTGTGGTAGCTGAAACCGTCCAAGAAGGCGAGTCGGCAACCCCCTATATCAAGCTGCACGGGGTAAAGAACAAGCCAACCTTCCAAGCGCAGCTTGAACTAGTGGTCGCACAGAAAGACGGTTCGCTCAAGCGCAGCAAGAAATGGGTCAAGCCAGGAGCTGACCTCGAAGTTCTGACCAAGAACCAGGCGTATGCAGGCAACTGGCGTATCGATGAAATCAGTCTCTACCCAGAGCAGGTAACTCTAACTAACCACGGGCAGCCCCTAGGCATCGGTGAAGAAATCGGCGGCGCCTCACACCATATCTACCGTGAGATGATCCGCGAAACCGTCAGGGAACATCTCCGGAAAGCATCCCTGGTCAAGAAGGATGGTGTCAAGGTTCTTTCACTGTTCTTCATTGATAAGGTGGCTCACTACCTTGGTGCGGGCTCCAACAACCTTGATGCGAGCGGCGACTTTGCAACCTGGTTCGACCAGATACTCGATGAGGAACGCGCCAAGAACCCCGACTGGTTAACAGCTGTTCCAGGCGATGCAAGGAGCCTTCGTTCAGGGTATTTCGCTCAAATGTCTAATGGCCGTGGCACACATAAGGTCACCACCTTTATCGATACCTCTGGCTCAACAGCAAAAGATGACGACGCCTACGAACTCATCATGAAAGATAAGGCTCGCCTGCTTTCAATGGATGAGCCGGTGCAATTCATCTTTTCCCACTCCGCCCTGCGAGAAGGCTGGGATAACCCCAACGTATTCCAGATCTGTACGCTCCGTGAAATGAGCGGTGAATCTGAACGCCGCCAGACCATCGGTCGCGGACTACGCCTACCCGTTAACCAAGCCGGCGAGCGCTTGTCTGACAGGGGTCTTGCCCAGCTGACAGTCGTAGCTAATGAGTCCTACCGTCAGTTTGCTGCCGGGCTACAGGCCGAGTACAAGAAAGCCAATGTCGCTATTGGGCACGTTCGTAAAAGTGAATTCGCAAAAATTACGATGGGCGAGCTGGGCCAGGGGAAACGAATCGGTTTCACCAAATCGGAAGAGATTTTCCAGCACTTGCTGACCGCCGGGTTTGTAAACAAAGCCGGTGAAACACAGCCTTCTTTCAGGCCTGACTTGCTTGGTTTTACCTTGCAGCTGCCAGTGCAGTATGCAACTATTGAAGATGAAGTTATCGACCGCATTATTAAGTGCACCTCAGGTATTACCCAAAATAAGAAGCAGAGGGTAACCCGCAAGCTCAACAAGCAAATTTACTCTTCACGTGAGTTCGAGAGCTTCTGGGAGAAAATAACGGCTCGCACCACCTACCGGGTGAACCTAGACCGTGAAGAGCTGGTCGAATCGGCAATAGCGACGATTAAAGCAGCTCCAGAAATCTCCCCCATCCAAATCAGGGTAACCAGGGCTGGAATGGAAATTACCCGTGGGGGCACTAAACACCATGAACATGCCACCCGGTCGGCAGAGCTTGACCGGAGCTACCCCCTACCCGATATTGTCACTCAGCTCCAGGAGGCAACTTCTCTCACCAGGCAAACGATTGTTGACATCCTGCTGGGCTCTGGCAGGCTAAAGGACTTCCTTGCTAACCCCAATGATTTTATGGTCATGGTCAAGGATGCCATTACCTCTCATCTAGCTACAGTGCTCGTCGAAGGTATCCAGTACCAGAAAATCAGGGGCTCAATTTACGAGCTACGGGAACTACAAACAGACGGTATGGCTGAAAAAGACAGATTTATCAATATGCTCTACCAGGTTAGGAACACCGAAAAGACTGATTTTGATTACGTGGTTTTTGACTCCGATGTTGAACGTCAATTCGCTGAACTTCTGGACTCTCGGGAAGACATCAAACTGTTTATGAAGCTCCCAGATAAGTTCAAAGTGGACACCCCTGTTGGTCCTTACAATCCCGACTGGGCAATTGTAAAAGTTGAGGACGGGCAAGACCGCTTCTATATGGTTCGTGAGACCAAGGGGTCATTAGACCCTTCAAAGCGCCGCCCGCTTGAAAACGCCAAGATTGCGTCCGCACGCAAACATTTTGAAGCGATTGGTGTGAACTACGAGGTTGCAGCTCCTGAGAGGTGGGGACTATGACTCTCAACCCCTACTCGGCAAAATACTATGCCCATGAGCTCGACCGTTCCTACGCATCAGACCATGTAGGCAAACTTGCAGGCTTATTATTTGACGCCACAGTTGAGCCTAAGCCCCACCAAATTGATGCTGCCCTGTTTGCTCTCAAAGCAACGTCCCTACGCGGCGTCATTATGGCCGATGAGGTGGGCTTAGGTAAGACCATTGAAGCTGGCATTGTTATCTCCCAGTACTGGGCAGAGCGTAAACGCCAGATTTTAATTATCGCGCCATCTTCCCTCCGCCAACAGTGGAAACAGGAACTGGACGAAAAGTTCGCGATTCCTGCCTATCTTCTGGATGGCAGTAACCGTGACCTCCTGCACCATGTTCAAGACCTACCAGGAGTAATTATCTGCTCCTACGAGTTCATACAGCGTAACGTACTGCTACTCGCCAGACAGTGGGACATAGTGATTGCTGATGAAGCCCACCGTCTCAGGTCTTATTGGAGCGGCAAAGCAAAAGTTGCAGCTAGCGTCGCGCAAGTCATGGCAGGAGCGACCAAGTCTATTCTGCTCACAGCGACCCCGCTGCAAAATCGGTTAGAGGAACTCTACGGTCTGGTATCAGTATTTGACCCCGACTTCTTTGGGTCCTTCGAATCGTTCCGCGCACGCTACGTTGACGGTGCTGACGAATACGGCAACGACGATCTCAGCAACCGTGTTCGGCTCATCGCCAAACGGACCTTACGCAAGGACGCTAGCCGTTACATACGATTTACGAACCGTGAACCACTCACCTTTTCATTCACGCCTTCTGAGGAAGAGCAGAAGCTCTATGAGCTGGTCAATAGTTATCTGCAACGGGAGCACCTCTATGCTTTTGCCAAATCACAAAGGCACCTATCAGCACTGATTCTACGTAAAAGGCTTGGTTCTTCTACCTATGCAGTGGCTTCTACTCTTGAAAGAACTGCTCAACGTCTGGCGGAGGAAATTGCCGCAGGCAAAAGCCGTGATAACCGTGGTGGAATCATTGATGAAGACCTCACTACAGAGGAACTTGAAGACGCGCTCAACTCTGATTCCGCTGAAACCGACTACCGCAACTTAAGCCTCGCAGCAGCGCAAGCTGAAGTTCAGGAGCTAAGGGACTATGCAGCTTTAGCCCGCTCTATTGAGGACAACCAGAAGTGTCTAGCGCTCATTGAGTCGCTCGAGAAAGGTTTTGAAAAGCTCCAACTGGTTGGTGCCCCACAGAAGGCAATCATCTTCACCGACTCAACAAAAACCCAAGAATACATAGCTAAAACCCTTCAGCAAAAAGGCTGGGGAGAAGGTCTAGTACTCTTCAATGGGTCTAATAACAGCCCCGAGGCAAACCAGATCTACCGAGACTGGTTGGAGCGCAACGAAGGTTCAGACCTCATCACGCACGTCGCCGCCGCCGACCGTAGAAAGGCTTTGGTCGATGAGTTCCGTGACAGAGGAACCATCATGATTGCCACAGAAGCCGCAGCAGAAGGTATCAACCTACAGTTCTGCTCCATGCTTGTTAACTATGATCTGCCGTGGAACCCTCAACGAATAGAACAGCGCATTGGCCGTGTGCACAGGTTCGGGCAAAAGCACAACGTTTTTGTCGTGAATTTTTCCAACAAAGGAAACCTTGCTGAGGAGCGAATTCTTGAACTGCTAACCGATAAGTTCAACTTGTTCACCTCTGTCTTTGGGGCTTCTGATGAAGTGCTAGGCCGAATTGAAGACGGTCTAGACTTCGAAAAATCAATTGCACGAATTCTCGATACCGCACAAACCTCTAAAGAAATCTCAGCTGAATTTGATGCTCTGGAAGCGCAGTACGCTGCCGAAATCTCCAAGGAGATGAAGCGTACCCGCACTCGTGTCTTCGACAACCTAGACCCCAGCGTCCGCGACAAACTCAAAAGCTACGATCAGCAAGCAGGCGTAATCCTCAACTCCTTTGAACGGTTACTGCTAGCTCTCACCACCTATGAGCTTGATAGCTACGCAGATTTTACCGACGGGGGCAGCCGCTTCAAGCTTCACACCACACCTGTAGATGGTGTCTTACTTGGATACTACTTTTTCAAAAAAGCACCGGTGGCTGGAGCCCACCAATACCGTTACAACTCAGCGCTTGCCTCCTGGGTCGTTGACTCGGCAAAGACTCGGGCTACTCCCCCAGCAGAACTGGTGTTTTCGCTCAAGGCATCAGACCGGGTTGCGCAACCAGTCCGGCAGCTCAAGGGAAAGAGCGGTGTCCTCAGCGTTGATAAAGTGACCTTCACGCTCATGGCTGGTGTGCAGCCCAGCGTTGAATCCTATCTGCTTGGTGCAGGTGTCACCGATGACGGCCAGCTGCTCGATCAAGAACAGGTTAGCCAGATTCTTGACCTTTCCACCGCCGAAACCAACGTTTCAAACGCAGTGGTTACTAAAGAAGTACTTGCTAGCTTAGATGAACAAGAAGCAACGGTGCACGCAGAGTTTGAAGGGCGGACGGCCACGTTTTACTTCGAGCAAGAAGCTATCCAGCAGGCAAATCGCCAAGACCTGCGTGCAGAATACGATGCCCGCATCCGTGATTTTAGAAGCAAAGAAAAAGCAGCAAGGCAAGCCTCAAGCCGTGAATCAGATATGAAGATAAAGCTCCAGCTTGTGAAAGAAGCCCGGTCGTGGCAGAAAAAAGCTGAAGAAGAAGAGGACACCTTCAGGCGGAAGAGAGACCAGCTGGATGAGCAAGCAGAAGACTATCTGACGCTGATTCAAGCGGCTCTCGAAGGTAACAAGGAACGAGAGCACCTCTTCACAATCCGGTGGAAAGTAGTTGACTAAAGGGTACCCTCCTGCACTGTCTCTCTCACCCAAAAAGAACGCCCCCCGCACGTCCTCTCTTCAACCGGAGATCAACACCGGGTAGAAGAGAGAAAGTGCGGGGGTAAGTTAGCGCCAGAATGCCGTCAGCAGCCAGGTTCCCTAGATGTCGTTACCGGTCTTTTTAGTGACCTTACTGCGCAGAGTCAGCAGCAGCATGAGCACCAGCACACCGTAGAGCGTGATGACGATAGGACCACTGAAAAGCACCGAAAAGTCACCGCTGGAGGAGGTCAGAGCATCACGCAGGCTGGTTTCAGCCAGCGGACCGAGCACCATACCAATGATTAGCGGTGCCAGCGGGTAGTCATTCATGCGCATCAAGAAACCCAATAAGCCAATACCCAGCAACAGCAAGAGATCAAAGATTGAAGACGAGGTGGCGTAAATACCCAGCCCACAAAAAACCGTAATCCCCGCATAGAGGTAGGGCGCAGGAATCAGCAGCAGCTTAGCCCAGAGCATCGCAAACGGCAGGTTAATTGCCAGCAACACCACCATGGCGATGAAGAAGCTAGCCAGCAGCGCCCAAACCAGCTCTGGCGAACGCTCAAAGAGCAGGGGGCCAGGTTGCAGACCGTACTGGCGGAAGGCCGCCAGCATAATCGCAGCCGTTGCAGAGATCGGCAGACCCAGCGCCAGCAAAGCACCCATGGCCATACCGGTGGTTGCGTTACCTGCCGCCTCGGGGGCAGCAAGACCACGGATGGCGCCCTTGTCACCGAACTGGGGGTTCTTGCGGCGACGATCCAGCTTACGCTCGGTGCCGTAGGCCAAGAAGGTTGGGATATCCGCACCACCGGCAGGGATAATGCCAAAGGGCAGACCAATCAGGGTACCGCGCCCCCAAGCAGGGGCTGCTTCTTTGAACTCTGCGCCCGTCAGCCAAGCACGGCCCTTGGGGCGGATAATCTTTCCCTCTTCTTGGTGGCGGGCAACCGAAGCGCTGTAGAAGACCTCGCCCAGGGCCAGAATCGCTACGGTCACGGTGACCAAAGAGATACCGTCAAAGAGGTAGTTGGAGTCCATGGTGAAGCGGGGAATACCGGTCACGCCATCGATGCCGACCACAGCCACACCTAGACCAAGAGCCAGTGAGAGCAAACCCTTGACCGCTGAGTCGGTTACCACTGAGGACGTCGCTGCGAAAGCAAAGATAGCGAGCGCTAGGTATTCTGCTGGGCCGAATTTGGTGGAGAAGTCTGCCAGCACGGGTGCCAGGAAGACCACAAGAATGGAGGAAATGAAACCACCGATGAAGGCACCAATAGCAGCTACCGCTAGAGCCTGGGCGGCGCGTCCATTTTTGGCCATGCGATGCCCCTCAAAGGTGGAGGCAATCGCAGAAGCCTGGCCGGGTGTGTTCATCAGAATACCCATGGTGGAATCACCGAAAAGACCGCCGAAGTAAACACCGGCGAACATGATAAAGGCGGCTGTAGGTTCAAGGGCGAAGGTGACGGGCAGTAGCAGAGCCACCGCCATCGATGAACCCAACCCGGGCATGACGCCCACGGCGGTGCCCAGCAAACAGCCAATGAGCACCCACAGCAAATTTTGCAGGGTGAAAGCACCGGCAAAGCCGTCGGCCAGCAGTGAGAGAGCGTCCACTAGAAACCGCCTCCTAGAATTCCAGAGGGGAGGTTGAGCCCTAGCCCCATGTCAAAAGCGATGTAGGCCAGTGAGCTGACGGTCAGCCCTACGATGAGTGCCATCAGAGGGTTTTTGGCCCCGAATCCGCGGGCAACACACCAGAAGAGCAGACCAGCGCCGATGACCCAGCCCAAGTATTCGAGGGTGAGGGCAAAGAAGAGGAAGCCTCCAACGGCCCAGGCAAGGGAACGAATATCCACCCGGGTAATAACGTCCTCGTGGGCTGCTGCGGCGGGGTCTCCGTCGCGGTAGGTGCCTGAGCTTTCCACCGTCTGCAGAGTATCCGATGTGCGGTGTTTTCTAATCACAGCAAGGATGTCAGCCAGTGCCAGTACGTAGAGCACGGCGGTAATAATCGCCGGGAAGAAACGGGGGCCAGGGAAGGCTACAGAATCGGGCACCGTCATAGTGAGCATGCCGACCAAAAGGTAGGTAGCCAGGGCAATAATCAGCAGGGGCATGCTGAGATCCCTGATCATGTGAGCCCTGTTCTGACGGGCACTGAGTGTTTCAGCCACGACTAGACCCCCAAACTTTCATAGAGGGAGCTAATGCGCTCTTTTTCCTCTTCCAAGAAGACATCAAGTTCATCGCCCGTGATGACGCGTTCGGCCCAGTTATAGCGCCCTACCGCCGTTGACCATTCTTCGGTTTCGACCGTTTCAAGCACGATATCGGTTAGCTCTGCCTCTTCTTCAGCGGTCAGCCCACCTGGGGCAGCCAGGAGGCGCCAGTTGGATAGGGTCACGTCATAACCCTGCTCCACGGTGGTGGGTGTACGACGCCGCAGCCCGGTGGGCAAAATGCTGCTGGGCTCAGCAGCACAGCGTATCATCCTTGAAGCTAACGCCCCGGTGGTAGCGGTCAAGCCCGCCAACTAAAACCTTCTGAGACCAGCGCCCCGTGCAGGCCTTGTAAAAAGAAAACTTCACTGACATGAAGTAAGAACATGCCAGTGAAGTTTTCTTTTACAGCATAGGCCAATGAGGAGCTGATGCCACTTTTGTCAGAGGTGCGCTATTTCTTTTCGCGCCCGAAAGCTAGAGAAGCCAGCACGGTAGCACCGGTGACGGTGGCAGCTCACTCCCATGATTCGAGTTGAATATAAGCTAACTCGCAATCCGTAACTATGCTTTGGCTGGCTGCAAGGTGGACGGTGCTGGAAAAGGCAGGTCAAAGAATTCTTGATCGGCTGTGATGTCGTTGTAGTTATTGGTTTTTGCAGTGATGCCATCGGGACTAACGCTCACCAGAACAACCTCTTTATGGCCATCATCAAGCTTCAGTGTGTAGTTATCCGCCAAATAGCTGATTCCCAGATTATCGAGGACTGTCTCAGCCTCGAACCAGTCCTCAGTCACAAGAACTTTTTGCCCCAAAAGGTTAAAGACGTGAAACTCCTGACCTACCGGTTCAATCCAGCCTAGTAGTTCATGGTCATCGTCACGAAAGTGTTCTATCCACTGGCTACGCATAGCGTTAGGCACTCATTTCTTTCCGCGCCCGAAAGCTAGAGAAGCCAGCACGGTAGCACCGGTGACGGCACAGACAGCGGGCCAGGGGCCAATCTTCTTGTGCAGCACGTGGGAGTAGCCAAAGCCGCCCAGGTAGACAGCGGTCAAGGCTGCAGCGGTGCAGGTTCCTGCGTTTTCCTGCCACCCTTTGAAGGCAGCTACGCCACCGGCGGCCAGGGCAACACCGCCCAGTGCACGCACCTCGGTGAGGCGGGCAACCTTATAGCCACCCGTCAGGCCGGCAGCGGCAGCAGCGGTGGGGATCAAAACGTTCATGAGGTTCTCCTTCGATACAGCGGGGTCAGATTCCAGATTACCCCTCCGTCAGCCCGCACGAAGCTAGGTGGGCCTGGGTGTTACCCGAAAACTCCCTGCCAGAAACCCGCTCTCGGCTAGCGTCCTGCCACTAGATGCGAAAGAATGGTAAGCAGACAAACTAACCCACCGAACAGATAGATGAAATCAGTGGAAAAACAGAAAACCAATGTTGAGTCCTTCGACCTGGACCACACCAAAGTTGCTGCCCCCTATGTTCGCGTAGCAGGGCGTAAGGAGCTACCCGGCGGGGATACCCTCATTAAATACGACGTGCGCTTCACCCAGCCCAACAAGGGGCACCTGGGCATGAAGGCTGTGCACTCCATCGAGCACATGACCGCCCACCACATGCGCAACCATACCGACGCGCTCATCGACTTCTCCCCTATGGGCTGCCAGACCGGCTTCTACGCCCTCACCCTGGGGATCGAGCCCGCAGACTTCACGCAGATCCTAGCAGCCACCATGCAGGATCTTCTGGACGCCACCGAAGTGCCCGCAGCTAACGAGGTGCAGTGCGGTTGGGGTGCTAACCACTCCCTCGAAGAAGCGCAGACAGCCGTTGCAGCCTTCCTGGACCGCAAGGATGAGTGGGAAGAGGTCATGGCCTCATGAATTCCTTGCTACCCCAGGAATTCGCCACCGCGGTCATCGTTCAGGTGGCTATGGACGAAGAAGCTGCTCCCTTCCTTGAACTGACCGAGCCCGCCGCCGATGATTTCGGAGTGGGCGTCGCTCAGTTCTACCCCCGCACCCTGAATACCGCAGGTACCACCCAGCCGGTTCTGCTGGTCCGCTCAAAAATTGGTCTGGTCAATGCGGCTACCGCGCTCACCACTGCACTGGGGCTGGTCTCCCACCCCGCCGCCGTCCTCTCAGCTGGCACCGCAGGTGGCCTGCACACCAGCATCAACGTGGGTGACATCGTAATCGGCGCCGACTACACCTACACTGACGCGGACGCCACCGCCTTTGGCTATGAGTACGGGCAGGTGCCCGGTATGCCCGCACGCTACCAGGCCAGCGAGTCGCTGCTGGAGCAGGCGCAGGCTGCGGCCCAGGTCTACACCGGTGAAGGCCAGGTGCGTTATGGCACCATGCTGGCAGGTGGCTCCTTCGTTACCGCCCACAACGTTAAGAACACCCGCGAGATCTTCCCCGAGGCACTGTCCACCGACATGGAAACCACAGCGCTGGCCCAAATCTGCGTTTCTCGCGATCTGCCCTTTATCTCGGTGCGCGGCGTCTCTGATCTGTGCGGCCCGGCCGCTGACCAGGACTTCCATATGGACGCCCCCATCGTCGCTGCGCGGAGCGCTCAGCTCGTAACAGCCCTCATTAATACCCCCGCCTAGGAAAAGAGAGACACTATGAATAAGCACACCTTGCGCGACGGCAACGAAATCCCCCAGCTGGGTCTGGGCACCTACCCCATGACTGACGCTCAGGCTGAGGTGGCAGTTTCTGAGGCTATTGCTCGCGGCTACCGCCTAATCGACACTGCCGTTAATTACGAAAATGAGACCGGCGTGGGCCGCGGCGTGCTGCGCTCAGGTACCGACCGTGGCGATATTTTTGTGCAGTCCAAGCTGCCCGGGCGTGATCACGGCTATGAGGGTGCCATGCGTTCCATCGAGGGGACCCTCGAACGGATGGGCCTGGACTATCTGGATGCCTACCTGATTCACTGGCCCAACCCCTCCCAGAACCTCTACGTGGATACCTGGCGAGCGCTCATCAAGTTGCAGGAGGAGGGCACCGTCAAAAGCATTGGTGTCTCTAACTTCCTCCCGGAGCACATTGACCGTCTGATAGAGGAAACCGGTGTAACCCCGGCGATCAACCAGATTGAGCTGCACCCTTACTCTCAGAAGAAGGATTGGGCTGCGTACAATACCGACCACGCAATTTTGACCCAGTGCTGGTCACCGCTGGGGCGTAAGACCGATATGCTGAAGAACGCCGTGCTCGCCGGTATCGCAGCTGAGGTTGGCAAGAGCGTGGCGCAGGTAATTCTGCGCTGGGAGGTGCAGAACAGCTACCTTCCCATCCCTAAGTCCTCTAACACTGAGCGGATGGAAGCTAACCTGGATGTCTTCAGCTGGGAGCTGACGGATGACCAGATGGACGCCATTACCGCCCTCGAAGCGGGTGTGGGCAGGGGCTTTGACCCCAACACCCATGAAGAAATGTAAAAACCTTCTTTACCAAAAAAGCCGCCCCGTGCGTCCTTTCTAAGGATGCGCGGGGCGACTTTTTGTGCTGAATTCCCGGAGGGAATGAGTAAGGCCGACCCTAGACGCCGAGGACTTCTGAGGCACGGGCGACATCCAAGTTCATCTGTTCGATGAGCGCTTCAACGCCGGTGTAGGCCACCATTCCACGCAGGTAGTCCACGAATTCTAGGGTGATGTGTTGGCCATAGAGGTTGAAGGCTTCTACTGCTTCTTGGGGGCGTCCGATGACGTGCGCTTCGACCTGGCGGCAGGTGATTCCTTCGAAGGTGGGGTTGGTGCCCACGGAGATAGCAACGGGGTGGCGAGTACCTGCCTCGTCAGTGAGCCAGCCGGCGTAGACACCGTCTGCTGGTACGAGGCCGGTGGAGTTGGCGTCCATGTTGGCGGTGGGGAACCCGAGTTCGCGGCCGCGGGCTGCACCGTGAACGACTTCGCCCTGCATAAAGTGGTTTCGGCCCAGAATTTCAGCGGCTTGGGCCACTTTGCCCTCGGTGAGCAATGAGCGGATGCCGGTGGATGAACAGCGGTGGGTTCCATCTGCTAGGAGGTCCTCAACCACGATGACGTCAAACCCGTACTGTTGGCCGAGCTCTTTCATGGTGTTGAGGTCCCCGGAGTTGCCGGCGCCAAAACGGACGTCGTCACCGATGACGACGTAGCGGGCGTTCAGCGCTTCAACAAAGGTGCGGTGCACAAACTCATCGGGGCTCTGGGCTGCGAAGTTCAGGTTGTAGTGAAGGAGCAGGTAGACATCGATACCGAGGGAGTCCATGATGCGCTGGCGGGAATCCTGGTCCATGATTTCCACGTGATGCCCGGCGGGGTTGTGGACCACGGCAGGGTGGGGGTCAAAAGAGACGGCGACGGAGGTGAGGCCGTGGTGCTGAGCAGTCTCTGCCAGGGTTGAGAGCACCTTTTGGTGGCCGATATGTACGCCATCGAAGTTGCCGATGGTGACCACGGTGGGGCCAAAGCCGGCGGGGACCTGGGCAAGGTCGGTATAGCGCTTCACGGTACTCCTTGGGGGTGTCTTGCTCGTGTCTATGATACGCGGTTTGCTGTTGGCCCGCACACGCAGCGCCTGGTTTATGCGTTGACCCGGCCGGGCCTGGTGTTGAACAGCCACCAGAGCCCCACCATGGGGAGGATGAGGGGGATGTATCCGTAGCCGGAGCCGAAGTGGGACCACACCGAGGCAAGTTCGAAGTGCTGGGGCTGGATGTAGCTGAAGATGCCTACCAAGATGACGCCTACCATCTCGATGCCCACCGCTCCCAGGGACACTTTCCAGACCCCCTCCCCCTTTTTGGCGAGAGCGATGGTCGCAACCAGGTAAATCAGGGCTGAGATAGCCGAGAGGGTAATGGACAGCGGCGCCTCGTCAAATTTGCGGATGACCTGGTAGAGGGAGCGCGCACCTGCAGAGAGTGTGAAGACCGCATAGACCACTACTAGAAGGCGACCAAACCCGCTGGTCTTCTTGTCGAGAGTTGCTGTTGATGACTGTTCCATTATTTTCCTCAGTGATAGCGGGGGCTCGCCCGTTGATTACGGTAGAGCGCCCGTACCAGCTAACCTTCTCACCGGCTCGCTAGCGCTCACCAGCGATTCATACCAGACCCAGCCAGTCGGCCACGGGCGTTCTGCCACTCCCACCTGGCATCGCGTCTAGCACATGATTTTTAGTAGTAGTACCAGAGCATGTTCATGCGGTGCAGCATGATAATAAGTACTGGCCCGGTCAGGCCGAGGACCAGGGTGGACCAGCGGCTACGTTCGGTGAGCGACCAGATGAAGGTGCCGGCTGGGATGATCATGGCGGTGATGAGGTAGCCGTAGAATTCTAGCCAGTCGCCGCTGGGCCCGTCGGTGAGGGCCTGCATGATGATGGAACCGACCAGGTAGATCATCAAGAAGGCTTCGAGTACGAGCACAGAGCCCTGTGAGTAGTCGTCGGGGGCGGCACCGCGTAGGAACTGGAAGATGCAGATGGCGAAGCTGAGGGTTGAGAGCACTAGGCATGCCCAGAACCAGAGGTCAAGGCCAGCGATCATGCAGGGTTCTCCTCAAAAGTTTTGCCTGATTCGAAGACCAGGATGGGGCTGGCGACGTCCTCGCGTTTCCAGCGAGTGTTCTCAATCAGGGCGACGAGCGTGCCATCAGGAGCGAAGGTGGCGCTGATACCGGCAGTGGTGGGCTTGTCGTGCCCACCCTTGCTGCCGGCCTGTTGGTGATTCAGTGAGGACACCGGGGTGTGCTCGGTGCCCGCCGGGCCGGGGCTGATGCGCCTGCCATTCGACAGATCGGTTGCCTCCGTTGCGGTGAGCAGGCGTTCGGTAAAGAGCCTGCGGGCTGCTTCTTCGATGGGTAGCAGGGGCACTGCCTGTTCAGCTTCCCGCCCCGCAATGAGGGCATCAAGGCTGTAGGCATCCTCTACCGATATCTCGCCGATAGCGGTGCGGCGCAGTTGAGTCAGGTGGGCACCCACACCCAGAGCAGCGCCCAGGTCGCGTGCCAGGGCACGGATGTAGGTGCCGGCTGAGCAGGTGACGGTTGCCGCCACATCCAGCACGCTAGCGGTAACTATCTCGGTTGAGGTGGCTACGCCGTCCTCGTCGGTTTGAAGCACGCGTTCTACCTGTACGGTCTGAGGGGTCACCGAGTGAACCTCAAAACCGTGCACGGTGATGGGGCGGGCATCCAGTTGAACGTCCTCGCCGGAGCGTACCCTGGCGTAGGAGCGCACACCGCTAACCTTGATGGCTGAAACGGACGAGGGCACCTGCTCGATTGCGCCGGTAAGCTTCGCTACCTGCTCAGCAATCATGTCCTCGGTGATAGCATCAACCGCAGCTTTGCTGGCAACCTCGGTGATATCACCTTCGGCGTCATCAGTCACGGTGCTCAGCCCCAGGCGCATGACGGTGGTGTAGGTCTTGGTCTCCCCCACCACCCAGGTCAGCAGCTTGGTTGCCTTGTTGACGCCCAGAATAAGTACCCCGGTTGCCATCGGGTCCAGTGTGCCTGCGTGGCCTACCTTGCGGGTGCCAGCAATCCACCGCATTTTTGATACCACGTCGTGGCTGGTCATCCCTGCGGGTTTATCAACAACAATGAGCCCCGATGGGCCGGTCGCACTTTTCTTCGCCACGTTTACTTACGCTTCGTCGTCTTCTTCGGTCTTGTAGGCGTCCGCACCTGCGACGTAGTCAGCGCCCTCTGCGGTAGCGGCGATTTCGGCGTCGCGTTCTTTGGTCTTGCGCAATAGGTCCTCGATGTGGGCAGCGTTAACCGGCACCTCATCGGGCACGAAGGTGAGGGTGGGGGTCAGGCGGGCGGTGATGTTCTTACCGACCTCTGAGCGTAGGACGCCCTTGGCGCTTTCTAGAGCAGCAGCGGTTGCCTTCTGCTCCTCGGCGTCCCCGAATACGGTGTAGTAGACCGTGGCGTGCTGAAGATCGTTGGTCACGCGGGCGTCGGTGACAGTGATGAACCCCAGGCGGGGGTCTTTGATACGGCGTTCTAGTGCCTGAGCGACGATGACCTTGATGCGGTCAGCGAGCCGGGCGGCGCGGGCTGGATCAGCCATGAGTTTTCTCCTTGTAAGAAGGTCTGCGGCTTTTCTCCCAAACACAGCAGCTGCCGGACGCAGCGGCGGTGCTTAGTCTTGTGAGAAAGCCTCGAAGTTTGTTCTCTATAAATTCTAATGGGGGTGGGGTGGCCGCTGTGCGACCACCCCACCCCCAATCATCGGGTGCCTAACCGGTGGGGTTAGGCGCCGGTACCCTTAGGGAGGGCTTAGACGCGGGGCTTTTCCTGCATCTCCCAGGTCTCGATGATGTCGCCGTCCTTGATGTCGTTGAAAGACCCAAGACCGATACCACATTCGAAGCCCTCGCGGACCTCGGTGGCGTCGTCCTTGAAACGGCGCAGTGACTCAATCTTGAGGTTGTCTGCAACCACAGCGCCGTCGCGAACCAGACGAGCGTTGGTGTTTCGCTTGATGGTGCCGCTGCGGACGATTGAACCGGCGATGCTGCCCCACTTGGAGGAGCGGAAGACCTCGCGTACTTCAGCTGAGCCGAGCTCAACTTCTTCGTACTCGGGCTTGAGCATACCCTTGACGGCTGCTTCGACCTCTTCGATGGCGCGGTAGATGACGGAGTAGAACTTCATTTCTACGCCTTCTCGGTCAGCCAGTTCTGCCACGCGTTCTGCGGGGCGGACGTTGAAGCCGATGATCACTGCGTTATCGACGGTTGCCAGGTTGACGTCGTTCTGGGTGATTGCACCTACGCCGCGGTGGATAACGCGCAGCTGAACTTCGTCGCCGCCAGCCTCGATCTTCATGAGGGATTCTTCCAGTGCTTCAACAGCACCGGAGACGTCGCCCTTGATGATGAGGTTGAGGGTGTCCATCTTTCCTTCAGCCACTGCGGCATCGAAGGATTCGAGGGTGACGCGCTTGCGGCGTTTAGCCAGCTGGGCGTTGCGGTCTGCTGCTTCACGCTTTTCAGCGATCTGACGGGCGGTACGCTCTTCCTCGGTGGCCAGGAAGGTGTCACCTGCGCGGGGCACGGTGGACAGACCCAGGACCTGGACGGGGCGTGAGGGGCCAGCTTCTTCAACGCTGGTGCCCTTCTCATCGAACATAGCGCGGACGCGGCCGTGAGCTGCACCGGCGACAATAGCGTCACCGACGCGCAGAGTACCTGACTGGACGAGCACAGTAGCAACTGCACCGCGGCCCTTGTCCAGGTTGGCTTCAATGGCAACACCGCGGGCTTCCTTGTTGGGGTTAGCCTTGAGTTCCAGAGCACCGTCTGCGGTGAGGCAGACAGCTTCGAGGAGCTCAGTGATGTTGAGGCCCTGACGTGCTGAAACGTCAACGAACATGGTGTCGCCACCGTATTCTTCGGGGATCAGACCGTATTCGGTGAGCTGACCGCGGATCTTCTCCGGGTTAGCGCCTTCCTTATCGATCTTGTTGACGGCCACCACGATCGGCACTTCTGCTGCCTGGGCGTGGTTCAGGGCTTCAACGGTCTGGGGCATGACGCCGTCGTCCGCTGCGACAACCAGGATGGCGATGTCGGTGACCTTGGCACCACGGGCACGCATAGCGGTGAAGGCTTCGTGACCGGGGGTGTCAATGAAGGTCAGCGCACGGTCCTGGCCGTCAACCTCGGTGTGAATCTGGTAAGCACCGATGTGCTGGGTAATGCCGCCGGCTTCACCGTCGATGACGTTGGTGTTGCGCACAGCATCCAGCAGGCGGGTTTTACCGTGGTCAACGTGACCCATAACGGTCACTACGGGCGGGCGGAATTCGAGCACGTCGTCGTTTTCGCCTTCAGCTTCAGCTTCAAGGTCGATGTCGAAGGATTCGAGTAGCTCGCGCTCTTCGTCTTCGGGGGAAACGACCTTGATGACGTAACCGAGTTCAGCACCGAGCAGTTCGAAGGTTTCTTCGTCCAGTGACTGGGTCTGGGTTGCCATTTCACCCAGATGGATGAGAACGGTGACCAATGCTGCTGCGTTTGCGCCTATTTTCTCGGAGAAGTCCATGAGGGAGGCGCCGCGGCGCAAGCGAATCTCGGTGGTACCGTCACCGTGAGGTACGGCGACGCCACCAACAGTCGGCTGACGCAGCTGCTCTTCACGACGCAGAGCTGACTTAGTCTTGCCCTTCTTGCGCTTACCACCACCGCGGCCGAATGCACCCTGTGCATTGCCGCGGCCTGCAGGGCCACCACCGGGGCGACCGGGGCCACCACCACCGCGACGGGGGCCGGTGCCGCCGCCTGCGGGAGCACCAGCGCCACCGCGGGCACCAACGTTGCCGCTCATCTTGGTGGGCATCATGTTGGGTGAGGGGCGGTTGCCACCTGCACCGCCGCCTGCGGGGCGGGGAGCACGGTTATCGCCACCTGCACCGGCACCTGCAGGGCGGGGTGCGCGGTTATCGGCACCTGCACCTGCGGGGCGGGGAGCGCGGTTATCGGCACCTGCAGAACGCGCGTTGCGGCCACCTGCGGGGCGGGGAGCGCGGTTGTCTGCACCGGCAGGACGGGGACCACCGTTACCTGCGGGGCGGGGTGCGCCGCCGCGGGGGTTACGTCCACCTGCGGGACGCGGACCACCGGTACGGCCTTCACCGCGTTCGCCACGCTCGGGGCGGTCGCCGCGCTTACCCATACCCTGTGAGGTTGAGAAGGGGTTGTTGCCGGGGCGGGGGCCGGGCTTACCTGCGGGCTTGGGAGCTGCAGGCTTAGGTGCACCGGGCTTGGGAGCAGATGCCTGCATGCCCTGTGAGGTTGAGAAGGGGTTGTTGCCGGGGCGGGGGCCAGCAGGCTTGCTGGTCTCAGCCTGAGACTCAGCTGCCTTAGGAGCAGCAGGTGCCGGCTTTTCAGCTTCAGCCTTGGGGGCATCAGCGGGCTTGGGCGCGGCGGGCTTCATGGCACCGGGCTTCGCTGCTGTGGGCCTAGAAGCGCTGGGCTTAGCAGCCTCAGTCTGGGGGGCCGCAGCAGGCTTGGCGTTAGGGAAAGCAGCGCGGAGTTTTTTAACAACCGGTGCTTCGAGGGTTGAAGAAGCACCCTTGACGAATTCGCCAAGTTCTTGCAGCTTTGCTACTGCTTCTTTAGAGGGGATTCCGAGTTCTTTAGCGATCTCGTGAACGCGGGGCTTAGCCACTTTTCTCCTGTTCTGATTCGCACCAGAACAGGCGCGAACCTTCAGTTTATTGGGGGTGGCAGCTCATGGTGAGCTGCGGTGTTGCCGGTGTCTGAGCACAGAAAAGCACTCATTGTGCGGCACTCATCGGGTTTCCATCAGTTTTCTGACTCGCTTTCTTACAAGGTAAGTCGTCAAACTCGTTTGACTTTCTTGGTTCGCCTGGGTCTTACCCCTGAACCGGTGTGCAGCACTATGCTGTGATCACCAGTTCATTTGGCTGTACCCGGGTGCGAAAGGCCCTGCTGAACGCGTTCTTTTTGATTGCGAGCGCCAGGCATTCCTGAGTGTGGTGGAGCCAGGCTCCCCTACCCGGGTGATTTTTTGCCGGGTCAAAGGTGAGCCGCGGGGGCTCGCCGTCAACCTTTGCAATTCTGATGAGGTCTGACTGCGCAGCAGTTGCGCGGCAGCCGATACAGGTACGAAGAGGAGTGTGCATGTGCCCCTCCTTTTCGTTCTGTTACCAGGACGCTACCGCCTGCCTCTCTCCATGGAGTAGAGGGGCAAGAGTGGGCGCACTGGTTCCCTGTTAATAACCTCTAAAGACCAGTTTAGCCCCCTTACGGGGGCTAACGGCAACTATGTTAGTTAGCTCTCGCTATCCGAAGCTTCAGTCTCGGTCTCTGCAGCGGCTTCTTCGGCTGCTGCTAGAGCCGCACGGTACTTGGATTCAGCGATGATATCGATACGCCAGCCGGTGAGCTTAGCAGCCAGGCGGGCGTTCTGCCCTTCCTTGCCGATAGCCAGTGAGAGCTGGTCATCGGGCACAATAGCGCGGGCTGAGAAGGTTTTGCGGTCGGTCACCGTTACTTCGCTGACCTTGGAGGGTGAGAGCGCTCCGGCGATGAACTCTTCGGGTGAGTCCGAGTAGTCAACGATGTCGATCTTCTCGTTATTCAGCTCACCCATCACGGCGCGCACACGAGATCCCATTTCACCGATGCAAGAACCCTTGGGGTTAATGCCGGGCTTAGTGCCGCGCACTGCCATTTTGGTGCGGTGACCAGCTTCACGGGCGATGGCCATGATTTCAACTGAGCCGTCCTGAATTTCGGGCACTTCGTGCTCGAAGAGGCGGCGCACCAGGTTGGGGTGTGAACGCGAAAGTACGATGGAGGGGCCCTTGGGGCCGCGGCGGGCTTCTAGGATGTAGGCGCGCAGGCGGGTGTTGTGGGTGTACCGTTCACCGGGCACCTGCTCAGCGGTCGGCAAGACCGCTTCGAGGGTGCCGAGGTCAACGTGAATCATGCGGGGGTTAGGGCCCTGCTGAATAACACCTGAAACCAGGGTGCCTTCACGGTCTTTGAACTCACCGAGAACCTGGGAGTCCTGAGCATCGCGCAGACGCTGGTGAATGATCTGACGAGCGGTTGAGGCCGCGATACGCCCAAAGTTGTTGGGGGTGTCGTCAAATTCGCCGATACGCTGGTCATCTTCGTCGAGCTCAGGAGCCCAGATGGTGACGATGCCGCTGGAACGGTCAATCTCTGCCCGTGAGCCTCGGATTGCACCGGGCTGCTTCTGGTATGCCAACAGAAGGGCACTTTCGATCATGGGGATCAGGTCGTCAATCGAGATGTCGCGCTCTTTTTCGAGCAGGCGAAGGTTGCTCAAATCAATGTCCATGGCGGGCCCTTCTATGTAGCACGGCGCCGGGGCGTTTTCACACCCCGGCCCCGCTAAGTTGTATGCGCACCCTAGGGGTGCAACCTAAAGAGGTTATGCGTCGTTGCTAGCTATTCTACCGACTAGGAGCTAGCGGTTAAACTCAATTTCTACCTTTGCGGCAGAAATCGCGTCCCAGGGAAGGGTATGCGCATCGCGGTAAGACTCCGGCTGACCCTTCTTGGTTTCTTTTTTACGGCGCAGGACCGGGCCCTCATCACTCACTGAATCGAGGCGGGCAAGGTAGTTTTCCCCGCCCTTTTCGGTGATATCAATCAGGCGATCAATCGAGCGCTTCCAGTGGCGGGTTTCGATCAGCGGGCTGGTGACGCCGCGGGATGAGACCTCTAACATGTAGGGAGCCTCACCGTCGTTAGCTTCATCGAGCGCCGATGAAATTGCCTGTGAAACCTCAGCGATGGTGTCCAGCGAGAGAGCATCGGTGCGGTCTTCTGGGTAATCAATCACGATCTCAAGGGTGCGGTTAGCGCCCTTGCCCTGGGCTGTGACCTTTTCAAGCACCAGCTTAAAGTCTTCGGCTACCACCTTCTTGATAGCACCACGCACTTCATCCAGCACAAGAAAAGAGCCGGACGCAGCCGGTGGGGTGGAAATACCCTCAGCGGCACGGGCCGATGCCCTGCGCTCGCGAGCATTAGGAGCGTCCTTTTTTGAAGCCTTGGGGCCGTTCGCCATAGCTTTTCTCACCTTTCACGGTTTGTCGTCTTCTCTACCCTAACCGATATCCCGGGGCCGGTCAGTTAGCTCTGCCTGGGCATGGATCTTTCTGGCAGAATGGGGTGTGTCCTTCCCGCCGTCCCAAGGTTGCCCATGCCCCGCTCTCTTCCCAAGATTTTTGCCGCTCTTCTGGCCCTGATACTTCTTGCTCTGGTCGCAGTTGGCTTGACGGCGCAGAGGAAGAGCGAGCAGACCCGGGCAGAGCTTGAGACTCAGAGCGCAATTGCAGCTCAGCTCCTTTCTCTGCAGGAAGCCGGTGAGGACGGCGAGCTAGGTGTGGCGATTACCGCATCTTTGGAGACTTTGGCACCGGCTGCCCGAGAATTTAAAGTCGTTCAGGTTTCAGACGGTTCCGGGAGCCGGGTAGAGCAGAGCCTTGATGCGCTGCTCTCACTCGGGTTTGATACGCAAAATGCAGCTGACCGCGAGCGCGCCCTCATGACTGCGGTGAGGGTATGGCAGGGAGCAGCAGCTGATGGTCTCGTTGAGGGAAATTACCCTTCCGCGCTAGAGCAGCGTTTAGAGGGGTTGGAAGGTGTTGTCTGCGATAACCCAAACCCAGCTCCTGTAGAGGGGGCGGTTTCTGAGCCAGTTCTTCATCTGCAGGATGCTTTAGGACAGCTGGGCTATGTCACAGAGGTTTACGCTGCCCGCGCCGGTCAGGAATACGGCGAGGTAGCTGAGACTGCTGGCAGTTGGGCTAAATTTGCTGAAACTCTTGAAGGTGAGCTTTCCCCGATTTTGAGCTGTGAGGGGCTCTTGCAAGCCCCGGCGGCGTCCTACCCTCTGGCTGAACCTGCGGACGCTTCTACGCAGCTGGATGCTACGCTGGCAGCTATTACCACCAACGCGCAGGCTGCCCTCGGCGATTCTGCCCTACCAACGGAGGCTGACCGGGTAGAGCTTCTGCTGGTCAAAACCCTGCTGGATGCCGGCAGCGCCAGCTAGGCGCCGGTGAATAGGTCGTAGCTGAGCTTAAGAATCAGGGCGCTCACTACGCAGAGCATCATCACCCGTATAAAACCGTTGCCCCGTGCTATGGCGGTGCGAGCACCCAGGTAGCCACCAGCCATATTGGCAACCCCCAAGGCCAACCCCAGCAACCACACAGTGTGCCCACCCAGGCTAAAAAGTACGATAGCACCCAGGTTGGTTGCAGCATTAATGATTTTGGCGTGAGCGGTAGCCTGCAAGAAGCTATAGCCCAGGAGTGAAATCATGGCAATCATCAAGAAAGAGCCTGTGCCGGGGCCCAGCACCCCGTCATAAAAACCGATGACTGCACCAATCCCCAGACTCGTCAGTAGCAACCGCCCACCGGTATGTTGGGGGCGGCTCAGCTCCCCCAGCTTAGGTTTTAGAAGGGTATACACCAGCACTCCGCCCAGAGCAAGAATGATCAGCGGCTTAATGAGAACCACCGGCAGAACCGTTGCTAGCAGAGCGCCCATCACGCTAGCACCAAAAGCAAGGAGGGCGGTGGGCAGTGCCGTGCGCCGGTCCACCGGGACACGCCGTAAGTAAGTGGTTGCACTGGTGAGGGTGCCAAAGACAGAGCCCACCTTATTGGTCGCCAGCGCCTGCACCGGGGTTAGCCCGGGCACCATGAGTAAAGCGGGCAGCTGAATCATTCCGCCGCCACCGACCACGGCATCCACCCAGCCAGCCGCGAAAGCAGCCAGCAGCAGCAAACTCAGAGTCAGCAGATCTAACCCTTCAAACCCCAGCATCGCACCACCGTCCTTTTACACCAACAATAAAGAGGTGGAAGGGGTACCCCTTCCACCTCTCAAACCTAACGCAAAGCTAAGTTCTAGCCTTGAACCTCAGCTAGGATCTCTGCAACCGCATCGGCCACAGCAACCTCACGTGCCTCACCACTGCGGCGGTCCTTGACCTCAACCCTGCCCTCGGCAAAGCCACGCCCCACGACCACAATGGTGGGAACGCCCAACAACTCAGCATCGCCAAACTTAACGCCGGGGGACGCCTTGGGGCGGTCATCAAAAATGACCTCAAGCCCTGCGGCTTCAAGGTCAGCAACCAGTGCCTCAGCGCCATCAACGATTTCAGTGCCCTTACCGGTCATCACCACGTGCACATCGGCCGGTGCAAGGTTGCGGGGCCAGATGAGGCCGCGATCATCGCGGTTGCCCTCAGCAACGGCAGCCAGTGCACGAGTGACACCCACACCGTAAGAACCCATGGTGACGGTTTGCAGCTTGCCGTTCTGGTCCAACACCTTCAGACCCAGTGACTCAGCATATTTGGTGCCCAGCGCGAAGATGTGGCCCATCTCGATGCCGCGGGCAGTCATCAGCTCACCTGAGCCGTCCGGAGCGGGGTCGCCCTCGCGCACTTCGCAGGCCTCAATGACGCCATCAGCTTCGAAGTCGCGGCCCGCGACCAGGTAGTAGATGTGCTTGCCGGCCTCATTAGCGCCGGTAATCCAGGCAGAGCCGGGCACCACGCGGGGATCCAGGTAGAAGGGGATGCCGGTAGCAGAGTCTTCACCCAGAAGCTTGGCATCCAGCGAGTTGCCGGGACCGATGTAGCCCTTGACCAGCTGGGGGAACTTCTTAAAGTCTTCTTCGGTTGCAGCCTCGACCTCAACCTCGCCACCAACACCTAGCAGGGCGCCGACGTTAACCTCCACACGATCCATATCTACGGCACGGTCACCGGGTACACCGATGGCGACCAGCTTACGTTCGCCGTCCGGGAGGATGACAGCAACCACGACGTTTTTGAGCGTGTCAGCCGCGGTCCAGGCGCCATCCGCCTTGGGGTGCAAGGAGTTGGACTGGTCTACTAAAGTTTCAATGGTGGGTGACTGGGGGGTCTCCAGCACGATAGCGGCGGGGGTATTGGTTGCGTCCACGGGCTCAGGAACCACGGTGGTTACAGCCTCAACATTTGCTGCGTAGCCACCAGCTGAGCGCACAAAGGTGTCCTCACCGATGGGTGTGGGGTGCAGAAATTCTTCTGAGCGGGAGCCACCCATAGCACCAGACTGAGCCTTCACAATCACAATTTCCAGACCCAGACGCTCGAAAATCTTGATGTAGGCGGCACGGTGAGCCTGGTAGGCCTCATCCAAACCGGCGTCATCAATGTTGAAGGAGTAGGAGTCCTTCATGATGAATTCGCGGCCGCGTAGTAGACCGGCACGGGGGCGGGCCTCATCGCGGTACTTGGTCTGAATTTGGTAGAGGCAGACTGGCAGATCCTTGTAAGAGGTGTATAGATCTTTGACCAGCAGTGTGAACATTTCCTCGTGGGTGGGAGCCAGGAGCATGTCAGTGCCCTTGCGGTCCTGTAGGCGGAAGAGGTTATCACCGTACTCGGTCCAGCGGTTGGTTGCCTCGTAGGGTTCGCGGGGCAGCAGCGCCGGGAAGTGCACTTCCTGGGCGCCGATGGCATTCATCTCTTCGCGCACAATGTTCTCTACCTTGGCGAGAACCTTCAGGCCCAAAGGTAGCCAGGAGTAGATGCCGGGAGCGGCGCGGCGAATGTAGCCGGCGCGCACCAGCAGTTTGTGGCTGGCGACTTCGGCATCAGCCGGGTCTTCGCGCAAGGTGCGCAGGAATAGGTTAGAAAGGCGCTGTACCAAGGTGCTGCTGTTCCGTTTCTTGTAAGTGGTCTGGAGATGCCTGCCTCAGGCGAGGCAGGCACAGTCTACTCCCAGTTTACCGCTTAGAGCTGTGGGCAGCACCCCCGATGTGTGCTGCCCACTCCCCAACCGTTTGATTAGCGGAGGTTCAATGATTTGTACCATTCAGTCTTTGCAAGACCACGTTCGTTAAGGTCAGCTCCCAACCACTCAGTGCCCTTGTACCAGGTGGCGGTACCACCCTCGAATTCCTGAGTCACGATGGGGTCCCCCTCAGGGTCTGTACCATGAACTTCATCGCCCACGGGGGCACCCAGCATTGCCATCGGGCCGTACATTTTATAGTCACCGCCGTAAGCCCATTCACCGTAGCTCGCAAATCGCGGGCGGTCACTCAGCACGTAGCTATCCAGCAACATATTTGACTTCACAGGCACAGCACCCGGTAGGGGCTTCTGCTCACTGGTCGCTTTGATATACCAATCGTTGCCATCAGCATCTTTGGTGACGAGAACACCCGGCAAACCAATGTATCTTGCGCTAGACCAGTCGAAGGTGGTGTCAACGGGCAGATTTTCATCGTAGACGCGGCCTGCTACGTCATCGGGGAAACCGTTGACGAGTGCGGGCAATTCATCGTGGTAGATAAGGTAGTCTTCACCCTGCCACTCGAGAGATAGGGGGCGGGAGAGAAGCACCTGATTCTCGGGCAGGGCATAAAGCATAAAGCCGTAATCGTCCCAGTTGTAACTGAACTGGGTGTGCTGCATCACAAGAGCCTGCAGAGTCAGCTGACCGTCTTCATTACTCACCAGAGTTTGCCAGAGGTAGGGGCCGTACTCCTGCGGTGCCAGGAGGTACTCAGCCACTGCATTGGTGTTCATCCAGATAGCCTTGTTCTGCTCGGCTGAATAAAGGACTGAAATATTGTTGCCGAAATCCTGCGAGTAATAGACACCGCTACGGTGGGTAACGGCTGAAACCGGCGCAGTAGGCTGGAAGTCGGTGGTAGAGGCAACCAGTGCGTCAATAGTGATGGAAGCGTTTTCTACATCGCTCTTTGCAGGGTCTTTGGGGTTATCCGGGGTAATAGGGATGATGGGGTTGGCAGGCTCAGGGGTCTCTTCTTTGTAGAAGCAGTTGCCGGTCTGCACGCGCTCGGCTTTCCACTGTTCCGCTTCTGGGCTGTTGAGATCCAGTGAGGCACCTGCATGCTCTCCTGCGAGGACGATCAGCGAGCGGGTCTGCCCGTTATAAGTGGTAACAGATGGGCCGCAGTAGGCATGATTCCAAGCATCCCCTTCAAAGCCACCAAAAACCTCTGCGCCGCCCGCTGCCCTAAAGGTTGCTGCGTTCTCTGCACCATTGAGCACCTGCACGCCGTTCCTCTTATTCCAGGTGATGGTGGCATTTTCAAAGTCCTGAGCACAGGTTTTATTGGGGAAACACTTTTCAGGGCTTAGGGGCTGGCCATACTTAGCCGGATCTTTAAGCCACAGCCTGGCAATGCCAGACTTCGGGGCAGGGCTGGCTTCGGCAGCTTGAGCCGTGGCGGGGGTCATCGTTACTATCAGTGCTGCAGTAGCCACAGCGGAGGTGGCGTAAGCGTAGAGGTTTTTCATAGTTCCCTATCCTTGATCAACAAAGAGACCCTACTGCTTCTAGCGGTGGTTAAAGCCTCTCATATCTATAAGAATATGCTTGTCAGAGCGTTTTTTCTGTCTATGACGAGGTATTACCTGCCCCCACTTATAGGGCACTTTCCACCTGTTGTAAGGTTCAGAACAGGATAGTGGAGAAAGTGCCTGTCTGTTCCCAGCCTGTGCGTTGATATAGTGCCCTGGCAACCGTGTTATAGCTGTTGACATAGAGCGAGAGCTGGGGAAAGCGAGTGCGAATGAGTTGGGACGCTTGCACCAGCAAGGTGGGTGCCAGCCCCTGCCCCCGATAAGCAGGGTGCAACCAGACGCCCTGCAGTTGGCAGGCGTCCCCGTGAGCCAACCCCAAATCTGTTTTAAAGACGACCACGCCCTCATCGTTGACGGCCACCAGGGTGCGCCCACTGCGGGTCAGGTCATCGATACGGCGGGTATAGCCTGCCGGGTCACGGGCCATGGGGTCATAACCCACTTCTTCAGTAAACATAGCCACCGAAGCGCGCAGTAGGCTTTGTCGGTCAGAGGTGCGTGCCCACCGCACCTTCTCGGCAATTTGCGGAGCTGTTAGGTTAGGGCGGCGCAGTTCTCTATCTGCAAGTTCGGTCAGGTCAACATACTCGGGCAGCTCCAGCAGGGGCTGGTCTTCTCGCACGTCAAAGGGCGTGGGCATACGCTGAGCTAGGTATTCCCACAGACCCATCACAGCTTCACGGCGCCCAAAGATAGATCCGATCCTGCGGTGATGCCTCAGGACGTACTGGGCAACCTGGCGTTGATACTCAGCAGGTATGGTCAGGGGCACGCAATTAGCGCCCAACCACAGGGCACCCACCAGAGCGTAGCGAGGTTCCCGGTTTTCTGGTGATACCGCTTCGGCGTAGCCAGGTAGAGAAGCTTCGGTGTGACTCCCCTGCACTCTGCCGACAGTTTCTGTAGTTCTAGCAAACGTTGCCTCTAGCACGTTGAGCACTCGACGCGGCAGGCGTCCAGCTACCACTGATTCTGGGGGCGCAGCGTCCTTGGGCGAGCCCTCAGCAGTTGCGGCGTGGCGGGGCGCGAATATTCCAATAAACCCGTGGGGGGTCTTGAGGGCGTTCAGGGTGCTGGGCGCAGGCAAGCCAAAAATGTTGAGGTGTTCAGCGGCATATAAAAAACCCACCGGGTCAGTGCTAATCAGGGCCTCCAGCTCATCTCGGTCATCGAGAGTGAGCGGGCGTATGATGGCGTCCGCAGCGTTGCGCTGGATCTTTGATAAAACTGACACGGTGGGTGTGCGGTGGTTTAGTTGCTCACTGAAACAGTGGGGTCACCGGAGAGGTCGATTTCGCCGCGCTCTTCCATTTCGCGGGCAATGCGGTTGGCCTCATCGATGAGGGTCTGCACAATGTCCTCTTCGGGCACAGTCTTAATAACCTCACCCTTGACAAAAATCTGCCCCTTACCGTTACCGGAGGCAACACCAAGATCGGCTTCGCGAGCTTCGCCGGGGCCATTCACTACGCAGCCCATGACGGCAACGCGCAGGGGCACCTTCATACCTTCAAGGCCCTTGCTGACGTTCTCTGCAAGTTCCCACACATCTACCTGGGCGCGGCCGCAGGAGGGGCAGGAAACGATATCGAGCTTGCGGGGGCGCAGATTGAGTGATTCAAGAATCTGGGAACCAACCTTAACCTCTTCAACGGGAGGAGCTGATAGGGAGACGCGAATGGTGTCGCCAATACCCTCCGAAAGAAGGGCACCAAATGCTGTAGCACTTTTGATAGTTCCCTGGAAGGCTGGGCCTGCTTCGGTGACCCCTAAGTGTAGGGGCCAGTCGCCGGCAGCCGCCAGCTGACGGTAGGCCTCCACCATAATGACGGGGTCGTTGTGCTTCACAGAAATCTTGAAGTCGTTAAAGCCGTGCTCCTCGAAGAGTGATGCTTCCCAGACAGCGGACTCCACCAGTGCTTCGGGGGTTGCCTTACCGTACTTTTCCAGCAGGCGGGGGTCCAGCGAACCAGCATTGACACCGATGCGAATGGAGGTGCCGTGATCCTTAGCTGCAGCAGCGATTTCCTTGACCTGGTTATCGAACTTGCGGATGTTACCGGGGTTCACGCGCACAGCACCGCAACCGGCTTCAATCGCCTGGAAGACGTACTTGGGCTGGAAGTGAATATCAGCAATCACCGGGATCTGGGACTGCCTAGCGATAATGGGCAACGCCTCGGCGTCCTTATCGGTGGGGCATGCCACGCGCACGATGTCGCAACCGGACGCGGTCAGCTCAGCAATCTGCTGCAGGGTGGAGCCAATATCGTGGGTTTTAGTGGTCGTCATAGACTGAACCGAGATGGGGGAATCTGACCCTACCCCTACGCTACCTACCTTGAACTGACGGGTTTTGCGGCGCGGCGCCAGCACGGGTGGCGGTGCGGCGGGCATTCCAAGAGCGACTGAGGTCAAGATAATCCTCCAAAAGACTTACAGGCGGCACACCGGCGGTGGCACGCGTTGTTTCAACTATATATTGTGCCACGCTTCTGCGCTGGGGGCGCTTGAGCTAGCGCACATAGAGGTCAGGCTAACGTCGATGTATCAGACTCCGTATTGAGCAACGTCCACCTATACTGAGTCCTATGACCCAGACCTCACCCTTGCCCCGCGTCCTCTCAACCAATATCGCTGACCCTGTGCCCTATCAGACGAGAACCCAGAAAATAACCGGCATTAACAAGGTGGCGCAGTCTTTTATTGAGGTCTTTGCACCGGGGCCTCACTATGGGGATGGCTCCGGGGTTGCGGGTGATACCATCGGCGACACCAAGCACCACGGCGGGCAGCACAAGGCGGTCTACGCCTATGCGCGCGAAGAGCTGGACTACTGGGGCGAGCAACTGAGCCAAGACTTCACTGATGGTTACTTTGGTGAGAACCTCACTACCGAAGGAATCACCTGGGCTGAGGTACTGCTCAACCAGCGTATAAAGGTGGGAACGGCAGTGCTCGAGGTGAGTGTGCCCCGCTCCCCCTGCCGCACTTTCGCCACCTGGCTGGATCAGCGCGGCTGGGTCAAAACCTTCACCGCCCGCGGGGACGCTGGCGCCTACATGCGTGTTATCACCCCGGGCACCGTTAGCCCCGGCGACACCGTGGAGTTTCTGGACGCACCCACCCACGGGATCACCTTGGGCACGGCTTTCGCCGCCGCCATGGGCGATAAGCAGGCGGCTCGCGCTGTGGCAGAAGCGAACTGCTACCCGCCCTTCTACCAGGCAAAGGTTGAAAAGCTCGCGGGCATCACAAGCTAGCTACTAGAAAACGTTGATGGGCTTGAAAATATCAGCAGCCACCAGAATAACGGTCATCACCAAGAAGGAACCTGCCACCAAGTAGGTCAGCGGCAGCAGCCTCACCGGGTCAAAGGGGCCAGGATCCTTACGCCCTAACAGGCGGGCAGTCTTGCGGCGGAAGCCCTCCCAGAGTGCACCTAGCACGTGCCCGCCGTCCAGAGGCAACAACGGTATCAGGTTGAAGACAAAGAGCATGAGGTTCATTTGAGCGATCAGTGAAACCAGGGAGGCAGCCTTATCGCGCAGCATGATTTCGTCGTGGGCAGCGATTTCACCGGCAATACGCCCCACTCCCACCACTGAGACCGGGCTGTTGATATCGCGCTCCCCGTTGGTGATCAGGGTTTGTGCTACTCCGTAGACGCGGGCGGGTAGCTTAATGAGGGTAGCCCCGATTCGCTCAAGAGACTGCCCAACCGTGGGCAGCACCTCCCCTACCGTTCCAGGGGTCAGCTCGGTTTCGGGGCTGATACCAATGAAACCAACATCAACGGTTTCTAGGTTGCCCTCACTATCCACCGTATAGGTCCCTAATAACTCATCCATCACCGGGCGGACGGTCAGTATGGGAGTAATCTGGAGTTCTTGTAGCTGACCATCACGCTGCACGGTGACGGGCACGGTCTGATCGGCACGGTCGCGAATCATAGAGCTGAGCTGTTCCCAGCCAGTCACCGGTTCACCGTCAAAACTGGTTATTACATCGCCCGGCTGCAGGCCAGCTTTCAGAGCAGGTGATACCGGGTCTTCTGCGCCGCATTCAGTTGCAGACGCGCTATCAGCGTCGGTAGCGCTCACTTGCTGCACGCACTCGGATACCGTACTAACGGTTGCGGTGGGCTGATAAGAGCCGAAGCCGGTCACCAAAATGGCGGTACACATCAGCCCAATGAGCAGGTTCATGGTGGGCCCACCCAGCATAATAATGATGCGTTTGTAGACCGGTAGCTGATAGAAGAGACGGTTTTCGTCCCCCGGTAAGATGCGTTCAGCATCCGCCTCGCGGGCATCGGTGGCAAGTTGCTGGAAAGGGCTGGTTCCGCCGGCTCGACCTCCCTGATTTTCCCGACCCGGCGGGTACATGCCGATCATGGAGATGTAGCCGCCCAGGGGTAGCGCCTTGAAACCGTATTCCGTTTCACCGCGCCGCCAGGAGAAGATGGTCTTACCGAAACCAATCATGTACTGCGGCACCCGCACCCCAAAGAGCTTGGCGGGCAGCAGATGCCCCACCTCATGCAGGGCAATGGATACGGCAATAGCGAGCGCCATCAGCACAACACCCAGAATGAAGAGCAGAATACCCACAGAACTCCTTGAATCGCGGTAGGACGCCGGGGGCCCACCTCTCTTGTCGGCGAGTTGGGGTGGCGTCGGGATATACCAGCTTTTTAGCCTACGCCACCGGCTAGAAATTAGGTGCTCTTGGCGAGCTGATGAGTCTTTGAATTTGCCAACAGTGGGACTGACGCATCCCAGGGAGAGAATATGAGATAGCGGTAGCAGGCTGGCTCGGGGCTGGCGTGAATCGCCGCGTGAGCGCTAGCGAATCTGGCGAGAGGGTCGACCTGCTGCCGCTATCCCGTATTCTCTCTCGCTGAAGCTACACATATGTTTTGCTCACACAGCGGGTTTTGCTTTTCGGTTCAAGTGTCAGACAAGTTTAGGTGGAACCCACCCCAACTTTTGAGTGTTTTGCACCTTTACTTTTAGGTCAAAAGAACACTTACTTCATAAACTGCCTTGAACGCGAAACAAAGCGTGCACATGGGATTGAAAAGCTGATCTACCGCCCACCATTAAAAGCCATTGAATATGATTTGACTAGGTGATATATCTTATTTATTCAAGGTCTATCATTTATAGCATATTCTGTACTACATTTGATTTAAGCCCTTCTTCACGACAGACTTATTCATGAAGGAACACCCGCTACGGGTGTGTTCAAACCATAGAAATCTTCACAAGGAGAAGTTCACATGACCGCACAGGTGCAAGCTGAAAGCTCTGTAGCCCACGGCGTATTCGTCAATGAGCAGTCAACCAAGGCATGGGAGGGGTTCACCCCCGGTGATTGGCAGCATGAAATTGACGTTCGCGGCTTTGTGCTCAATAATTTCACCCCCTACCTAGGTGATGCTGAGTTCCTCGCTGGGCCCACCGATAAGACCCTGCGGGTCTGGGACACCCTTGAGAAGAAATACCTCTCGGTTGAGCGTAAGCAGCGTGTTTACGATATTGATACCGACACCCCGGCTGAAATTGACGCTTTCCCGGCTGGCTACATCTCTGAGGATGACAACGTCTGCGTTGGCCTGCAGACCGACGTCCCACTCAAGCGTGCCATGATGCCTAACGGGGGTTGGCGCATGGTCGAGACCGCTATCCGTGAGGCCGGCATGGAACCTAACGAAGATATCAAGAAGATCTTCACCGAGTACCGCAAGACCCACAACCAGGCTGTCTTTGACATCTATACCCCCCGCATCCGTGCGGCCCGTTCCTCCCACATCATCACCGGCCTGCCCGATGCTTACGGCCGCGGCCGCATTATCGGTGACTACCGTCGTGTAACTCTCTACGGCGTTGATAATCTCATTGCTGATAAAGAGCGCGCTAAAGACGCAACCTTAAGCAAAGGCTTCAGTGAGCACTGGGCACGCTACCGCGAGGAGCACTCAGAGCAGATTCGTGCTCTGCAGCGCCTCAAGAAGATGGCTGAAAAGTACGGCTTCGATATCTCAGGCCCCGCTACCAATGCCCAAGAAGCAGTGCAGTGGACCTACTTCGCTTACCTAGCTTCGGTTAAGTCTCAGGACGGCGCTGCGATGTCCATCGGTCGTCTCTCCGGTTTCCTGGATATCTACTTCGAACGCGACCTGCAGGCCGGTCTCATCACTGAGACCGACGCCCAGGAAATGATTGATGCTCTTGTTATCAAGCTGCGCATCGTCCGCTTCCTGCGCACCATTGACTACGATCAGATTTTCTCAGGTGACCCCTACTGGGCAACCTGGTCAGACGGCGGCTTCTCCGCTGACGGCCGCACCCTGGTCACCAAGACCTCCTTCCGTCTGCTGCAGACTCTGCGTAACCTGGGCCCTGCTCCCGAGCCCAACATCACCATTTTCTGGGATGAAGAGTTGCCCACCGGCTACAAGGAATTCTGCTCGGCTATCTCCATTGAGACCTCTTCAATTCAGTACGAATCAGACCCTCAGATCCGCGAGCAGTGGGGTGACGATGTCGCTATCGCCTGCTGTGTCTCCCCCATGAAGATCGGCAAGCAAATGCAGTTCTTCGGCGCTCGCGTCAACGCTGCTAAGGCGCTGCTTTACGCCATGAACGGCGGCCGTGATGAAATGACCGGCAAACAGATTGTAACCGGCTACGAGCCCATCACCGGCGACGGCCCCCTCGACTTTGACGAGGTCTGGGTTAAGTACGAAGAAATGCTGGACTGGGTGATCGGTACCTACGTTGAGGCTCTGAACATCATTCACTACAGCCACGACAAGTACGCCTACGAGTCCATCGAAATGGCACTGCACGATTCAGATATCATCCGTGCCATGGGCTGCGGTATCGCAGGTCTGTCGATTGTTGCCGACTCTTTGGCAGCTATCAAGTATGCCAAGGTCACCCCCGTACGCGACGAGACCGGCCTAATCGTTGACTACATCACCGAGGGTTCGTTCCCCGCCTACGGCAACGATGATGACCGCGCCGATGATATCGCCGCAACCATCGTCCACACCGTCATGGAAAAGATCAAGGCGATCCCCCTCTACCGCGATGCGATCCCCACCCAGTCTGTCCTGACCATCACCTCCAACGTGGTCTACGGCAAGGCAACCGGTAGCTTCCCCTCAGGTCACCGCGCAGGCGAGCCCTTCTCACCCGGCGCCAACCCCGAAAACGGTATGGACACCCACGGCATGGTCGCTTCCATGCTTTCGGTCGGCAAGCTGGACTACGAGGACGCTCTGGACGGCATCTCACTCACCAACACCATCACCCCCACCGCGCTGGGGCGCACCAAGGAAGAACAGGTCAAAAACCTGGTCGGTATCCTTGACGCCGGCTTCATCCCTGAAGAAGACTAAAAAAACTAAAAGCAACCGGTGCACCGCACCACCCCACCTCAAGGAGAACACCATGGCAGTAAAGTCATACGAAGAGCGCCTAGCATCCATGAAGGCAAATCGCGCAGCAAAGACCACCCCCAAGGGTCTCTACCACGCCAACATCAACGTTCTAAACCGCGAAACCCTCGAGGACGCGATGGAGAACCCCGATAACTACCCCAACCTGACCGTGCGCGTCTCAGGTTACGCCGTGAACTTTGTTCGTCTCACCCGCGAACAGCAGATGGACGTGCTCTCACGCACCTTCCACCACGGTGCATAAGCTGTAGTGACAACAACAGACGCCACTGTATCCGTCGGCGAGCAAGATTTTGCTCCGCCGACGGATCGACATAAGGGTGCAGGCACCTGGGGCCTGGGTGAACTGACTGAACTTGAACGCGCGCAGCAACTCAAGATGATGCGTGAGGGTCAGCTGGGTTCGGTGCATTCCTGGGAGCTGGTCACTGCCGTGGACGGCCCCGGCACACGCATGACCATCTTTATGAATGGTTGCCCCCTGCGCTGCCTCTACTGCCACAACCCTGACACCTTCCACATGCGGGACGGCCAGCCTATTATGGCAGCCGACCTGATGAACAAGATTAAGCGCATGCGAAAGATCTTCCGCGCCACCGGTGGCGGTATCACCATCTCTGGTGGTGAGGTGCTGATGCAGCGCGCTTTTGCAGAGAACATTCTGATAAGTGCTAAGTCTCTGGGTATTCACACCTGCATCGACACCTCTGGCTATCTGGGCAAGAGCGCATCGGATGAGTTCCTGGAAAATGTGGACCTGGTCTTGCTGGATGTAAAGTCCGGCTCAGAAGAGGTTTACAAGAAACTCACCGGTCGCGAGCTACAGCCCACCATTGATTTCGGCGACAGGCTTTCCGCCCTGGGCAAGAAAATCTGGGTTCGCTTCGTCGCTGTGCCGGGTTACAGCGATTCGGTAGAGAACGTTGAGCAGGTGGCAGATATCGTCTGCCGCTGGAAGAACGTGGTCGAACGCGTTGAGGTGCTCCCCTTCCACCAGATGGGCACCGATAAGTGGGAATCTCTGGGTCTCAAGTACGAACTCGCAGGCGTTGAGCCACCCTCCAAGGAGGACGTTGAGCGGGTGCGCGATCAGTTCCGCGCTCGCGGTCTTGAGGTTTACTAAACCCCGGTTTTCTGAGGTCGAGATGAGAACCGGTACTGGATCAATTCAGCACCGGTCTTTGTGGGGTCAAAGTCCCTAACGAGCCAAAATCTCGTGAGCGCGAACGCGCGCCCAGCGCTCGGCCTCCAGCACGGCGTCCAGCGTCAGCTCAGAGGTTTCAGCCTGAGCACTGGAACCCTCGTGGTCTTCTAGCACCCGGGCGGTGCTCTCGATTATGTCTGTGAAGCGGATAGCCCCGGCGTGGAAGGCAGCTACGGCTTCTTCATTGGCGGCGTTGAAAACTGCCGGGAAGGTACCGCCGCGCTTTCCTGCTTGCTTAATCATCTGCACAGCGGGGAAGGCCTTGTGATCCAGGGGCTCAAAAGTCCATTCGGACGCCTGCGTCCAGTCACAGGGTTGGGCGACACCGGGAATACGGTGCGGCCACGTTAGTCCCAGTGCGATGGGGAGAAGCATGGTCGGTGGGGACGCCTGAGCAATGGTAGAACCGTCCACAAACTGCACCATGGAGTGCACCACTGACTGGCGGTGCACCGTCACGTCAATCCGATCTAGGTCGATGCCAAAGAGGTGGTGGGCTTCAAGAACTTCCAGCGCCTTATTGACCATAGACGCAGAATTGGTGGTGACGACCAGGCCCATATCCCAGGTGGGGTGTGCCAGTGCCTGAGCTGGGGTAACCTCGCGCAACTGTTCATAGCTCATGCCACGAAAGGGCCCGCCGCTGGCGGTGAGCACCAGCCGGTCAATCTCCCGGTCGGTGCCGGAGGCAAGCGCCTGGGCGAGTGCAGAATGTTCAGAATCAACGGGCACCATCGGCTGCTCTAGCGGTGAGGCATCTACCGCGGCACGTACCAGGGCGCCACCAGCAATGAGGGATTCTTTATTCGCCAGAGCCACCTGAGAACCCGTTTCAAGAGCGGCCAGGGTGGGGCGTAAGCCAATGGAACCGGTAATGCCATTGAGTATTACGTCCGCCCCAGATGAGGCAGCCTGAACTGACGCTTCAGGACCGTAGGCGATATCCGGTTGATAACTAGATAAACCCTGGGTGCGAGCTGCATCAGCAATGAGCTCGCGCAGCCGAACGGCGTCCTGCTCGCTACCGCTGGTCGCGACCAACTGCACGCGCAGTTTCACGGCCTGCTGTGCTAGAGCGGGTAGAGAGCTACTGCCAGCAGATAGTGCAAGCACCCGTAAGGGAGCATCCTCTGCCCCGCTACTGCTATCAGCTAGTGAATTGAGGTGGTCAATGACCTCAACGCCCTGAGTGCCGATAGAACCGGTAGAACCCAGCAACGCAACGGTGCGGCCCTGCCCTAAGAAATCAATCAGTTCAGGGGTGAGGGCTGTGGTGCTGGGGCTGAGGTTTTGTGTTGAACCAAATCGCATGGCTTCATTTTCTCATATCTGGCCCTTACACCAGGGCCGAGCTAACCCACAATGTCGAAGCTTTGCAGCTTCTTCTTAGAAGCCTTACCGCTCTGGTTCTGCAGACCCAGCAGTTCGGCATAAATACCGCCGGACGCCGCCAGCTCGGCGGGGGCGCCTATCTCGTCGATACGGCCGTCCTTGAGCGTGACAATGGTGTCAACAGTGGCGATAGTCGAGAGGCGGTGAGCAATAATCAGAGAGGTACGCCCCACCATCAACTCTTCAAGGCCCTTTTGAACAGCTCGTTCAGCCTTGGTATCTAGAGCCGATGTAGCTTCATCGAGAATGAGGATGGGAGCATCTTTGAGGATGGCGCGGGCTACCGCTACGCGTTGCTTCTGCCCACCAGAGAGTTTGAGGCCGCGTTCGCCAATCAGTGAGTCATAGCCGTCCGCAAATTTTGAGATGAATTCGTGGGCATTGGCTTTTTTAGCAGCAGCGATAATCTGCTCGCGGCTGGCAGCGGGGTTGGCGTAGGCGATATTCTCTGCGATGGTGCCCGAGAAGAGTGAGGCATCCTGAAAGACCATGCCAATCAGTGAACGCACAGTTTCAAGGTCACTGCCGGCAATATCCATGCCATCGACCGTGATAGAGCCGCTGCGGGCATCGTAGAGCCCTTCAAGAAGAGCCATCAGTGTGGACTTACCGCCACCGGATTCACCCACGAAAGCGATGCGCTCACTGCGTTTGATGGAGAGGTCGATCTTGTGCAGTACGTCCTCTTCACCGTTATAACCGAAAGTGACCTCATTAAAACGCACCAGCTCTTGCCCGGTTTCGGCCTGGATGGTGTGCGGGCGGGTGGGAACGTCAGTGCCAGCGGTAATGGCCAGGGCACGGGCATCGGAGTCCCGTTCCATCACGTCAAAGTAGTCCTTTGAGCCGGTGATGGCGCGCTGGGCACTGTCAACAATCCAGGACAGCGAATTGATGGGGGCTACTGCCATGGCAAGTAACTGAATAAGGAGCACCATGTCACCGATGCTGAAGTTACCCGCCAGAGTTTGCAGGAAAATGAGCAGGTAGAGCCCAAAGAAGATGAGGCTTAGGAAGGCGAGGCGGACGACATCCATGGAGTGCCAGAAGCGGGACTGCTCACGAGTTAGCCCTACCGTATTGCCAAAGTGGGTGCGGAAAAGGTCTAGTTCGCGGCGCTCGGCACCGAAAGACTTGACCACACGAATCTGACCGATGACTTCGTTGAAGCGGCCTGAAGCTATATCGATGTTCTGGTTTTTCTTACCCTCCCAGACCTGCCACTTGGCGCTAGTTTTTGAGGTTAGCCACAGGTAGACGGGGAAGATGATGATAAGGAGCAGACCCAGCGGCCAGTAGTAGATGGAGCTAATAACGATAACCGAGACGGTGGTGATAATGAGCGAGATAAAGGTATTGCTCATGGCCTTCACGAAGTTAGTTACTTCGGTGATTGAACGGTTAAGCCTCGAAATGATGGTGCCGGTCAGCTCTGTATCAAAGTACGAGAGCGGCAGTGTTAGTAGCTTCTCAAAGTAGCGAACTGATAGGATAGTTCGCATTTTTTGGCTCATCACATCACCGATGTAGCCACCAATGTTGCTGGTGAGCACGTTAAAGAGCTGGGCTACCAGGTAGGCCACTGCGAACCAGGCAATTGCCATACCTGTAGTGGGCTCAGAGCCGTTGAGGTGATTCACCACCGTATCGGTCGCACCCGAGATAATAAAGGGCGCTAAGAGGGAGCTAACTGAGGTCAGCACAGCACACACCACGATGCCGGTATAAAAGGGCCAAAGTTCTCGGGTGGCACGGATAATTCTAAGTATGCTCTTCATGGCTCTCCCTGTGCGTAGTATCGACGGTAGGCTCTTCGTGGAGTTGAGCTCTGCCCACCAAACACTACCCGTTACCCCGCCGGGCTGACCCTCCCCTCCGGTGCGTTATTCACCACCCTGCACGCCCTACCCGAGTACAACGAGGAACATTAACAAAAAATCCCCGCCGTGCACCCGTGAGGGACACCGGCGGGGAGCCTTATCGTTAGAGGCTAGCGAGCGCTCTTCTTGGTGATCACACCGTAGATCCACAGAACAATCAGGGCGCCGATAACAGCGGTGAAGATTGAACCGAGGGTTACGCCACCGACACCAGCGGTGAGGAAGGGCAGGAAGTTGCCCAGCCAGCCACCGAGCATAGCGCCTACGATACCCAGAACCATAGTGACGATGATGCCACCGCCCTGCTTGCCGGGCATAATGAGCTTAGCGAGCGCACCTGCAATGAGGCCAAGAATAATCCAACCGAGGATACCCATGAATGTATGTCCTTTCATCTGTGCTGATTATTATCAGCTGTACGTTTTTAAGCGTACACGAAACACTAAGCAATCTGTTAGTTTCTTGTCTTATGCTTTGGTCACAGTTGGGTTAACATTGGTGGGCGCCCCGTTCGGGGCGCCCACCAATGATAATGCTAGATACAGCTCTTAGTGATCGATTGCGCCTTCTGCACCGACGCCGGTGAGTGAGCGAACTTCCATCTCTGACTGCTTAGCGCTTGACTCTTCCTTGCCACCCAGTGAGCCCAGGAAGCCCAGCAGGAAGGCGGCGGGGATAGAGACGATGCCGGGGTTAGCCAGCGGGAACCAGGCAAAATCTACTCCCTTAATCATGGAGGTTTCTGCACCGGACATTACCGGCGAGAAGAGAATCAACAGAACCGAGATGCTCAGACCACCGTACATTGACCAGAGCGCACCGCGTGTCTTGAACCCCTTCCAAAAGAGGGAGTAGACGATGGTGGGCAGGTTAGCCGATGCTGCAACGGCGAAGGCAAGGGCAACCAGGAAGGCAACATTCTGACCCTGGGCACCAAGACCACCGAGGATGGACAGTGAGCCGATGACTACCACGGTTGCCTTTGCGATGCGGGTTTCCTTGAGAGGATCAGACTTACCCTTGCAGATGACATTGGTGTAGATATCGTGGGCGAAAGAAGCTGATGCTGTAATTGCGAGACCGGCAACTACTGCCAGGATGGTTGCGAAAGCAACACCTGCAATGACGCCCATCAGCAGAGAACCACCGAGTTCGTAGGCCAGCAGGGGTGCCGCTGAGTTGACGCCACCGGGTGCTGACTGGATGGCTTCCGCACCAACCATTGCTGCAGCGCCGAAGCCCAAGATTAGGGTAAAGAGGTAGAAGCAACCAATGAGGACGATAGCCCACACCACAGACTTGCGTGCTTCTTTAGCGGTGGGCACGGTGTAGAAGCGCATCAGAACGTGCGGCAGGCCAGCGGCGCCGAAGACCATCGCCATAGCGAGGGAAACGAAGTCCAGCTTGGCGATTTCGTTAACACCGTATTTGAGGCCGGGCTCTAGAATTCTAGGATCACCGGAGGTTTCAACAGCTGCGCCCAAGAGGTTTGAGAGGTTGAAACCGTTGAGAGCTAGAATCCAGACCGACATCACGGCAACACCGAAAAGCAGCAGGCAAGCCTTGATGATTTGCACCCAGGTAGTACCCTTCATGCCACCGATCATGACGTAAACAATCATGAGCAGACCAACACCGACAATAATCAACGACTGGCCGAGTTGGGAGCTAATACCCATGAGCAAGGAGACGAGCGCACCGGCACCCGCCATCTGAGCTAGCAGGTAGAAAAGTGTGACAGCAAGGGTTGAGATACAGGCTGCGATACGCACCGGACGCTGTTGCAGACGGAAGGAAAGAACGTCAGCCATGGTGAACTTACCGGTATTACGCAGGGGCTCAGCTACCAGAAGAAGTGCTACCAGCCAGGCCACGAGGAAGCCGATGGAGTAAAGGAAGCCATCGTAGCCAGTCAAAGCAATTGCACCAACGATACCCAAGAAGGAAGCCGCCGAAAGGTAGTCACCGGCGATAGCTAGACCGTTCTGGGTTCCACTGAAGGAGCGCCCGCCGGCATAGTAGTCGGCTGCAGTTTTATTATTCTTCGACGCTCTCAACACCACCACCATAGTAATGAGCACAAAAGCGCCGAAAATGGTCATGTTAATCCAGGGGGTACCCACGGTTTCGGTTGCAGCGTCTGCTGCCTGCAGGGCGCTGACCTGCATAGTAGTTATGTTCATAGTTGCCTCTTAGTTGGTCTTGCCGTGAGCGTACTGACCGTCTTCAATGTCGGTGCGTAGCTTCAGTGCCAGGGGGTCAAGTTTGCGATTTGCGAAGGATACGTACAGTGCTGTGATACCGAAAGTTGTGACAAACTGCAGCAGCCCCAGAAGAATACCGAGGTTAATGTTTCCTACCACCTGGATGCCCATTAGTCCTGGCGCATAAACGGCCAGGACTACATATGCCAGGTACCAAACAAGAAAGGCAACGGTCATGGGCATAACAAATGAACGGTGGGTTTTGCGTAGCTTAACAAAATCTTCGCCCCGTTGGGCGGCAGCGAAATCTACATGGTCGGCGTCGACCGGTAGTTTGATGGGTTCGGGTGATGCGTGTGACATCAACTACCTCCTAATGTGTAACTGTGAACACACTAGTCTGTATCGCACATCACTTGCAAGTACAGATGGCACAAAAAGGGCAGGTTCCCGTAACAACCCGGTAAACCTGCCCTCACTAGTAAAAATAAGCTCGTAACTTTTATAGCGTGTCTTGTAAATATTCGAGACACCGGCTCATAAAAGCATCAACCTGCGTTTCGTCATAGCTGTTCTTGCCCACCGCACTTCTAAAAGCCGCTGAGCGAATTTTTTGCGGTAGCAAAGTTTCACCATGCTCAACTGTGCGCAGGATGAGTCGGCAGAGTTCGTCAACATCCTGTGTCAGATAACCCTTGGTTCGTTGATGGGAGGGCCTGCGAAAACGCTCCCCATCGGGACGGTTTAAGCGCCCCCGCAGAAGCGCCCACAGCTCTTCTAGCGAATCTTGCCAGAGTTCCGCGCCATAACGCTCAATGTAAAGCCGACGCTCAACTTCAGCAAAGCGATCCTCAACTTGGTCTAGATAACTATCAACCGCCTGGGGGGTGTAACCCCCTGCTTCCGGCGTGAACACCTTATCTCGGATGGTGCGGGAGGTATGCGCAGACTGCGAGGTGCTGTGGTGTGCTAGTAGCTGCTCATAGTCATCGGCGAGTGCACCGAAAAAATCATTGACCTCGCGTACACAGTAGCCGCTTTCCTGCGGGCCCACTTTGCTCAAGTCCTCGGCAGTTGATGCCTGCTGTGACATGTTCACTCCTTGAAAGTTCTCTGCATGACCTAGAAGATAGCACCGAGTACAGCAAAAATAACGTAGCCAGTTGCAATCGCGAAAACGATGGAGTCAAGGCGATCCATAACTCCCCCATGTCCTGGAAGAAGATTAGACATATCTTTAATGCCGATTTCGCGTTTGACCATGGACTCCCCCAGGTCACCCACCGTTGAGGCAATTACCAGAAAAATGGCCACAATGATGCCGTACCACCAAGGATCACCAATCACCATTGAGCAGATGATGCCAACAATAAGTGACCCAACCATAGAGCCTGCAAAGCCCTCCCAGGTTTTTTTGGGAGATATTTTGGGAGCCATTGGGTGTTTACCCCAGAGCACACCTGCAATGTAGCCCCAGGTGTCATTGCCAATAGCCATCAGCAAAATCATGAGCACCTTACCAGCACCTGATTCTTCGCGGTAGAGCAAAAGAGCTAGCGAGATCATGAAAGGTACCCAGGACATCACAAAGATGGAACCCATGATGGACATAATCATGCCATCGCGTTTGCCAACGATGCGCCAACCAATCAGCACCAGGATTGAGGCAACCACCGCGAAAATTAACCATTGCCCACCGCCGTAGTAGGCGGCAAAAGGCATGAAAAAGGCCGTAGCGACAGCCGGGATAAGTGGCACACCCATGCCGCGTTTCTGGTTGAGACCGTGGCAAACTTCCCACGTTCCCACAGCAACAGCAGCGGCAGCCAGCAGCACAAGGACAGCAGGAAGATAAAACAAACCCACCACCAGCACCGCGCCGAGAATAACGCCGACGGTGATGGCGGCGGGTAAGTTCCTGCCAGCTTTTGATGCCTTCTTAGGCTGTTCAGTAGGCTGAGCAGTCATCGTGTTTAGACCTCGGTCAGTTCAGCTTCCTTGACCTTCAGCAGAGCGTCAATCTGATCGGTGTGCTTCTTGGTGAGGGCATCCAGTTCTTTTTCGGCGCGACTGCCATCATCTTCACCGATTTCACCATCTTTGACCAGCTTATCGATAGCGGTCTTGGCGTGACGGCGGGTGTTGCGCACAGCAACGCGTCCATCTTCTGCCTTGTGGCTAGCCATCTTAACGTACTCGCGGCGGCGCTCTTCGGTCATTTCAGGCATCACAACGCGCACAACGTTACCATCGTTAGCGGGGTTGGCACCCAAATCTGAGTTACGAATTGCCTTCTCAATGGCACCCAGTGCACTCTTGTCGTAGGGGGTGATGAGGATGGTACGGGCTTCGGGGGTCTGGAAGGACGCCAGTTGCTGCAAGGGGGTGGGGGCGCCGTAGTAGTCAGCGGTGAGGTTAGCAAAAAGCGAGGGGTTAGCGCGTCCGGTGCGGATGCTAGCGAATTCGTTCTTTAGCGCTTCAACGGACTTATCCATTTTTTCGCCGGCTTCAAGGAGGGTTTCATCAACCATCGGTGTTGTCCTTTTGGTTCTCGCCCACCGTGTAGGCGGGCTTTTTATTCAGTCCCTACCAGTCTAGTGGGTCAGACTGGTAGGGGCTAATCTCTGGCAGTTATGCGGTCACCAGTGTACCGATTTGGTCACCCAGGATGGCCCTAGCTACGTTACCCTCACCCTGCATACCGAACACACGCATCGTCACGTTGTTATCCTTGCAGAGGGAGAAAGCGGTCTGGTCCATGACTCGGATGTTACGCTTCAGGGCCTCATCGTACGTAAGGTTGTAAAGACGCTCGGCGTTGGGATCCTTGTTGGGGTCAGCAGTATAGATACCATCCACCCCGTTCTTAGCCACTAGAACCTCATCAGCATGAATTTCAAGGGCACGCTGAGCCGAAACGGTATCGGTAGAGAAGTAGGGCAAACCAGCACCAGCACCAAAGATCACAACGCGGTCTTTTTGCATGTGGCGGATGGCGCGGCGCGGAATGTAGCTCTCGGCAACTTGGTGCATAGAGATAGCCGACTGCACACGGGTATCAATACCAGCCTGTTCCAGAAAGTCCTGTAGCGCCAGAGAATTCATAACGGTGCCCAGCATGCCGATATTATCTGCACGCGAACGGTCCATACCCGCTTCTGAAAGCTCAGCACCACGGAAGAAGTTACCGCCACCCACGACAACAGCGACCTCAACTTTTCCGATGGTTGACGCAATCTGTTCAGCAATGCCTCGAACAACATCGGTTGAGATACCGACCTGTCCGCCACCAAAAACTTCACCAGAAAGCTTGAGGAGGACTCGGCGGCGTCCGGTGTCATCTTTATGAATAGGTGTGGTGGTCATGGGCCCTCCTGGCAGCTCAATGATAGGTGCAACGCCTACCGGCGCTCGCGTCGTCTCTAGCATACGACAAAGGGGAGTCCCTTGTGTAGGACTCCCCTTTGTACTCAACTTTTCTGTGCAGTATCACAGTGCCCCTTTAACAGGGCAAGGTAACTGCTCAAAGAGCGAGCTTCTCTACTTACGCACCAACACGGAAACGTTCGAAAGCGGTTGCGGTCGCACCGTTCTCTTCCAGAACTGCAGCAACAGACTTTGATGAGTCCTTTGCGAAGTCCTGGTCAACCAGAGTGTTTTCCTTGTAGAAAGACTTGAGCTTGCCTTCAATGATCTTGGGGATGATCTGCTCGGGCTTGCCTTCGCTGCGTGCGGTTTCTTCTGCAACGCGCTTTTCAGCCTCGATGTCCTCAGCTGAGATGGACTCAGAGGTGAGGTACTTGGGGCTCATTGCAGCAATGTGAACTGCTACATCGTGAGCAACGGTTTCAACGTCGTTACCAGCAACAGCCAACAGGACACCCACCTGTGCAGGCAGGTCCTTTGAGGTCTTATGCAGGTAAACAGCGATATTTTCGCCTTCAACGCGTGCTACGCGGCGAACAACGATCTTTTCGCCCAGCAGTGCGCCAGCTTCGGTGGTGAGCTCTTCAACGGTCTTACCCTCGAAGGATGCTGCATTGAGTTCGTCGATGGTTGAAGCGTTAGCTGCAACTGCTGCCTCGAGAACGTCGTTACCGAACTTAATGAAGGGGTCTGACTTAGCAACGAAGTCGGTTTCTGAGTTAACTTCGACCATGAAGCCAACACCGTTTTCAACGCGTGCGGCTACGAGACCTTCTGCGGTTGCACGGCCTTCGCGCTTGGTAACGCCCTTGAGGCCCTTAACGCGGATGATTTCCATTGCCTTCTGCTGATCGCCGTTAGCCTCGTCGAGGGCCTTCTTGACGTCGAGCATGCCAGCGCCGGTCTTTTCGCGCAGTGCTTTGATGTCTGCTGCGGTGTAGTTCGCCATTGTGAACTCCTTGATGGTTTGTGAACAGATCAAAAATCTATTGGGTACCACCGTAACCGGTGGCGGTGAGAGGATAAGGCACCCACCAAGGTGGGCGGGTGCCTTATCGTTCTCAAGCTTTACTTAGCTTCTTCTGCCTTAGCTTCTTCATCCTTAGCGGATTCGTGCTGTTCGAGCAGTTCGCGTTCCCATTCAGCCATGGGCTCTTCGGAAGCATTGGCTGACTTGCCAGCCTTCTTGTTTTCGCGTTCCAGCAGGCCCTCAGCAGCTGCATCCGCGATAACGCGGGTGAGCAGGTTGACGGAGCGGATAGCGTCGTCGTTGCCGGGGATGGGGAATGAAACTTCGTCAGGATCGCAGTTGGTGTCCAGGATGGCTACCACGGGGATGCCGAGCTTCTGAGCTTCGTCAATCGCGAGGTGTTCCTTCTTGGTGTCTACAATCCAGATGAGTGAGGGAGCCTTGGTGAGATTACGGATACCACCGAGGGTCTTCTCCAGCTTCTCGTGCTCGCGACGGAGCAGCAACAGTTCCTTCTTGGTGAACTGTGAGCCTGCTACGTCATCAAAGTCGATCTGCTCAAGTTCCTTCATACGATCGATTCGCTTGGAAACGGTCTGGAAGTTGGTGAGCATACCACCGAGCCAGCGGTGGTTAACGTAGGGCATGTTCACGCGGGTAGCCTGTTCAGCGATGGCTTCCTGAGCCTGCTTCTTGGTACCAACGAAAAGAACGGTGCCACCGTGTGCAACGGTTGCCTTAACAGCTTCGTATGCCTGGTCAATGAAGGCCAGTGACTGCTGCAGGTCGATGATGTAGATGCCGTTGCGCTCGGTGAAGATGAAGCGCTTCATTTTGGGGTTCCAGCGGCGGGTCTGGTGACCGAAGTGGACACCTGAATCGAGAAGCTGGCGCATAGTTACGACGGGCATGTCGTCTCCTTTTGAAAAGTGCCGGGCGGGCCCCTGATTCCAGGCTAACCGCGCCACGCGCATAGTAGTTATCGGTTTACATGTGGAGCGTATGGGCTTGCACCTGCTCCCCTGGTAGCGCTCAGATCCGCCCGTTAAAGGTTTAGACGGGTAATCTCAGGCCGCGACCGGTTTCCCGGACCGAACGTCCCTTATCAGTGGTAAAACTGCTTTGAGCTACGCGATGTCAGACCCGCACCAAGGCGCGGGTGGGTCTCTATGTAAAAGGATTCCCTTTGCCTCTTTCGACCATTGAAGGCTGAAAGTGTGCACACAAGTACGCACACAGGCAAACTGCAAACATCAACTATACCGCATCAAAGCCTGTTCTAACACCGATTTTTGGGGTTTTTCCTCTGGTAGGCAAGTCACTTTTAGCCCTGTCTTTTTAAGTCTAAAACTCATCTTTGAACTCCCCCTTAATAGCTACTTAATTCTTTGCACGCCGTCTTTAGCGGTCCATTTGAGCTGGGCACCGCTTGAGAAGTTCAAGGTGACACTGCCATCGGCATGAGCTGTCTCATCTGTCGTTGGAAAGCCTAACCCCGAGGTGTACCCGTTGTTTAGCCAGTAATGGTACAGTCCTCCCCCAGCAATCAGAGATTTGGTCCCGGTTGAAGGCGACCATACTAAGATGGTTTCTCTACCCTGCAAATTTCTAAACCTTTGCTGGACGCCGCCAGGTATAGCCTGTTCATCGGTAGCGGGGAAGCCCACAACCGGCGCGTGCCCCATGGCGACCCATTTGTTAAAGATTCCGCCTCGCCCGTTCATCACAGCAACGCCGGTCGAAGCAGACCAGTAGAATCGATGATCGGCACTTCCCAGGTTGAAGGTCTGCCGAGCACCGTAGGAGTAAGCAACTTCGTCTTCCGAGGGGAAGCCGTAACGAGCTGTCCCTCCCTCGCGGGTAAAGCGCCAGCCAATCGCTCCGCCTTCCCAGACGACGTGGGTTCGATGGTGGGCAGGGGTCCAATACATGGCGTATCTCCGCCCGTCAGCAAGAGCAAACTTTTGCACCGCTCCACCGGTTATAGCGGTCTCGTCCATGACGGGGTAGCCATACTTATTTTCGTATCCGCCAGCTCTGTATTTGCCGCCGATACCACCCGAGAAATTCACCGCATGGGCGCCGGTACGGGATGTCCAATAGATGACATGGTTGCGGGAGAAAATCTGTGCCACCCCGCCGTCCCTCAGAACGAGCTCGTGGGTGGTGGGATCACCGAACCTACCCTGAGCGCCGTTGGCCCAGTAATAAGCTCCGATGGCTCCCACTAGACCATAGTTTGAACGGGTATCAGGAACAGCTTGTACCGCACGAGACGCATTAACAAAACGATAACCGTTGACGTTTTTACCGGTGGTCTGCAGCGTACTCCGAATCTGCTCCACCGTGAGACTGGGGTTTCGCTCCTTCATCAGGGCGATAATTCCGGTCACGTGTGGCGCAGCCATAGAGGTCCCGTTGAGAGGGCCATAACCTGGGCCCACTTGAGTGTACCTACCCGTATTCACCGTAGACCAAACATCCGAACCAACAGCTCCACCCGGAGCGAGGACGTCAAGCATTGAGCCCCAGTTGGAATAACTAGTCATAACGTCACCGGCAGCCGTAGCCCCAACAACAATAGCGCCTAGGCAGTTAGCAGGTGAGGTACCAGCAGCATTGGCCCCGAAGTTACCAGCGGCGGCAACCACGGGTACATTCCGAGCATAAGCAGCGTTGACCGCTTCTTGAAGTACCCGAGGGCAAGTAGCTGAGTAAAAACCCTCTGAATAGTTAACGACCTTTGCAGGGGTGGGGTTAGCCGGGGCACCGGGCACGGGCACACCCGCGCTCCAGGCAATACCGGCTGCCTGGTCAGAGGTATAGGCCCTGCCATTGACACCCATAATACGAGCGTGTTGCACCTTAGCGTTGGGGGCAACACCAGCTACTCCGGTGCCATTATCTGTGTAGGCCGCCGCGATGCCGGCTACGTGGGTGCCGTGCCACATCGAGGCCGGGACTTGGGGCCCCCAATCACCCTCATCGTTAGGGTTCGGGTCCCATCCATCGCCGTCCCTACTCTGGCCAGCGGAGACGAAGTCGTGGCCAGCTAGCGTTTTACCAGAAAGCTCAGGGTGCCCGGTTTGGCCGGTATCTGCGATACCGATAACCACGCCCTCACCGGTTGCATAACGCCAGGCACCTGCCGCATCGATAGCTCGCATATTCCACTGGTAGCCAGCATAGTAGGGGTCATTCGGTGGGTTTCTAGGAGTAGCCGCTTGAGGAGCGTTGATGATGTAGTCAGGCTCTGCATATTCAACGGCGGGGTCAGCTTCCAAGGTCTCAATCATCCGATCCAGCTCCGTTTCATCCAGCATCTGGTCTGCTTCAAGCACCAGCGCGCCACCCACTGTCTCCTTCAAAGGCTCAAGAGACTCGGTTGCCACCGCTTCATCAGCCGCCACTTCAGCAACAGCCACATTTCGCTGAAGGGGTGCGGCATCGTCTTGGAACTTGACGATAATACGGTCTGTACTTTCATCAAAGCTAGGAGCGTAAGTGGTGGTTGCTTCGCCGTTATCACCAGCTTCAGGGCCGTTGGCAGCAGGGCCTTGAAAGGTCTGAGTCGAGGCAGCCGGGGCATCTGCTGGCGCCGCGGTGGCAGGCAAGCTCAAATTTGATACTAGAAGCCCCGTAGCGAGAGCCACAGAGCAGATTCCAACCAGGTTCTTTTGGGGGTTTGAGAGGTGCATGAAGTGTTCCCTTGGAAAGGTGATGATGATTACTAGGCTACCGGATACACCAAGGGGTTGAGCGGAGCACTTCCTCGGATTTTATGGTTCGATACCTTCCCATGTCACTTTTCCACTGGTATAGGTTGAAGCGTTCGCCAGGCGCAGGGTAAGAGGTGCCATAGCGAAGGAAGATGACACAATGAAGCTTTATATCCGGAAGACGAAGCATCTATGCCTTTTAGCGGTTTTACTCGCCGTTTTTCTACTAGCAGCCCCCAGCAGTGATGCGGTAGATGGCAGGACGCCGCGGTGGCAAGCCCCGGTGACTGGTCCGCTAAGCGTTGTTAGGGAGTTTCAAAAGCCTGAGCAGAAGTGGTCGCCAGGTCACCGCGGGGTGGATCTCATACTGCCGGAAAATTTTATGGTGCGCTCCCCTGAAGCTGGGGTCATCACTTTTTCGGGCACCGTGGTGGACCGTCATGTCATGACCGTTGAGCACCCAGACGGGCACAAATCATCGTTTGAACCGGTGACCGATACCCTCCCGGTAGGTACTGAGGTTCAAGCGGGGCAGATTATCGCTCAGCTTGATCAAGAGGTAGCTCACTGCCAGCCTGCGGTCTGCCTGCACTGGGGGGTTCGTCAAGGACCAGACGACTACGTTAACCCCCTGCTCTTTTTGGGGTTAGCCGATCCCAGCGTTCTCCTACCCATAGGCGATGATTTTGCGGCCTAGGTAGTTTTCGTTCATCGGTCAGCACGGACATCTTGATCGGTATAAAAAACCGCCCCCATCAGGTTATATCGTCTAACCTAATGGAAGCGGTTTATGCTGTAGGGCCTGCGGGGCTTGAACCCGCGACCAAGGGATTATGAGTCCCCTGCTCTGACCAGCTGAGCTAAGGCCCCCCGCTCACGCGCAATTTAGCAGTGCAAGCGTTATCAAGAATACCCCACAGGGACTGCTCTAGAAAAATTTGTTGCCTACGTGGCTAACGACGACCAGCTACAAAATCATGGTAAGCCTGGTTCGATACGTAGAGAGATTCAAAGGTTTGCCAGGTCTTCTCGGCTGCGTGCTTCTCAATCATTCGATGAGAGTGTTGGCCCATTTTGGTTCTGTTTTCCTCTGACAGAAGCAACACCGCAGCTAATTTTTCTGCTAAATCCTGGGGGTTGCCCGGCTCGAAGAGGTAACCGTTCTGCCCCTCTTCTACAAGGTGGGGTAGTGCAAGTGCGTTGGCCAAAACAACGGGTTTAGATGCACTCATCGCTTCAAGCGTGACGAGAGATTGCAACTCAGCGGTACCAGGCTGACAGAAGACGTCAGCGCGCAAGTAGCCGTCCCGTAGCTGCTCGTCGGTGACATACCCCAAGAATCTCACGCGGTGCTCAACACCGCATTCATGCGCCTTAACCTGTAAGCTCTCCAGGATTTCACCGCTGCCAGCTACTTCAAGAACCGTGTGGTTCAAAGACTCAGGAAGTAGTGCAAGCGCTTCGATGAGAACATCCACATTTTTTTCGACCGCCAGGCGACCAGCAAAGAAGATAAGAAGCTCCCGAGGGTCTTTCTCAACCGTTTCACCGGGAGCAAGCTCGTAGTTCTCACTCTGAATACCGTTAGACACTGGCATGACCAGGCGCTTAAATTTACCTGAAGCGCGCATAGCATCAGCCCCGATTTGAGTGGGGTTAGTGACCACCGCCGCCTGAGAAAGCACTCGGCGCATATCGCTCCATGAAGCTTTCTCCACCAGGTCCTTGCCCCACTGAGGAAAGGGCAGGAAGGGGTTGATGTTAGCTGGCATCACGTGGTTGGTGGCGATAACACGTATCCCGTATTTCTTACCGATTCTGGCGAGCACCCTGCCGATGATGTAGTGGCACTGAACATGAATAACATCGGGTTTAATGCGTTGCACGATACGTTCAGCGTCTTTGTAAATTTCCCACGGAAAACTCAAACGCATGTAGGAGTGGGTGACCACCTTGTGCGAGCGCACGCGGTGCTCTGTTAGGCCGTCTACGTCAAAGGACGTTGTTGTACCTGCTTCTTGACGGGACGCCATGACGTGAACCGTGTGCCCCCGATCTTTCATGGCTCGTGCTAGACGGTGGGAGAACTGCGCTGCACCATTGACATCGGGAGGGTAGGTATCAGCACCAATAAGGATGGTGAGGGGCTGCGTGGCCATTGATGTGGTCACCTTTAAGGGTTGAAGAGAGGGGGCTTGCTACCATCAAGACACTACCGGATTGATTGATTTTTTGCAGGTTCAGTGCAGATAGCTCGTTCACTCTAACCCAATTGCAAGCCCCACTATTTCAGCAAAAACCCGCCGTCCTTTCTTTCTCAGAAAGGACGACGGGCGCATACTCGTAAGTCAGTGAGGCTTACTTGCGACGAACGAGCTTGCCCAGGAATACGAAGAAGGCACCGAGGGAAGCTACCAGAGCGGCAAAGGACTTCCAGTGGGCCTGCAGGGTTTCAGGGTCAGATACATTGTTAACCAGGTTCCTGCCGTTGGCAGCCGCAGTAGATGCCGCAGTCGCAGGGGTGTTCTTGGCACTGTACTTAGCCTCCTGGCTCAGGCCCTTAGCGCGGGTCTGAACGTCGTTGGCGTGGTTTTCGATGTCATCGCGCAGGGTCTTGAGGTGTTCACGACGCTGCTTGGTGCGCTGGATGAGCTGTTCCTTGTTAGGAGCAGGAGCGGCAGGGGTCTTCTCAGAGTCCTCGCTCTTATTCTCTCCTGATTCAGCCTTCTTAGCTTCAGCCTTTTCAGCCTGCTCACGCTTGACTCGCTTTGAAGTCATTGCTGAGCCTTCCTTGAGCACGCCGAGGTCGTAGAGTACACCGAAGATTGCTGATTCAGGCTTGAAAGGAAGCTGTTTCATGATCATCTTGTAACCGACGAAGCCCAGCACGGCAGCTAACAGGAGGAAAAGCCCCACCAGTACGAGGGCAGCTGCCCAGTTAGGCATGATTGCGGCAAGACCGACGTAAGCAAGGATGACCAGAGCGATGGCCATGAAAAGTGCGAAGATGACGGCTACAGCAGCTACTGCAGCGCCCTTACCTACCGCGATGCACTTTTCTTTGACCTCAATTTTGGCAATGGCAACTTCGTCTTTAAGCTGTTTGGGGGCAAGGCGGGTAAGAACCTTGCCTGCATCAACAACCTGGGTCGCACTGGATTTGATGTTGTTGATGCCCGCGCGGATACCGCGGTTAGCGGCAGGCATTTCTTCGGCGCGGACGCTCTGAGCACGAGTTTGCCCAATAGGATCCATCGGAGTGGTCATGAGCCACCTCTCTTTGCATTATAAGTGTGCTTGTGTACTGCTTATACCAAGTTATCAGTTTACTCCGCTGATAGCCCTATTAGGGGAGATACTTCACGCCCTGGAGGTAATTATTTACCTATCGTTATGCACCCTGCTCATCCAGCCAGCCCTGGTAGCTTCCTTCAAGTTCCAGCACCTTGTAACCTGCTCGACGCAGACCACTAGCCACTACCGAATTGCGCACACCTGATTGGCAAAAAGTCACCAGGGTTGAACCAGTCTGCGGTAGCTCATTGAGGCGCCAGAGCGCTGACCCGCCAGATAGCTGCTGTGCCCCAGGGATACTGCCGGCAGCGTACTCCCCCTTGCCGCGCACATCAACGAGGGCATCGTAACCGGTGTGATCTAAATCAGCCGGAACGATGGTTTCTGGCTGATAGTTCGCCAACTCAGCGATATCAGAGGTAAAGAAACGCACCGTATCAATACCAACACGGTAGAGAGCGTCCCTAAATTGAGCCGCGTTAGCTTCACCATCAAAAGTGACGATAAGAGGGCGTTGCTCACGCTCCGGGTCGATTACCCAGGCAGCAAAATTGGAGGCTTGTTGCCCTGCCGGAACGTTCAATGCACCTTTAACAGTTCCCCTGTGGACGCTGTGCTGGTCACGGGTATCAACCAGTAGAGCTGACCCGTCACTCAACATATTCTTGACCTGTTCAACATCCAGCTTTTCGGGATGGGCAGGTTGTCCTATGAGCGCTGGGCCCAGCCGGTTCTCTTTTTTCATGCGCGCAAAGTAGGCATGTGCGTCCGGCTGTCCGTCCAGAAGTTCATCAATGAACCCTTGCTCATCGTCGTTTTCAAGATAAGGCGCCCACCATGCGAAAGCTTTTTGGTAGCCCACGGTGCTGGTGGGCACCGCTCCCAAGGCCTTACCGCAGGGGCTACCTGCACCGTGCGCCGGGTAAATCTGCACGTAATCCGGTAGGGGCATGAAGACTCTCTTGAGGCTTGCAAAGAGATCTTTTGCGCCCGCAAAGCGAGTGTCTTTGCCACCTGCTGCCTCATCGAGCAGGTCTGGCCGCCCCAGATCTCCCACAAACACAAAGTCACCGGTCAGCATATAGCCGGGCTGATCTGCCACCGCACCGTCGGTCACGAGAAAGGACAGGTGTTCAGGGGTGTGGCCCGGGGTGTGCTGAGCTGTAAGGGTAATGTTGCCCAGCTGGATAGTGTCGCCGTGGTGGATTCTCGTACCGTCAAAGTCGTACTGCCAGTCAGTTCCACCCTCCCCCGAGAGGTAAACGGTGGCGCCGGTTGACGATGCCAGTTCGCGGGTTCCCGATAGGTAGTCCGCGTGGATGTGGGTTTCAGTGACAGCAATAATGTCCATGCCATTTTTGGCAGCTAGATCAAGGTAAACCTGAATGTCACGGCGGGCATCGACCACAATGGCTTGGCCTTTGCGCTGGCAGCCAATGAAGTAGCTTGCCTGTGCTAGTCCCTCTTCATAAATTCGTTCAAAAAGCATGATGACTCCTATCAGTTATAAATAATACCCCTGGGGGTATTATTGAGCATAGCAAAATACCACCTAAAGTCAAACCCCCGGGGGTATACTAAACAGAGCAACACAAGGAGAAAATCGTGCAACTTGAACCAGATAACATCAGACCTGCCATCAACCGCCTCAAAAGAGCCCAAGGGCAATTGGGTGGCATCATCCGCATGCTGGAAGAGGGTGCGGACTGCCAGCAGGTCGTAAACCAGCTTGCCGCAGCATCCAAAGCCGTAGACCGGGCAAGTTTTGCCATCGTCGCCGCTGGGCTACAGCAGTGCTTGACCGCCGAAGAACCAGAAATGAGCCCAGAGCAACTAGAAAAGATGTTCCTCTCACTAGCGTAAACAGAACTACCTGCCGACACAGGCGCAAAAAAGCCGCCGGAACCATATGGCTCCGGCGGCTTTATCTATCGCCTAAGCGTTGTGCTGGCGCAGGCGAACCTGAGCTTCTTTCAAGCTCACTTCACCCTGGCGGTTATAAGGCAGCTTTTGCAGAGCCGCCCCCATGGCACAGGTATTACTCAGCGCAGCAAAGCTCAGACCACCACCGATAGCCCCGGCAACATACTTGGCTTTAGGAGCTACTGCACTCAAGGCAATACTGCTGAGCACCAGTGAACCAGCTACTAAACGCACCTGGCGCTCAAGATCCCAACGAGTGGGGCCCGCCTTAATAGCACCCTGCGCTGATTTCCACGCTTCAATACCGCCGGTCAAGACGCTGGTGTCGAGCACACCCACCCCGGCCAGTAGCTTCTGAGCTCTCTGCGCTCTGGCACCCGAACGGCAAATAATAATGGTTTCCTCATTAATGTGAGCGCTGAGATCCTCGGGATGCTTTTCAATCAGCGCCAAAGGCACATTGATACTCCGCGGAATATGGGCACTTTCAAACTCAGCCGCTGTTCTTACGTCAAGCAGCAGGGCCTTGCCCTCGATGCGCATCTGCTCCAAACGGGCTGAGTCGATTGACTGAGGTAACGATGATTCGATGGTCATATCATTTTCCTTTGATGTAGTAATTAGATGATGGCTAGAAAACTGTTAATAGCGGTGTAGATAGCTACAAGGTACAGCAGAGTGGCGAAAGCTAGCTTGAGCATTTTCTGAGGCACCTTGGCACCAATCCTGGTTCCGATGAGTGTAGCAAGTACCGTCGAGCCGGCCACAACACTCAATACACCCCAGTCCAGCTGACTTAACTGGGCAAAACCAGCGCCCAACCCCGCGACGGAATTGATAAAGATGACAACCAGCGAGGTGCCCACCGCACGCCGCATACTCAAGCCCATCAGCAGAGTAAGCATCGGAACAATCATGAAACCACCACCCACACCAAAGAAGCCTACGAGGACACCCACTAAGAGAGCAGCCAGAGTAATTTTAATGGCACCTGCAAATCTGCCCACACTTCTATCACTGAAGTCGACTCGTGAGCCAGCGACGGCATTTTTAATCATGAGGCTAGCTATCACTACCAAAAGGGCAGCAAAGGTGAGCATGAGAGCGCTGCCATCTACTCCCCCAGCAAGATAGCGTCCACCATAGGTGCCAGCAATCCCCAGCATGCCGAACAGCACGCCTTTACCTAGGTCTACTGAACCCATTTTTGCATGGTTGACAATACCCGAAAGTGTGCCAGCTACCATCACGACCAGTGAGCCGAGCGTGGCATCCTGTGGCTCAAAGCCAAAAATAAACACTAGAGCTGGCACAGCAAGAATTGCCCCGCCACCGCCCAGGGCACCCATGAGCAGGCCGATAACGGCTCCTAGCAGCACAGCGAGTAGCATACATACCTTTCAGCTGATTAACCTACCTCCCAAACCATACCCCTAGGGGTATTTTTTTTCAAGTAGTCAAGAAGAAAAGGGCGGTGGGGGAGGATTGCCAAATACGACTGCGCATCTTTGGGGTGCACGCTCGGATTCTAAGACCTGCGGAGTGATTGCTGGTTAAAGAAAAAGACCCAGCTAAAAAGCTGGGTCTTATTGCTTGCTCCCCCGACTGGACTCGAACCAGTAACCCTTCGATTAACAGTCGAATGCTCTGCCAATTGAGCTACGGGGGAATGTTTAAGGTGATATTTTCATCTCCGCAACGAGTAATAACTTTACTGGAGTTGCTTCAACCTCGCAAATCGAAATTCCGTAAGCTCAGTCACACATCACGCGGTTTGGTGGAAGTTAGTCTTGTCCTTGCATTTTTTTGCGTCGCTGCATTTCTAGTTCCAGTAGTTGTTGTTGGATTTGCCGGTATTCTTCGGGTTCGGTGGCGGCGTTAGTCCGTTGCAGTCTCATAAGTAGGTCTGATTTTTGGCGAGTGATTTGTTGCTCAAAGAGACGGTTGAGAATATCGCGGGAGTAGCGCACTAGCTGGTCGACCGTGCGCGCGGGGATGGGAGCCACGGTGAGCTGGGCGATGAGAGCGTGCACTTCCTCTGGGGCATGGGCTCGGACGGTGTTGACCCAGACGTGACCGGGAACGGGGGCCATGGTGCTTGCTGCACCGATAATCCCCTGCCCCACCCCAGCGTGCATGCGGTAGCGGTACTGCACGGTGGCGAGTTCCTGCCACTGTTCGACACTGAGATAGTCAGGCTTTTGCACCACGATTTCTAAGGCATCGCGTTCTAGCTTGGCGAGAGGGTCGCTCATGTCGGGCTGCTCGAAGGGGTTTTCTTGGGCTCTCTGCTCTGTTTCTTCACCTGCCTGTCGGGCTGCACGTTCAGCTTCTGCAGCTTCAGCTTTTTGGCTAGCAGAGAGTTGCGGGTGGTTAAGGGCATAGGTGACGGCGCGCTGCACTTCACCGATGTCTAAGCCCAGCTGGCCTGCTACCTGCCGAACGTAGGCTGGGCGCAGGGCGGCGTCCTTAATGCCCGCGATGATAGGAGCGATGGCCCGCATGCCGCGCACTCGCCCTTCAAGGGAATCAAGATCAAAGTCAGCTAGGGTGGCATCGATGGCGAATTCAAAGAGCGGACGGCGGGACTCAATCAGCGAACGCACGGCGGCGTCTCCCCGGGCTAGACGCAGATCGCACGGATCCATGCCGTCTTTAGCAACGGCAACATAGGTTTGAGCGACAAAGCGCTGGTCTTCGGCGAAGGCGTGCAAGGCAGCTTTTTGCCCGGCGGCATCACCATCGAAGGTGAAGATGACTTCTCCACCGCTACCGTCATCCGAGATGAGGCGGCGCATGATTTTGATGTGGTCGGTGCCAAAAGCGGTGCCGCAGGTGGCAACCGCTGTATCAACCCCGGCCAGGTGGGCTGCCATGACATCGGTGTACCCTTCAACCACCACAATCTTTTTCTGGCGGGAGATGTTACGTTTTGCCAGGTCGATGCCGTAGAGCACCTGGGATTTTTTGTAGAGTTGGGTTTCGGGGGTGTTGAGGTACTTAGGGCCTTGATCATCATCAAAGAGCTTGCGAGCGCCAAAGCCGATGGTTTCCCCGGCAATACCGCGAATGGGCCAGACCAGCCTGCCGCGAAAACGGTCATAGAGCCCGCGGTTGCCCTCTGAGAACATGCCGGTGGCGCGTAACTCATCGGTGGTGAAGCCTTTGTTCTGCAGATATTTGAGCAGATTATCCCAGCCCTTGGGGGCATAGCCTACCCCGAATTTTTGGCTGGATGCCGGGTCAAACCCGCGCCCGCCCAGGAACTTTTGAGCCGGGGCAGCGGCGGGGGTGTAGAGGTTTTTTTGAAAGAATTCGGCGGCTATTTTGTGGGCGTCCAGTAGACGCTGCCGACGGCCGACCTCTTCTTTGGTTTGGCCGGTGCCCTGTTCGTAATGCAGTTCATAGCCGATACGGGCTGCCAGTTTTTCTACCGTTTCGGTGAAGGGAGTATGGTCCATTTCCATGACGAAGGAAATGACATCACCTGATTCGCCGCAGCCGAAGCAGTGGTAGGTGCCCATCTGGGGGCGCACGTGGAAGGAGGGGGTGCGCTCGTCATGGAAGGGGCAGAGCCCTTTGAAAGAGCCGATGCCAGCGCTTTTGAGGGTTACATATCCTTCAACAATCTCGCGGATATCGGTGCGCGAGCGTACCTCATCAATGTCTTCACGTTTAATTAAGCCAGCCACCCTACCAGTGTAGTTGAAGGCGTCAAACGCGGTTATTCATCGTCGAGGGGGCCAGGGCGAGTGCGCCCCATCCCGAAGCTTTCGGGTGAAAGGGCGATGAGTAGGGTCACGATAAAGGCGGTGAATCCCCATACCCATCGTCCGGTGACTGCACCCACCAGTACGCCAATCATGAGGCTGGATACCGCCGCTAGGGCGAGCTGTTTGAAAGATTTTTTATATCTCATTCTTCTACTTCCGTGAAAGGGTTCTACCAAAGGGGCTTGTTGCCCACCGACCAGTTCGACCCGGTGATGCGTTTGAAGAGGGCAAGGGCACTGCGGTCAGTCAGGCAGGCGACCTGATCGATGACTAGGCGCAGTTGAGCAACGTCATCGTTGCGGCCTAGCTCACGCAGGTCAGCAGCAAAGACAGGTTCAAGGTATTCAGGGTTATCCAGCAAGGCTGCCACTAGAAACTCCAGAATTTCTTTCTGGTTTTCGTAGTGGGGCTGGGCGTCACGAGAGGTCATGACAAAGGTGGTGGCAATGCCCTTGAGCACGGCGATCTCATGCTCGGTTTCTTGGGGCACCACCAACTGGGCGCTGTAGCGAGTCAAATCTCCATCACCGTAAACATCACGGGTGGCGTTCATTGCCGAGGCCGCAAAACGACCAATGAGTTTTGAAGTCAGTGCTTTGAAAGAGGCATGAGAACTGCGAGTACCGCTCATAAAAGGCACCCAGCGTTCCAGGTTTTCTAGACGGTTCAGGGCGGCATCGAGGGTACTATCGTCAGCTCCCGGCAGGTACCACTGGCGAGTTTTTTCAAACAGAATCTCGCGGGTATTGGGGTTCTTGAGATCATCCAGTTGCACGTGACCACCGAACACGGCGTCCTCAACGTCATGCACCGAGTAGGAGATATCATCGGCAAGATCCATAACCTGCGCTTCGATACATTTTTGGGTGGGGGCTGCGCCAGCTTCTAGGGCACTGGCTCGAAACCAGGTGAAGACCGGCAGGTCATCGGCATAGACACCGAACTTGCGGTTGGGTCTACCGTCCGGCCGCGGCGGGGCGTCGGCATACCCCCATGGGTACTTACAGGTGGCGTCTAAGGACGCCCGGGTCAGGTTGAGCCCCGCACTGCCACCATCGTGCCGCATCACCTTGGGTTCAATACGGGTGAGCAGGCGGAGGGTTTGCGCATTACCCTCAAACCCGCCGGCGTCCGCAGCGAGTTTGTCCAGGGCAGTTTCACCATTGTGCCCAAAAGGCGGGTGACCCAAATCATGAGAAAGGCAGGCTGCATCAACCACATCGGGGTCGCACCCCAGCATTCTGCCCACTTCACGCCCAATCTGTGCGACCTCTAGAGAGTGAGTAAGACGGGTGCGCACAAAGTCATCGGTATCGGGGTCAACCACCTGCGTTTTAGCCCCCAAACGGCGCAGTGCGGCCGAGTGCAACACACGAGCACGGTCGCGCTCAAAGGGCGAACGGTAAACAAACTTATGGTGCTCGGGCACCCAGCGGGCGGCGTCCGCCTCGGTGTAGCCGGGGCTGGGGGCGGGCTCGCTGAGATACGCACTTGCTGACTTTTCGACGCTCATAGCTTCAAGTTTAGTAGGATATGCCCCACTCGGATGAGTGCAGAGAAATCTGGTGGTTCAAGTTTCCTAGAACAAGCCCAGCTGTATCGCACTGTTTCTGACCATCAACACTCCCACAATAGCCGCCACCCACAGGAGCGTTACTTTAGCTTCGTACTCTAAACGCGGCATTATTGTGAAGATTTTTTCGAAAACGCGATCACCCCACAGACGAGCGACACATCCTATCAGCACAGCCGGGGCAACCATCACTAGACAATAAAGGCCCAGCACCCCCAGCTGAACCGCAAAAGGTGCAGGTAGCGATTGAATTATGCCAATAGCGGCAAGATAAGGCAACATGGTTGCCGTCTCTAAAACAGCTGCCCCAACAGCCAAACTAACAATGCCCAGTAAACCTGCACTCTGCCGGATTTTCTGGTCAGCCTGTTGCTCCCGGGCATCCATAATCTCCTCCGCTGTCTTCTTAGCAGGGTTGGGCGAGAAAACTCCGAAAATGAACAGAGCAGCACCCAATACTAATAAGGTCCAACTAAACCAGGCGGTGACGGCTACTTGACTGAAAATTTCCATCACCCCGCGCATCCCAAAGAAAAGCGCGGTACCTATCAAGAAGTAGGAGGCGGCTATGGTGGCCAGGTAGACCCCGTAAGGGGCCACCCGGACATGCCTCCATTTGAGAAGCAACACCAGAGGAATCACTAGGGTTCCCATACTGAGACTATCGACCAAGGCTAGAGCCAATAATGATAGAAAGTTTGCCAAAGTCCACTCCTCCATGCGATTATATTAGACCTTATCATACGAATGTATGAAGAAATAGAGTTAAGATATCTTCACTGATAAAGTGCATGTATGTCTGATACATCTGCTCAAGAATCCGCTATAAGTGATGCGGCAATCCGCGTGATTGTTACACAAGGGTTTGATGTAGTGAGCGTGCGGAAAGTGGCCCAAGAAGCAGGCCTTGCCCACGGCACCGTCCAGTACTACATGGGCACAAAAAATCAGTTGCTCGAAAAAGCACTCTTGCGCTCTACAGCACGACAACACGAGCGGGTGCAGAATCTACAACTACCCGCTGATCCATTGGAAAGACTAACGACTGCCCTACTCGAGCTTCTACCGATTGGAGAGGTGCAACGAGAGGACTCCACACTTTGGATTACTATGGGAGCAGCGGCTTCAACACGTAGCGGGCTAGCCAAGTTGTATCAACAGGAGCTAGCCACTTTTCAGGATCGGCTAACGCAGGCACTAATCGCCTGGCACTCTACAGGGGACTTGAGAGTCGCCACTGAGGATATCCCTCGCACCGCCCGGCTTATAACAGCCTTCATTAATGGCCTGACCCTAGATTATCTGAACGCACCAGGCCAATCAGGGCTAGTCGATGAGATTAAAGCTGACATCAGAAGCGGGTTGAAAAAAATCCTGAGCTAGAGATAGGCGCGTCCTACCCCCCCCCCAAAAAAAAAGAGAGTGCGCCTCTTAGTGACTACCTGCTGCCCCTTAGCATATCTCCACGTAGTGAGATGCTACGAGGAGATGAGTTTTTACCCTTCAGGGACGGTTGCTAAGTAGTACAACTTTACTGATGTGTGGCTTTTTAGACTACCGGGAACCGTCATCACAATGGAGATAATGGCAAGAACCAAGAAGACAAAGTTGACGAAGAAAGCGCCAGAAGCAGCTTCTCATAGCCCTGCATTATCGATACGCCTAGACATGTTCACCAGAGCAGCGATGATTTCAATATCGGTGTTGGCTCGTGATATGTGCGGGATTTAGTTCCGCCTCATCAATTGAGACTTATTCAGAAGTAGGAGCCCACCCCACACCATCTGGTCTAAACTAGGCGGAAAACCACCAGGTTGTTTGCGATGGTGCGAGGGTTAGTGTTGTGCTGGTGGGACTTTTGAGTGAACTTCCAGGTATGAGAGCGTTCTATAAATCGTCATCTTCGCTCAACCAAAATTCTGCTGGGTAGATAACTTCGCCAGATGGCAGATCAAAAGCGGGGTTAAGATTAAGAACCATAAAAGCCTCAGCTGGCACATTCATACTTGTTTTAATTCCGTGAAAACGCGACTGTTCAAACCCAAGGGCGTTATAAAAGGCTGGATGCCCCAGCACCAGCACACAGGCCGGCTCATTAAGTTGTAGCGCTTTTTCTCGGGCTGCCGACAGGACGCTACGGGTCAGCTCACTACCGATGCCCTGCTTCTGATGAGTGGAAGCTACAGCCACCGGGGCGAGTGCAAGTACCGGCACCGACCCTACCCAGCAGCGGGTCAACAGAGCGTGAGCAAGAATCTGGCCGCTCTGCCCCACAGCCACCCGAGACACACCAGGTTCCCAGACACTTCGGTTGGCACGCAGATCCTCGACGAGCTGCGCCTCGTAACCGGTTTCGAAAGCTGCTCTATGAAGCTGACCGATTGCAGGGACGTCATCAGAGGTTTCTGGGCGAATGGTGTAGGCAGTCATGCATCTAAGTCTAGTAGCCCACGTACTGCTCATTGCCGATGGTGCAGCCACCAGGTGCTCTTAGCCGCCCACACGTCACGGAAAACGCTGGTGAACATTTCGGTGATATCGAAGGTGAGACTCTAGCCGCCCGAGATATCTAGCTCAGCCTCCACCAGGCCCAAACGCTCGGCGTCGCCCAGGATGCGGGAGTCGAGCCAGCCATCTGGCAGTGAGGGCACCTTAGGGTTGCCAGCACGACCACGCGGGCCCTCAACAGCGGCACCCGGGTAGCCCATAGAATGGTCCAGCTGGCCTAGCAGCTCACGGAAGGTGTCCAGATCAGGGACGGTCGCCATCTTCGCGCGCAGCTCCCCGCCTACAGGGTAGCCCTTGAAGTACCATGCAACGTGCTTACGAATCTCACGCAAGCCGCGGTGCTCATCGCCAAAAGTCTCCACCAGCAATTCAGCATGACGGTAAATCATGTCCGCCACTTCGGTAACACCGGGGCGGTGCCGCTCAGCTATCCCCTCAAAGGCATTCTGAAGATCACCAAAAAGCCAAGGACGCCCCTGGCAACCACGGCCGATAACCACACCATCCACACCGGTCTGCTCCACCATGGCGACAGCGTCCTCGGCCGAGAAAATATCGCCGTTACCCAAAATAGGCACATCGGGGATAACTTCACGCAATTGGGCGATCGAATCCCAATCGGCCTTGCCCGCATAGTGCTGGGCGGCAGTACGTCCGTGAAGAGCAATAGCCGCAACACCGGCGTCACGTGCAATCTTGGCGGAATCCAGATAAGTGAGGTGGTCTTCGTCAATACCCTTACGCATTTTGATGGTCAGGGGAATATCATTGCGTGACGCCTCACGCACCGCAGTTTGCACAATGGCGGTAAAAAGGTCAGTCTTCCAGGGTAAGGCTGATCCGCCGCCGCGCTTGGTTACCTTGGGTACAGGGCAACCAAAGTTGAGGTCAATATGATCCGCACGGTCTTCTTCAACCACCATGCGGATTGCTTTACCCACGTTCACAGCGTCCACACCGTAGATCTGGATGGAGCGGATTTTTTCGTGGTCATCGTGGTCGATAATGCGCATAGACTCAGGCTTGCGTTCCACCAAGGCACGGGCAGTCACCATTTCGGTCACGTACAGTCCCCCACCGTACTCCTGGCAGAGGGTACGGAAAGCCTTGTTAGTTACGCCCGCCATGGGCGCCAGGACCACGGGGGTATCAACGGTTAGCTTGCCCAGTTGCAAGGGCGGCAGTTTGAGCTGCGGTGCGGCGCTGGTTTCTGCGGGGGTATCAGTTGAAAGAGTCACTGTGCTATTTTCGCACACTTGACCAGAGGCGGTCAGCGTGGCATCTCACAGTGCCAGCTTTGATACAAAGTAGCGGGTAAGGACGCCCTTCCCGGCCCAGCTTGGGTTAGACAGCTTGACCGAGTGCGCTTCATCATGTGAAGCCCCGTTCTAGGCACAGCTTACGCACCATTATGTAATGACGAAATAAAACCTTGACACATTCACACCCTCGTGTACATTATTAAACGTGAAAGAGAAATAAATAATTGACACTTTCACATCTAGAAGGCTTCATGGAAAATCTGCCCACCCAACTCGAAAACATAGCTCTAGCCCAGGAGGCCGCTCAGGACTCTGAACACCATCTCAACCACTGCATTGCGGTCGCTAAAAATGATGGCTACTCCTGGGGTGAGATTGGCTCAGTATTAGGGGTTAGCCGCCAGGCAGCAGCCCAAAAATACTCAAAGATTATTCAGGAGATTGCCCCCATGCACTTCTCAGAAACAACCCAAGCACACCTCAACAACACCGCAAAAGCCGTTCTTCACCGCATCGGAGAACACGAGTGGGAGAAGGTGCACAGCTACTTCTCTTTCACCGCGAAACGAGGACTCAGCAAGAAAAAACTTGCCGAGGTTTGGCAAGAAGTATTGGAGGGATGTGGAGATTTTCAGCGCGTTGATTCCCTCTATCTCCGCACCCCAAACCCCCACGAATTCAAGGTTTTCTCGGCTACTATCAAAGTCCCCAACACCTCAATCTTCGCAATCGCAGACTTCACGCTAGACCATACAGACGGTAAACCCGTCGGCCAGATTGCCTTCAACTCCCGCAGGAAAGTTATTGGCTTCATCATCTATTTGAACGACTCAGCTGAGTTCCCCTGGTAACCCTCCCTCTTATAGGCCTGCACCAAAAAGCCTGCCCCCACCTCAGAGACCTCTAAGGTCTCTGAGGTGGGGGCAGGCTCAGTGCTCTAGCTGTGAGACCTACGGGGTGGGGCGTCCGCCGGTAAGACCTAAGGTCTCGCCCGCAACGTAGGAGGCGTCATCGGATGCTAGGAAAACGTAGGCACCCGCGATTTCAGCTGGCTGACCAGCACGGCCCAGAGGAGTGTCCTGACCAAACTGGGTCAGCTTCTCCACGGGCTGGCCATAGCTGGGTTGCAACGGAGTCCAGAAGGGCCCCGGCGCCACAGCATTCACGCGAATACCGCGAGGAGCCAAAGCCTGCGCCAGCCCCTTACTGAAGTTATTCTGAGCAGCCTTAGTCAGGGCGTAGTCCAGCAGCGTCTCTGAGGGCTCATACGCCTGAATCGAAGAGGTGAAAATAATCGAAGAGCCGGGCTTAAGGTGAGGCACAGCCGCCTTAGTAACGCGGTAGGCCGAATACACATTAGCCTTCATCGTGTGGTCGAAGTCCTCATCGCTGAGATCCTCAATCCTTTCATGCCACACCTGACGGCTAGCATTATTGACCACGATATCGAGACCTCCGAAAGCCTCTACGGTCTTTTCAACGATGGCCTGGCACTGCTTTAGCTCACGCAGATCCCCCGGTAGCGCCAGCGCCTTCACCCCAGCTTCCTCAATTGCCTTGATAATGAGTTCAGCGTCGGGCTCTTCTTCTGGTAGGTAAGAAATCGCCACATTGGCCCCCTCACGGGCGTAGGCAATGGCAACGGCCGCTCCCAGCCCGGAATCACCTCCGGTAATCAGGGCATTACGCCCAGCAAGGCGACCATTACCCTGATAAGTTTTCTCACCCAAATCAGCGAGAGGTTCCATTTTTTGATCCAGGCCAGGTTCAGGCTGGGTTTGCTCGGGAGGGCTAATCACGGGGTACTTAGAACGGGGGTCTTCAAGATGAGACATAAGAATCACTTTCTGGGGAGTAAAAAATGAACCCCGCACGCTGGATTAGCAGGTGCGGGGCTCGTATCAACTATGAGGTACTCACAGTTTCAGAAGTTATTAGAAGTTCTTACGGGTGTCATCGCCATCAACGACGATTTCTTCCTTGCGGACGTCTGCGGATACACGCTCGGTCTCGGTGTGGACTTCCTTACCCACTGAAACGCGCTCGGTGGCCACGGTCTCGGTTGAGACCACAGGGCGCTCTTCGTGCGCGGTAACGGTAACGTCAGCATGTGCATCAGCTGAGTCAAAATCGTAGTTATCTACGGTCTTGCCATCCTTGAGGTTGGTGCGCTCAACGACGATTTCTTCCTTGCGGACGGGAACCTCAACAGTTTCCTTCTCAGTGCGAACAACCTTGCGCAGGCGAACCTGGCCGGTTTCGGTGGCACTGGTTGCCTTGGAAACGTTCAGACGCTCCTCATGAGCAACAACATCGCCGTCATGAGCGGTGGTAGCGTGCGCATCGCGACGATCGTCGGTGAGATCCGCAGCGCCAGCGGTTGCGGTGCCAGTAGCCAGACCCTCGTGTGAGGTGTGAACGTCATCGTGGGTGGTGGCAGTGCCGCTCAATGAGTAATACTCGTAGAGACGCTGCTCTTCTGCGGGTGACAGCTCGCCATCTTCAGCGATGTTGGGGGCGTCCTTTACGAATTCCTTCGTGAAGGGAACGTGGATTTCATCGCCGCTGTAGCGCGCCTGGTCAACAGGAACGAATGATTCGTTGGTGCCGAAGAGACCGGTGTTTACAGTAACAAAGGTGGGGTTACCAGTCTGCGCGTCAAGGTAAAGTTCGCCAACCTTGCCGATTTTTTCACCCTCGGGGCCAAAAACAGTGGAGTTGCGCAGAGTTTCGATATTTTCGTTAGTAGCCATAGGTTTTGCTCCCTTTCGGAGTATTTTCATGGACGGTGCACGAGAACTTAAGGAACCCTCACCTGAAGGAGCCTTATGCTCTAGCGCACTAGTAATCCTACTCATTAACAGCATGCTTTGTAAATACCTAAGCTGGCTTTTTAAGTTATTTTTCACTCCTGTTTACCTAAATTCAATACAGAACCCCGCTAATCCAAACATGTCTAGACATGATGCTTCTGACATGCCAGAACACATAATAAACTGGGATTAGGGTCTAAAAACATGTATTGTATTAGAGGACTCTTTTGAAGATTCCAGCGCCGTCCTTCCATTCAGGCATGGAGGACGGCGCTTTCTTTACCCTCATCAATTACTCTCAAGAGCATCCAACACCGTCGCGACCTGGTCTTTCAGCGCTGCAACGTTTACCCTGCACTCCACTAATTCCAGTGACCCATGAGCTTTGATTGGCAACTTATCAGCCAACCACAGCTCAAGAGCTTCTGCACTGTGACCGGGAATCTCACCCTTGCTATTACAGACACGCCACCAGGGCACAGTTGAGCCCCAAAGAGCCAGTACTCGCCCAATCACGCGGGCAGATTCCCCCGTTACGTTCCCAATATCTCCATAGGTAGCCACTGAACCGTCGGGGATGCACTCAACAGCTCGCAGCACACGCTCTACGCGTACATCATCCATGAAAAGGAAGACTCTCTTAGATTTAGCTATCAGCAATCACTAGGGAGGTGCTCGTCACCGATGCAGAGCCCATAGAGATAAGCTGGTCAATCATCACCGCTAGATCCTCCATAGAGTCGTCCACCTCGATATTCACAGCATACTGCCCTACCATCACCGAAAGGAGCTGAAGAATCGCCTCACGCGCGCCCGGGTGACCCGGGCGGTAACCAATGGTGACATCGGTCGCATCATCCTCCGCCAGCTCCATCTGGCCGGCGTCTACCGCTAGTGGGCGGTAGCTGATGGCAAAGGCACTGATAAAGCCCTTTTTGCCTTCCCGCTGAGCGCGTAGTACGTCATCACGCAGGACGACCGCACCCAGGGCTTCTGCTTCATCGGAAAGAAAAAGACGGTTCACGCGTCCGACTGAGGTCTGGGCAGGAGGGTCCCAAGCATGAACTGCTGTATAAAATTCCCAAAAACACTGCGTCAGTTCCACCGAGCCAGTAGCAATGTCCTCAATGGACTGTGTAAGGCGCTCCGACTCGTCCTGATGCAGGGGCACCGCTGGCACACCGCCGGCTTCTACCCGCACCATGCGAGAGCGCTGCAATACGCTGAAACCGTGATGTTCGGCGAAGGCAAGACCTGCTGATTCCGGCACTGTCTTGCTGCGCAGGGCAGTCACGCCGCTGGGCGCCTGCTGCGCGGCATCTTTGAGATGCTGCAACAGGGCAGACCCGACACCCTTACGGCGGTGGTCGGGGGCAACCTCTACATACGCCCAGAGACGTTGAGTATGCAGCGAGGTCTCATAGATAACACCGGCCCCCACAGGAACACCCTGATGCTCAGCAACGATAGTGCGGATGAAAGGCTCATTGCTGCTCTCAGCGAAGGACGAGCGGAATGCAGCTACCTGGTGGTTTTCGGGGTCCTTCCAGTACTGCAAAAGTTCAAGGTCATCGCCAGGCTGCCAGGGGCGGTAGATGTAGTCGTTCACGGGTGCCTTCCGGTCTCTCATTGTGGGGTACTCACCTACTCTAGCGGACGCCCCAGCGCTGGTGCAGAGAGCAGCAACACTGCCCCTGAACGCCCACCGCGAACCGAGAAAGTTTCAACTTGTCTTTACCTACCGGCTACCGCTTAGAATGATGGTTGTTCCCAGCATTTCTTACCTTCTCTATAGATTGGTGTCATGACCTCACCTCTTGTGACAAAACCCATTTTGCGCGGTTCTAAAGTTGAACTTCGCCCCCTCGATGACCGTGCCATTGACGCGATGATTGGTATCTTGCAGGAGCCTGACGTACTCATCAAGACCGGCACCGCACATTCTCGTATTACCGAGACCCACTCCTTCGATGAGGCGCGTACCCGTGAGTGGTACGGCCGCCGCAACGAAAAGCAGAATCGTCTTGACCTGGCGATTTATATACCTGAATTAGATCAGTATGTGGGGGAAGTCGTGTTCAACGAGTACGATCCCAACAACCTCTCGGTCAACTACCGCATCGCTATCGGCAAGGCCGGGCAGAATAAAGGCTACGGCACTGAGGCTACCAAGCTGATGGTGGACTACGGTTTTGAACACCTGGGCCTTAACCGTATTGAGCTTGAAGTCTACGATTTCAATGCTCGTGCCCGCCACGTCTACACCTCCTGCGGCTTTGTACCCGAAGGACGCCGCCGCGAGGCGCTCTGCATTGACGGCACCTTCCATGACGCCCTTCTCAAGGCTGTCATTAGAAAGGATTGGGAGGCGGCTCGCAGCGTGAATGGGTACCTACAGCTATCAGAAACTCACGTCGCCATATAAGTCTGCTCGGGCAGCCCCTGGGGCAAACACTTCCCCTGCCCTTTCTCTCAGCTCACCGTTTGCTATCCCGGTCTCACCGGGGTAGTTTTTCTTTAAAGGTTAGACGCAAGAAAAAGGGAGAAATTGTGGCAGCGCATTCACATTCCCACCAGCATGGCTCTGAGCATTCTCATGATTACTTTGCCGGTGTTAACACTCGGAAGCTGTTAGCAGTTGTTCTCATTGCCTGGTCACTTTTTATCATCCAGTTGGTGGGTGCCTGGGTTACCGGCTCGCTGGCTTTACTTTTTGACACCGTTCACGTTGCCACCGACGCTATCGGGGTCACCGTTGCCCTCATCGTGGCTCATCTGGCTGCTCGCCCGCCGTCAGCTCGACGCACCTGGGGGCTCAAGCGCCTTGAAGTGCTGGCCGCGATGGCTCAGGCAGCGATGCTACTGGGGGTCGGGGCTTTTGTGCTGATTGAAGCAGTACAGCGCTTTTTTAATCCCCAGCCCCTAGCCGCCAGAGAGCTGCTAGTCTTTGGCATCCTTGGCCTAACGGTCAATGTGGTAATGATGCTAATTTTACTGGGTGGGGATCGCCGCAACTTTAATATGCGCGCGGCTTTCTTGGAGGTGCTCAATGATGCCCTGGGATCAGTTGCGGTCATCGCTGGAGCAATAATAATCGCGCTGACCGGCTGGTTGCAGGCTGACGCCCTTGCCGCCATTCTCATAGGTCTGCTGATTGTGCCCCGAACCCTCAAGCTGCTGAAAGAAACAGTGAGCGTACTCCTAGAATCGGCACCGCGGGGACTGGACGTTGAGGATGTGCGCCGGCATCTAGAGACTCTTCCCCACGTGGTGGCTGTGCACGATTTGCATGCCAGCCAAATCTCCTCAGACCTCCCGGTATTAACCGCCCACGTGGTCGTTAAGGACGACTGCTTAACCGATGGGTGCGCCGTCGAAACCCTTACACGGTTACAGACCTGCGTTGCTGAACACTTTGAGGTCAGTATCAGGCACTCAACCTTCCAGATTGAGCCTGAATCACTGCAAGCAGAGGGCCACTACGACCAGCTACCCTAGATCAAGCCTTATTTCCCTCAGGCACAAGACCACTGAGGTTAATGAACAAAAGATGCGCTTCACGTCAGCTCGTTGTAGCTGACGTGAAGCGCATCCTCCTGAGTTTTATGTGAGGTTATCTGCTCTTTAGCCAGCTAGTTTAGCTGCCAAGTAGGCGGTGACCTGATCCAGGGCTACACGCTCCTGAGCCATGGTATCGCGCTCACGAATGGTGACTGCCTGGTCTTCGAGGGTGTCGAAGTCCACCGTGATGCAGAAGGGGGTGCCGATTTCGTCCTGGCGGCGGTAGCGGCGGCCGATTGCACCGGCATCATCGTAGTCGATGTTCCAATTGCGGCGCAGTTCGTTGGCCAGCTTCTTGGCTGAGGGAACCAGGTCTTCCTTCTTGGACAGGGGTAGAACAGCAGCCTTGACGGGAGCCAGACGCGGGTCCAGCTTCAGCACGGTGCGCTTATCCACGCCACCCTTAGTGTTGGGTGCTTCATCCTCGACATAAGCATCCACCAGGAAGGCCATCATCGCGCGGGTCAAACCGAAGGAAGGCTCGATGACGTAGGGAACGTAGCGTTCGCCGGTGCCCTGGTCAAAGTATTCGAGCTTGGCATTGGAGTGCTCGTTGTGCACGCCCAGGTCATAGTTGGTGCGGTTAGCAACGCCCATCAGCTCGCCCCATTCGCCGCCCTGGAAACCGAAGCGGTATTCAAGGTCCATGGTGCCAGCTGAGTAGTGGGCGCGGTCGTCGTCGGGGACGTCAAACTTGCGCATATTATCGGGGTTGATACCCAGGTCAATGAACCAGTTCCAGCAGTCTTCAATCCACTGGTCGTAGTACTTGGGTGCATCGTCGGGGTGCACAAAGTACTCGATTTCCATCTGTTCGAACTCGCGGGTACGGAAGATGAAGTTACCGGGGGTGATTTCGTTGCGGAAAGCCTTTCCGATTTGACCGATGCCGAAAGGCGGGCGCTTGCGGGAGGCAGTTACCACGTTGTTGAAGTTCACGAAGATACCCTGAGCGGTCTCGGGGCGCATAAAGTGCAGACCCTCTTCATTATCCACCGGGCCTAAGAAGGTCTTCATGAGACCTGAGAAGTTCTGCGGTTCGGTCCACTGGCCCTTATTGCCGCACTTAGGGCAGACGATATCGTCCATTCCGTTTTCAGGTGCGCGGCCCTTCTTGGCTTCAAAGGCTTCAATCAGGTGGTCCTGGCGGTGGCGTGAGTGGCAGGAGAGGCACTCCACCAGGGGGTCGGTGAAGGTTGCTACGTGTCCGGAAGCCTCCCACACTGCCTTAGGCAGGATAATGGAGGAATCCAGACCCACCATGTCTTCGCGTCCGCGGACAAAGGTCTGCCACCACTGCTGACGGATGTTCTCTTTGAGCTCTGCGCCCAGGGGGCCGTAGTCCCAGGCTGAGCGGGAACCGCCGTAGATTTCACCTGCCTGGAAGACGAACCCGCGGCGCTTCGCGAGTGAGATGACGTTATCGAGCGTGGACTTCGCTGCCATGTGTTGGATACTCCTATGAGCCTGCGCCACCGGTTGTGGCGTGCTTGGATTTGCAAAAAATGCACGCTCATCTGTGGAGGCGTGCACCTACCAGCCTACCGCACACACCGGGGCATATGGGGCGGTAAAGTATGGGGTATGAGCAACATTGAACCTGTTTTTATTCGTGACGAGATGATCCGTCTAGGTCAGTTCTTGAAACTGGCTAACCTGGTAGAAAATGGCACCCACGCCCGCGATGTCATTCAGGATGGCCTGGTCAAGGTCAACGATGAAATCTGTGAACAGCGCGGCAAACAGCTCCATCCCGGGGATGTCGTGGAACTCAATGGTATGGCAGTGCAGGTAGAAAGGGACTAACCCAGCACCTTTTCACTCAAATAAGCCGAAATATGAGTCAACTCCTGAGCAGCGATGCCGTGGGCTAAGCCGGGGTAAAGCTCTTGCTCCACCCGGGTATACTTCCCCACCCACTGCTGGGTGAATTCAATCTTCTCAGCGGTGATGACTGGGTCTGAGTCTCCCCTCCCCCAGAAAAGTTGTAGTTTCTGATCCCCGGTGAGCTCGGCGTCCCTAAAGTAATCAGAACCGCCATCTACTGCGTAGCCAGAAAGCCCTACCACGGCAGTAATAAGCTCGGGACGGCGGCGGGCCACGGATGTCGCCACGGCCATGCCCTGGGAGAAGCCCAGCAGGGTAACGCTCTTGTGGTCAGCAGCTAGGGGTTCTAGCCAGTCCAGTACATAGTCGGTCGTCAGCTCAATGGCTCGAAAGCCAACCGTTTCTAGCTGAGCATTCAGCGGCCACCACTGGTAGCCCATGGCTGCTTGGCCAACATAAGCGCTCTCAGCGTCCGCGGGAAGGGCATACCCTACCGGTTGAGGGGCACGTAGGGACGCGTAGGTTACCTTATCGGATGGAAGGTAAGGGATCAGCCCGGTAAGGTCTCGTTCGTGAGAACCATAACCGTGCAAGAGCACCACCAGGTGGGTGCCTGCCCGTGCTGGCTCGGCATTTGAAAAATCAACCAGGTACTGGGACATAAGTTTTCCTTTGGGCGGGGTGTTTTTTCCAACCTAACATAGCTTCCCCGGGCTTTTGCCGAGCATTATAGTTAGGCGACCACCCTCAAATATTTGCGTGGGTAGGCGCGGCCGGCTGAGCGAGTCTTCTGCCCGTCTGCAGCGTCCTGCGCCTCAAAGCTCTGCAGCAGAATGCGCTCCAGCTGGCGGTGCTCAATCAGAAAACCGTCATGTCCACAGGGTGAATGGATCACGGCGGGCTCCACCGGCTGCGGCAGGGAGGCAGCAATAATCTGGGTGTCGGATGGGAAGAAGAGGCGGTCCGAGTCAACGTAGGCAAGCGTCCATCGACAGGTGGAGAGAGCCAGCGCTTTCTCAAGATTGCCGCGACCACGTGCCACATCGTGGCTCAGTAGCGCCTCGTTGATCGCTAGGTAGGAGTTAGCGTCAAAACGCGCGGTCAACTTCTGCCCATGGTAATCCAGGTAGTTTTCCACCTGGTAGCGGCCGCGCTCACTGTACTTGGGGGCAAGCACCTCGTGGCCCGGCTGTTCGTCGCGCCCAAACCGGAAGTGTAGTTCAGCCGCCGAACGGTAGGTGGTGTGCGCGATACGTCGGGCAAGTGCCAGCCCGGTATCAGGAGCGGGGCCGCCGTAGTAATCGCCGCCGGCAAAGTTGGGGTCCTGGCGTATCGCTAGATTCTGCATGTGCCCCCAGGCAATTTGTTCTGCTGTAGCTGCCGAACCCGAAGCCAGCACAGCTACCGACCGCACCAGGGAGGGGTAAGTCACCGCCCATTCAATGGCACGCGCTCCACCCAGTGAGCCGCCCACCACGTGATGGAAAGACGTAATGCCCAGCTGATCAGCCAGTACCTTCTCGGCGTGGACGCTATCCCGAATGGTAACGGCTGGGAAGCGAGAGCCCCAGGGTTTGCCTTCAGAATCTACGGAAAGGGGTGAGGGGGAAGCCGGCCCTGTTGAGCCGTAGCACCCCCCCACCATATTGGGGGACACCACAAAGTACTTATCGGTATCGATGACTCGCCCTGGGCCCACAGCGGTAGGCCACCAACCACCTGCTTCAGCTGCCGCCCGCACTTCTGCCGGAGCATCCGAAGCCGCGCGACCGGCAGAAACGTGGGTGTCACCGGTCAGCGCGTGCAGAATCAACACCGCATTATCGCCGGCTTCATTGAGGGTCCCCCAGGTTTCATAGCCAATGACAACGTCGGGCAGAGTTTCACCGTTTTCGAGGGCTAGGTCGCCGATCTGGGCGTACTTAAGTACGCCGTCCACACGGGTGCCAGCAGCGGTATCAGTGGTCGAGGCTTTAATCGTCATCGATTTACCTTTCGTACTTTAGAGCGCGTTAAAGCCTAGTTCGAGGTCAGCCAAAATATCATCGATATGTTCAATACCCACCGAGAGGCGAATAAAGGCGGGATTGATGCCGATGGCGGCTAGCTCATCTGGCGTTGATTGGCTGTGCGTGGTGGACGCCGGGTGTACGACCAGGCTGCGCACGTCGCCAATGTTGACCAGGAGGGAGTGTAAGGACAGCGCATCTACAAATTTTTGGGCGGTGGGAGCATCCGCGTCTTTGAGAGTGAAGCCCAGGACTGCACCGGCGCCGCGGGGCAGGTATTTCTGAGACAGCCCGTAGTAGGGTGAACTTTCCAAACCCGAGTAAACCACCGATTCAACCGCGGGATGCTCAGATAAGAAGCGGGCAACTGCAGCAGCGTTCTGCACGTGTCGCTCCATGCGTAGTGACAGGGTCTCAAGCCCGATCGCTATGTTAAAGGCATTGGTCGGAGAAATTGATGCTCCCAAATCACGGAGCAGGGCCACGCGGGCTTTCAAAATGTAAGAGAGGTTGACGCCAAAGGCGCCGTCTTTGCCCAGGTCGTGGGCGTAGACCAGGCCGTGGTAGCTCTCATCGGGCTGATTAAAGATGGGGTATTTTTCGGGGTAAGCACCGTAGTCGAAGGTGCCGGCGTCCACGATGACACCACCCACAGAGGTTCCGTGGCCCCCTAGATATTTAGTCGCAGAGTGCACCACAACATCAGCACCGTGCTTGATGGGGTTCAGCAGATAAGGCGTTGCTACGGTGTTATCCACGATAAGGGGAACACCTACGCTGTGAGCTACATCTGCAATGGGTTCAATATCCAGCACGTCCCCGCGAGGGTTGGGCAGGGTCTCCCCAAAGAAAGCTTTGGTGTTAGGGCGGGCGGCAGCGCGCCAGCTTTCGGGGTCTGCGGGGTCATCAACGAAAGTGGTTTCAATGCCTAGATTCGCCAGGGTGTATTTGAAGAGGTTGTAGGTACCGCCGTAAAGAGAGGGCGAGGCAACGATGTGATCCCCTGCCCCGGCAATATTGAGAATCGAGAAAGTATTGGCTGCCTGACCAGATGCGAGCAACAGCGCTCCCACTCCGCCTTCTAGGGCCGCGATACGGTTTTCTACCGCTTCTTGGGTGGGGTTATTAATACGGGTATAGATGGGGCCCAGCTCAGAGAGAGCAAAACGGTTAGCTGCCTGCTGTGAATCCTTAAAGACAAAAGAGGTGGTCTGATAAATCGGCAAAGCGCGTGCCCCGGTGACCGGGTCAGGTTCTTGACCAGCGTGAATTTGCTGGGTCTCAAATTTCCAGCCGGCAGGCTTGCTGGGAGTGGGGATGTTCTGTGAGGTCGTCATGTTGGTAGCTCCAGTCTCTAGTGAGGAAAATATCTCGCAAGGTGGGGCCGCATGCCGTAACTCCCGGTCTACCGGAAGGTGATGCACCGAAGGAGATGGCACATCGGTCCCGCGCTTACACATACCCGTCTGGGATGTGTCAGGTCTTCACTCAGGGCACCCCACCGCAGGTGGAGGGTTGCCGGCCAGCTAGCTGAGGCTTAGTGCTGGCGCTCTTGACCTGTTGTTAGTCTTCCTTAGCGGGTTTCATGGCGTCAAGAAAAGACTGCAAGATGTCAGCATGTTTCATTTGTTGCAAAAATTACGCAGGTGTAACTCTTACCCTTACCCAGTTTGGATTAAGACCACGGACGGTCTAGGAGCGCGTTCAAGCTGCCCCTCTCGCAGGGTTCGCTAGCGCTCACTCGTCAATTCACCCCAGCCCCGACTAGCTTGGCCGCGCTCATCGTCCGCCCGCTCCTGCTCTTACGGGGAAACCTCTCTCCACTAGACTGGAGAAGAAACCATCAGAAAGGCATCTCATGACGCTCACCCCACCCCGTCCCCCACGCATCGCCAGCGAGCGCACTCATCATGGCGATACTTTCATTGATTACTACGAATGGATGCGTGATAAAGAGAGCGAAGAGGTGCTTGCCCATCTCACAGCAGAGAATGCATACACCGATGGGGTTACCGCTGACCAGCAGCCTCTGCGCGACGCTATTTTTGAAGAGATTAAAGGCCGCACTCAGCAAACGGATATGTCCGTTCCCTCCCGCAGGGGTGCCTGGTGGTATTTCAATCGGACGGTAGCCGGCGAGCAGTACCCCATTATGTGCCGGGTGCCTGCCCTAACAGAAGGCAGCGTTGTTGAGCGTTATACACCACCGCAGGTGGTGCCCGGTCAGCCGCTTGAGGGTGAAGAAGTGGTGCTGGACTGCAACGAGTTTGCGCGAGACCTACCTTTCTTCTCACTAGGCTCCTTCCAGGTTACTCGCGACGGACGACTGCTGACCTTTGGAGTCGATGACACCGGCGATGAGCGCTACACCCAGCACTTCAAAAACCTTGAAACCGGCCAGATGCTGGATGAAAAGATTGAAGATATCTTCGCCGGAGCTTTCTTTGCCTCGGGCGCTAACCACCTTATCTATGCTGTAGCCGATGATTCCTGGCGCCCCTATCAGATTCGTGCTCATCGAGTGGGAAGTAGCCCGGCTGATGACATTGCTCTCTATACCGAAGAGGATCAGGGCATGTGGCTGGGAGCGGGGATGTCGTCCTCCCGTACACACGTGGTGATGACCTCCGGTAACTCTGAGTACACTGAGACCCGCGTGGTCAATATTCATGAGTTAGGCGAGGTAGAGCCCACGCTGATTATTAGTAGGGAGCAAAGGGTTGAATACAGCACCGACATCATCGATGTCGATGGAAGGGCCTACCTGGTGCTCACCCATGACTTTGATGCGCCCAACTCAGAAATCGTCATAGCACCTCTCCCCGAAGCCTATGTACCTTTTGAGCGTCTGCGGGCTGATTGGGTGGCTCTTATGCCGCACCGCGACGATGTACGCATCGAGAGCGTTAGCTTCTCGCGCAACCACCTTGCGGTCATGGCGCGAGAGAACACCACGGTTAAGGTCTTTGTTGCACCCCGCAGCTCACTGTCACATCAGCTCGCTGTAGGCGACCCCCGCGGTATCGAGTTCACTCAGCCCGGCGGCTTTAGTGAGGAGCTCTACACTTCCTCCTGTTCAGGGATGAACATTATGTCCCCGGTGATTCGCCTCAACTACACCTCCTTCCTCACGCCCAGCAGTGTCTATGACTACTTCCCTGATACCGATGAGCTGGTGCTACGCCGGGAAACGCCGGTTCTGGGCTACGAGCGTGATCAGTACACCGCTTATCGCATGTGGGCGCCAGCTGCCGACGGCGCCATGATTCCTCTTTCTGTCATGCACCTAGCTGATGTGGATAAGACACAACCGCACCCCGTGATTCAGTACGGTTATGGCTCCTATGAAGCTTCAATGGATCCTTACTTCTCCGTAGCCCGCCTGAGCGTCCTCGACCGCGGTGCCGTATTTGTGATTGCTCATATCCGCGGTGGTGGCGAGATGGGCCGGTCCTGGTACACCGAAGGCAAGAAACTAGCCAAGAAGAACACTTTCACAGATTTCATTGATTCCACCGACTTTCTCGCCTCACTCCCCTGGGTGGACGAACAACGGATAGGTATTATGGGTGGTTCTGCCGGCGGTCTGCTCATGGGGGCCGTACTAAATATGGCGCCGCAGAAGTACAAAGCCTGCCTAGCCCAGGTTCCCTTCGTGGACGCCCTTACTACCATTCTCGACCCAGAGCTTCCGCTCTCTGCTTTGGAATGGGAAGAATGGGGTAACCCCATCGAGAACCGTGAAGTTTACGACTATATGAAGTCTTACAGCCCTTACGAAAACATCCGAGCTACTGCCTACCCGGCGATAGCCGCAGTCACCTCCCTTAATGACACACGTGTGTTGTATGTTGAGCCTGCAAAATGGGTAGCTAAACTGCGTGAAATTATATCTTCAGACTCACCGGTTCCCCTACTCAAGACAGAAATGGACGGCGGGCATGGTGGAGGCTCAGGGCGGTACACGGCCTGGCGCGACATTGCCTGGGATTACGCGTTTTTGTTATCTCATCTGTCCGATAAAAAATAGATACATTTAAAATATTCGGGCATAAAAAGTATTGAGTGCTTTCTCAGCAGCAGGGGCTATCAACAACCAACGCTTATATCCCCTGCTCTTTTTATTTCACTCAATCACTCCTGTCTCTATATTGTGAATAGGACACCATAATTTCCGCACTATGACCCCTGTGGTAGGTCATTTCAGGATGAGCAGTGCGGAAAATTATCCTGAAAGCATCGGGGGTTACAGGTTCCCTAGTACCTGTCTCCTGAGAAGTGTGCCCCCCCCCTTAGCACACCCCGGTAGTGCGAGTGTAGGTGCCCGTCCACTACTGGACGGGCGCCTATCAGTTTAAAAGAAAAAGCAGGGTCACAGGAAGAAGATCCCGTGCCCTGCTCTTTTCAAGGAGGGGGTGGTTTTTAGCCCTCTACTCCCAGCTTTTCAAGGATGAGCTCACGCACGCGTCCGGCATCAGCCTGACCACGGGTCGCCTTCATGACCTGGCCGACGATAGCACCGGCAGCCTGGACCTTACCGGCACGGATCTTATCGGCAACATCGGGCATAGCAGCCAAAGCTTCATCGATAGCGGTGGTTAGCGCACCGTCGTCAGACACAACTGCCAAGCCACGCTTCTCAACAATTTCAGCGGGCTCACCCTCACCATCAATGACAAAACCCAGCACCTGGCGGGCAATCTTGTCATTAATCTTCTTGGCTTCAATGAGCTTATTGAGCTCAAGGACGGTCTGAGCAGTCGCACCGGTTTCAGTCAGTTCGACTTCACGTTCCTTAGCGATGCGAGCGATTTCACCCATCCACCACTTACGCGCCACAGCAGCGGGGGCACCAGCTGCAATGGTCTCTTCGATGGCGTCCATTGCACCAGCGTTGACCACGTCGCGGAACTCCTCATCGGAGAAACCCCAGTCAGCCTTGAGACGGCGGCGGCGCTCAGCGGGAGGCTCGGGCAGTTCGGCGCGCAAACGCTCAATCCACTCGGCATCGGTTACCACGGGTACTAGGTCCGGCTCAGGGAAGTAGCGGTAGTCATCTGCGTCAGACTTAGGACGACCCGAGGTGGTGGTGCGGGTATCCTCGTGCCAGTGGCGGGTTTCCTGCACCACCTTCTCGCCAGCATCTAGTACGGCAGCATGACGCTGAATCTCGTAGCGTACGGCACGTTCGACTGAGCGCAGGGAGTTAACGTTCTTGGTCTCTGAACGGGTTCCGAATTCGGTGGTGCCCTTGGGCATCAGTGAAACGTTGGCATCACAGCGCACGTTACCGCGTTCCATACGGGCGTCCGAAATACCCAGGTTCTTAACGATTTCGCGGATAGCCGCTACGTAGGCACGAGCCAGCTCAGGAGAGCGTTCCCCTGCACCCACAATGGGGCGGGTAACGATTTCGATGAGGGGCACACCGGAACGGTTGTAGTCCACCAGCGAGAAGTCAGCGCCCTGGATACGACCAGCGGCGCCGCCCTTGTGGGTCAGCTTACCGGCGTCCTCTTCCATGTGAGCGCGCTCGATATCGATGGTGAAGACGGTGCCGTCTTCAAGCTCAATATCGATAGAGCCGTTCTCAGCGATAGGTTCATCAAACTGAGAGGTCTGGAAGTTCTTGGGGGTATCGGGATAGAAGTAGTTTTTACGCGCAAAGTGAGAGACCGGGGCGATGTCACAGCCCAATGCTAGACCCAGCTTGATAGCAGACTCCACTGCCTTACCATTGACCACCGGTAGAACACCGGGCAGGCCCAGGGAGACCGGGGTAATGTTGGTGTTTGCCTCGTCGCCAAAGGCGTTGGGGGCAGCGTCAAACATCTTGGTAGCGGTGTTGAGCTCTACGTGCACCTCAAAGCCGAGTACAGGGTCGTACTTTTCCATGGCTTCTTCAAAGGACAGAATGTCGTCAGTCATTTACTTAGCTCCCTCAAAGTTGAAGTCACGAATCAAGGTTTCAAGGTCAGGCATCTGCTGGTGCAGAGGGCCACCCCACTTTTCGGTCAGCAGGGCTTCAAGCCCAGCGCCGGCGCGGTAGAGGCGCTCGTCCTCATGGGCGGGGGCGGTGAACTGGATACCAACGGGTAGACCGTCTTCATCAGCGAGGCCACCGGGCAGAGAAATAGAGGGCACGCCAGCCAGGTTGGTCGGCACGGTGGCGATATCGCCCATGTACATAGCCATAGGGTCACCCTTGGTCTTCTCGCCCAGCTTGTAGGCGGTGGTGGGAGCGGTCGGCGATACCAGTACATCCGCGACCTCAAATGCCTTAGCGTAGTCACGCTGGATAAGGGTGCGCACTTTCTGAGCCGAACCGTAGTAGGCGTCGTAGTAGCCTGCTGAGAGCGCGTAGGTGCCCAGGATGATGCGGCGCTTAGCTTCTGCACCAAAACCGGCGGCTCGTGAGGCGCCCATGACGCGCTCGATAGTGACGTTGCCTTCTTCAGGCAGCTTGCGTAGGCCGAAGCGCACGCCATCATACTTAGCGAGGTTTGAAGAAACCTCAGAAGACATAATCAGGTAGTAGGCACCAATGGCTTCCTTGACAGAAGGCAGGGATACTTCAACGATTTCAGCACCAGCGCTCTTGAGCAGTTCAAGAGACTCATTAAAACGAGCCAGGACGCCGGGCTGGAAGCCTTCGCCACTCAATTCCTTAATAACGCCTACGCGCAGCCCCTGAAGCCCGCCCTCAGCCGCACCAGCACGGGCAGCATCAGCAAAGGAGCCTACAGGAGTCTGCAGTGAAGTGGAGTCCTTCGGGTCGTGTCCGGCAACTACTTCGTGCAACAGGGCGGTATCGAGCACGGTGCGGGCGCAGGGGCCCACCTGATCGAGTGATGATGCCATAGCAATCACACCGTACCGCGAAATTGAGCCGTAGGTGGGCTTCATACCCACAGTGCCCGTGAAAGCTGCGGGCTGACGCACCGAACCACCTGTGTCGGTGCCAAGCGCTAGGGGTGCCTGGAAGGCCGCGAGTGCTGCTAGGGTACCACCCGAGGAGCCGCCGGGGGTGCGGTCCAGCGACCAGGGGTTACGGGTCACACCAAAGGCTGAGTGCTCGGTGGTCGATCCCATTGCGAACTCGTCCAGGTTGGTCTTGCCCAGAATCGGCATGCGCGCACCGCGAATCTTCTGGGTAACGGTGCCATCGTAAGGGCTCATCCAGCCCTCAAGCATGCGGGAAGCGGCTGTGGTGGGCTGGCCCTTAGTGACGATGAGGTCCTTGACAGCAATGGGGACGCCCGCCAGAGCCGGCAGTTCCTTACCGGCAGCTCGGTCTTCGTCCACGCTCTTTGCTACAGTCAGCGCTTCTTCAGCGTTCAGGTGCAGGTAAGCGTTCACGCCGTTCTTTCCGGCAGCCCGGTTGTCGGCATCCAGTGCCGCGCCATCCGTAGCGATAATACGGTCAATAAAAGCCTGGGTTACCTCTACAGAGGTTAGCTCCCCTGCGGTAAGCTTTTCAGCAATTTCTGCTGCGGTAAGTGTCAACATATTGTTCATGCCAGCTCCTTAGTCTTCATCCAAAATAGCCGGCACCTTGAACTTGCCGTCTTCAGCATCGGGTGCTCCCGAGAGCGCTTCTTCAGCGGTGAGAGTTTCACCCACAACATCCTCACGGAAGACATTCTGCAGGGGGATGGGGTGCGACGTTGCGGGGATATCAGCTGATACCGCATCGGACACTGACTTCACAGAGTCAACGATGACATCGAGTTCAGCTGCCATCGAGGCAAGCTCTTCTTCGGTCATCTCAATATGAGCCAGCATGGCCAGGTGCGCCACCTGCTCACTCGTAATGGCAGACATAATCACTTCCACGAGGTAGACATAGGTTTTCAGTCTCTTAGTTTACCGCACTGCCCCCGGGCGCCCACCACCGGGGCTGGTGGACAGACTCTGTCCGTCCGCAGAAAGACAAATAGTAAGAGGTAAACAAAAAGGTGCCCGCGCTCCCCTTTGGGGTACACGGGCACCTTTTGATGCGCTGTAGACGCTAAAGCCTATTGATAAAGACCTTACTGAGCGGGGATGGTGAGTTCCCAGCCGATTTCGATAACGTTAGCGTTGGTAATCAGTTCTGAGTTAGCTGCCAGAAGCGCATCCCAGCTGCTGAAGCCGTGAGCGTAAGCGATTTCTGAAAGGGTATCGCCAGCGGCAACGGTGTAGGTGTTAGCAACGGGTGCTTCAGCTACTGCAGCTGCAGGAGCTTCTGCAACGGGTGCTGCTTCAACTACAGCAGGTGCTGCTTCTGCAACGGGTGCTGCTTCAACTACAGCAGGTGCTGCAATTTCTGCAACTTCGTTTGACTGGGGGGCAAGATTTGCGGGTGCGCTAGAGGTACCGTAAGCGGAAAGGCCAAGCTGAGCGGTGCATGAAGGCCATGCGCCCCAACCCTGCATCTGCAGGAGGTTCTCAGCTACGCGAATCTGCTCAGCCTTTGAAGCAGCTGCGGGTGAACCTGAGCCACCTGCTGCGTTCCATGAGGACTGTGAGAACTGCAGGCCACCGTGGTAGCCATTGCCGGTGTTGATTGACCAGTTACCACCGGACTCGCACTGTGCCAGTGCATCCCAAGCTTCGAGGGGAGCTGCGTTTGCTGAGGTTGCGGGAGCTGCCAGAGTAGCTACTGCTGCTGCGCCACCGAGGGCAAGTGCTGCTGCGTTACGACGAATGTTGGAAGTCATGTATATGCTCCGAAGGCCACCTTACGCTCTTCCCATCCCTGGGCGTCTGTGCGTTACCGTCTACCCAAGATGTTGAGTGGATCTTGTGAAGGTTATACCCTGTAGACGATATCAGGTGTGCGGTATAACCCAGCATGTGTTCGCGGCTTCCACCGCGAACTATAAAGCCTTCAGAGTGAAGGCGTTTTCGATTCGTTGATAACGATAACGTAACGATTAGGGCCATGCCAACCCCTTTTTGAGATGAAACACCTTTAAGCCATCACTAGCCCTGTATTAACAAAACCCTCAGGGCGGAACGCCCTTGCACTGTTTGCCCCAGGGTTCACACCGCATTGCACGCTGATTTGGCGGGCTTTATCGAAGCAGGCACGCACTTGGAGCCAAATCTCCGCTGAGCTGTTTTTAGCGTCTAAACCTAGTTTCACATCTCTTAAAACTTTTTAAACTTTCCCCCTCATCGCAGATCAGAAAGTCACAATTTGGTAACAAAAATAGAGCGGGGGGTCTTTACAAAACCCGTTTTAAAGAGTGAAACCCCTAAATTTCAGGGGTGCTCGGGCTTATACGCGACCCAAGCACCCCTACAAAAATCACGATTTGGTATCGTAAATCACATCTCTGCCACCGTTTAAGACAGGTCTCCTGCCAGCAAAGCCTCAAATCCTGCCTCATCTAGCACCTTGACCCCCAGGCTTTCAGCCTTATCTAGCTTTGAACCTGCAGCGGCTCCTGCTACAAGATAATCTGTCTTCTTTGAGACAGAGCCCGATGCTCGCCCGCCCCGCAGAATAATGGCCTCTTTAGCGCTGTCACGGGTGAAGCCTTCAAGAGATCCGGTGACGACTACGGTCAGCCCCTCAAGTGTTCGTTGGATAGACTCATCGCGCTCATCTTCCATGCGCACCCCGGCAGCAGCCCAACGATCGACTATTTCGCGGTGCCAGTCCTCCTCGAACCATTCAATGAGCGAGCGGGCAATAATCGCTCCTACCCCATCGACATTAGAGAGGTGTTCCTCGCTAGCTGCACGGATAGCGTCCATAGACCCAAACTCTGTGGCAAGTGCCCGAGCTGCGGTAGGCCCAACGTGGCGGATCGACAGAGCAACCAGCACACGCCAGAGCGGTTGCTGTTTAGCCTTTTCCAGCTGTTCGAAGAGCTTGAGTGTGTTCGCCTTCGGTGCACTGGGTTTCTTAGCGGTCCCTTTGCTATAGAAATAGGGTTCGCGCACCATCTGTGTGACACCGCGCAGGGTCTTCTCCCTCTCGATTTTCACATCCGCAAGATCCTGAGGGGTGAGATCAAATAGGAAGGCTTCACTCGTGAGCGGGGGGACCTCTGGCTCCGCTGGGCTGGTGAGTGCCCGAGCTGCCTCATAACCCAGTGCTTCAATATCAAAGGCACCGCGCCCAGCCAGATGGTTAACCCTCTCTTTGAGCTGGGATGGGCAGGAACGAGCGTTAAGACACCTGATATCAACATCCCCCTCTTTAGCAGGAGCAAGAGGCTTTCCACAGGAGGGGCAGAGAGTAGGCATCACAAACTCCCGCTCGCTGCCATCACGCAGGGCAACTACAGGGCCAACAATCTCGGGGATGACGTCCCCAGCCTTCCGGAGTACCACTGTGTCGCCAATCAAGACACCCTTAGCCTTAACAACTTCCTGATTATGCAGTGTGGCCATCTCAACGGTAGAGCCTGCCACCTTCACAGGCTCCATCATGCCAAAGGGAGTTACTCGACCGGTCCTGCCCACGTTCACCAAAATATCTAGAAGTTTGGTGTGAACCTCTTCGGGTGGGTACTTGTAGGCCACTGCCCATCGGGGAACTCGGGAGGTGTAACCCAGACGTGCCTGAGTATCAAAATCATTGACCTTGATAACAATGCCATCGATTTCATGAATCAAGGAGTGGCGCTGCTCCCCATATGTGGCAATGAACTCCAGGATCTCCTCACGGCTATTCAACAACCGTGAGTAAGGGCTGACCGGTAGCCCCCATTGGTGTAGTTGCTCATAGGTCTCATACTGATTGCTAATAGACAGACCGCTCTGAGCACCGATACCGTGCACAAACATGCTCAAAGGGCGCTGGGCAGTCAGCGTGGCGTCCTTCTGACGCAGAGAACCGGCAGCTGCGTTGCGGGGGTTGGCGAAGGGGGCTTTACCCTGCTCTACCATGCTCTCGTTGAGTGCTTTGAAATCTTTAGACGATATGAAGATCTCCCCGCGAACCTCAATCTCAGCAGGGTGTTGGCTACCGGTCAACTGGGTGGGGATGCTCTTAATAGTCAGAACGTTGTGGGTGACATCTTCGCCGGTAGTGCCATCACCTCGCGTGGCAGCGCGCACCAAAACCCCATCACGGTAGAGCAGATTTACTGCCAGCCCGTCAATCTTGAGCTCAGTCAGCCAGGTGGGGCGCGCACCTGTCATCTGCTCGGCGTTCGCCTCGGCGCGGTCGAGCCAGACTCCAAGCTCCTCCAGCGAGAATACGTCCTCAAGTGAATACATACGCGCTAGGTGCTGTACTGGTGCAAAAGCGCTGGACGCCTCTCCACCGACCTCCTGAGTGGGAGAATCATTAGAGATCAGTTCGGGGTGCTTAGCCTCCAAACCTTCCAACTGCCGGTAGAGCTGGTCATACTCAGCATCTGACAGCGCCGGAGCGTCGTCCATATAATACTGTTGCCTAGCTTCGCGCACACGATCTACCAGCTGCGCATATTCTTCTTTAAGTTCAGCTGACACCCCCTGGCTTTCTAGCAGGTCGCGGTCAATGCCGTGCACGGTCTCTTCTTCTACACCGGGTAGGTCCTTCATATCGCTCACCCCTCTATTGTGCCCTGAAAATGCGTGCCCTAAAAGCGGATTAGCTAAGGAAAAGGGCGCCGCACCCCGGGTATGGGGTGCGGCGCCCTGGACTACCATAGAGAAAAGGTGCTAGCCGTTAATACCGCGGTGCAGTTCGCGTTCGGGGTGGAACTGTTCCTCTTCGGTATCAGTGGTGTGCTCATAGTCGAATTCTTCGATACGGGCGGCAATCTTGTGGGCATCGGTGTGGGTCAGTTCCTTGAGCTCTTCAGCCCTGACCTTGGCATCACTTTCGGTGATGGCATCTGCCACCACCACGGTGATATTGTCCCTACCTCCGGCGCGCAGGGCTGCCATCTGTAGCACATCCGCAGCGTCCTGAGGGTGCTCAACGGTCGCTAGAACACGCGCCATATAGTTGTGGGAAAGCTCGCCGGACAAACCATCTGAGCACATCATGAGGCGGTCACCCGGCTTAGCCGGAATAACCCAAAAGTCAGGTTCCCAATAGTTGCCGGTACCCAGAGCACGGGTGATGACGTTGCGGCGAGGGTGGGTCAGCGCCTCTAGTGCGGTAATCTGACCGGTATCTACTAGATACTGCACCTCAGAGTGATCAACCGTGACTTGCTCCAACCGAAGACCCTCAATGGGGCCATTAGAGATTGATAGAGCTTCCTCGGTCTCTACGTCTTCACTCCGAAGCAACCGGTAAGTGCGTGAGTCACCAACGTTAAAGATGAACCACATCTGCTGCTCACCAATATGAGTTAGCCAGGCACCGGTCAACGTGGTGCCGGCACGCAGGCCCAGAGTATTTTTGATGGCTTCATCAGCCTCAGAGATAACGCCCTTGATGTTCTCGATGGTTTTAAGAATCTGCTGGTTGAGCACCGAGGTGTCCTTGCGGCGGCGCAAGCGACGATTAGTTTGAGGCTCCTCAGTATTCTGCTGAATTTCAGCCTCTAAAGCCTGCTGAAATTTAGTCTCTTCTTCTTCCGTCATACCCCCGGGGCGGGTAAACATTTGAGAGTAAGCCAGAGTACGAGTGCACAGACGTGAGGCAACCTCACCAGCTTCGTGCCCACCCATACCGTCTGCCACGACGCAGAGAGTACCTGCAACAGTCAGTGAGTCTTCATTGTTGTCCCTGTGCTGCCCAACGTCAGTGGCGGTGCCAGTGTAAACAGTCAGGCGTTCTGCCGTGCTCATTCGAATTCAATCTCCAGTTCATTACCAATTCCCGGGGTGATGGCCACGGGCCTGACGTTGCCAAAGCCGCGCACGTTACGCACGCCCTGCGGAATCAGCACAAATCGTTCATCGCCCTCTAACGCATCAGCAGTTGAGCTGTCGGTGAGCACGACGCCGGGTTCGGTGAGAGCCACGAGCCGTGACGCCAGGTTGACGGTGGGGCCGTAAATATCACCGAGGCGGGGAAGCACCCGCCCCCACACAAAAGCCACGCGAGCTTCAGGTAGCTGCGAATCTTCACTGATCAGTTTAGATAGGGTCAGCGCAATGCGTGCTCCGTCCTCGGGTGACTCTACCAGGTACATGACCTCGTCCCCCACCGTTTTAATAATGCGGCCGCCACCTACTGCGATGACCTCTGCGCACCGTTGCTCAAAATGCTTGACCAAACGCGCTAAAGATTTCTCGTTCATCTCACGAGATAAGGAGGTGTAGGAAACTAGGTCAACAAAGCCCACGCCTCGGGCAAGCGGTAAAGCAGTTTCAGCTAAATCAGCATCGTCCTGTTCATCGCGCAGAGCTAGACGCAGGATTGCAGAGTTCATCATGCGGCGGTAGCCGTAGACGGTGATGAGTTCTAAATCGTCGAGAAGTTTAGGGAGGAGGTGTAGCAACTCGGCTCGAGCTTCCGCATCAGTAATTCCCCGGTTGATGACCATATCTTCAACCAGAGTTTCCACCTGCCACACCACCATGCGGTCCATCATCTGACCGACGGATCGTGTAATTGAAAGGGAGGCGTCCTCAGTGAGCTTGCCTTCGCGCACCATATTGCTAATGGTGGTCAGAGCTTCACTGTCCATATGCGTGAAAAAGGCATCGTCGTCTTTAAGGTTGGGGATACCCAACGAACGCCAAATCTTACGCGCCGTGAGGAGCGATACGTCAGCTTCAGCAGCGACTTCGGCGCGGGTGAGACTGCGGTTATCGCCCAGCAAAGCCCGCTCAAGCTCCAAAACGCCCTCTCGGGCTTCGTCGCTGCGGTAAAGCTGACCCTGCACCCCGTGCCTGCGGCGCTTGCTCCTGTAGCGTTCGGTACCGGCTTCAGAGCCGATGCCGTTTGCTGGCTTCTCCACGGAGTCTCTCGCTTTCGCTGTCTCTGGTGTTTGCGGTTATCAGACGGGCCCTGGTGGGTGACGGTCTACATCCAGAATACTCTTTTGTGAGCTGGACTACGACTGGTCGCAGTCTGTGGCGCATTCTTCCATCTTAACCCTGCCCACATCTCATTTCTCAATTTTTAAGAAAAGCTAGGCATCAGTTGCCCTGGGTGCGATCCTTACCAGTAGCAAGCACGTTCATCTGTGCCTGCCTTATTTCGTGCGAGAAACGGGCAGCATCGGGCACGGCCTTCAAAATATACTGCTGCCCTCTCACCCGCACTACTATGGGCGCGGCATCCACTATTCCCATCAGTGTAAGCCGTTTTAGGTTAGCACCCTCAATGAGCTCAAGAGGAATTGATACGTCGGTAGAAGATTTCATACCGGTACGCACTAAAAGGCGGTGGCTGGTAAGGACATAGCTGGTGAGCCACCAGCGCAGTCCACTCTTAACAGCCCGGTAAAGCAGTCCAAGTGCTAGCGCGAGTGCTAAATAACTGATCCAGCGGGAATCAGTTCCAAGTGCTGAGGAAAAGCTCCACGCCACCATCGATCCTAGCGCCCAACCAAGGGGGCGCAAAAGTAGCACCCCGTGGGACCGGGTTGCCGCTAGAACATATTCGCCAGGGATGAGCTCACCTCTAATTTTCATCGTTGTAGAGTGTAGTGCTTAAACCTGAATGTTTGCTTCAGGCAGCCCGGGAGACTAGGAGCCATAGCCATCGGGTCGCACGTGCACGACGTCCCCTACCGTAAACTGGCGTTCTTCACCGTTTTCAGCCCGGACTACCAACTCTCCGGTGTCAGCAATATCAACACCAACCCCGCGGAAGGTCTCATCGCCCGGCAGATGAATGGTGAGATGGGCACCAATGGTGCTGAGAGCACCGCGCAGGCGCTCCAACAGGCTGGCACCGCCAAAGGGCTGTGATGCGTCAAACCCGCCTGACGCAAACTCGCGGTAGTAATACTCAAACCGGGTCGCTAAAGAAGTAAGCACCTGCTCCAGGTCAGCTAGCTGACCGCTCTCTACCAAGGTGCTGGTTGAAGTGGGGACCGGCAGCTGCTCAGCGGTCATATTGAGATTGAGCCCCACCCCCACAATTACCGAGATATCGCCCTCAGGTTCTAGTACTAGCTGCGCCAGGATGCCACATACCTTACGGTTACCTAACAGCACATCGTTGGGCCACTTAATGCTGGGAACCAGGCTAAAGCCCTGCATCAGTGCGTCGCGGACTGAAAGTGCGGCTAGGGAGGTTAGCCAGTGGTACTGATCGGGGGCAATGTGCACACGGGGGTTGGCGTGAGGACGCACCACAAAAGTTGTCGCCAAGCTGGATCCCGGAGGTGCTGACCAGACCCGGTCCAACCGCCCGTGCCCGGCGTTTTGGTCCCCGGTTGAGATGACGGACAGCTCGCCCCAGCTGCGCCGAGCCACAGCATCCCCCATCAGTACGGCCCGCCCGTAGTCGTTAGTTGAGCCGATACTCTCAAGAATTTCTACCCGGTCGAAGCCGGGTAGGTCAACAGCGCTGGGGTCAAGCTGAGTCATGGTTACCTTTCTTTAATCTGCCTCTTAATACTAGCGGCGAGCCTGTGAGGTGAGATACTGGGGAGAGCAATTCAGTTCAGCAGTCTTGCAAAACAATGATGTATGGAAACCCGATGGGGCATCCTTGCGCCAACTGGTGCAAAGATACCCCACACGGTCCCAGTAACACAGCAGGATTTCTTGAATCTAGTCTCACAATATTTTAGGGAGCAACCTATGACCACCTACGCTGTTGAGTATTCCTACGGGCCTGCCGATCTTCAGACGCTACACCGCCCAGCCCACCGCGAGTACCTGGCCAGACTTCATGAAGAAGGTAACCTGCACGCCGCAGGCGCCTACCCCGATGGGGAGCCTTTTGGCGCTCTGCTCATTTTTGTTGCTGATAACAAGGAACACCTGGACACTCTCATTGCGGCTGACCCCATGAGCACCGGCGGCGTCCTCACCGGCTATAAGGTGCGCGAATGGAACGCAGTCATTGGCAAGGTGAGTCAGTAGCTTTCCTTGCCCACACGTATTTGGTGGACGCACTCGAAGCCAGCTTCGGGTGCGTCCACCAAACATTTACCCCTCTTATTTAGAGAAAACACCCCAAAATTCCTAAAAAAATTTACCCTCGGCTCAGGCGACGACTATAGTTGATACGAATGCCCTGACCCGGGGCACCTAGACACACCAAGAGCGTGAAGAGGCACCATGAGCGAGAATCTCACCGAGCAGGCTGACAGCGGGCCAGATCTTTCAACAACCGCAGGAAAGATTGAGGATTTTTATGCCCGCCGGGAGCAGACTCTCGCTCCTACCGGCCAGGCTCCGATTGATCGTCAACATGAGCGCGGTAAGCAGACCGCCCGTGAGCGTGTTGAGATGTTGCTTGATGAAGGTTCTTTTGTTGAGTTTGATGCTCTGGCGCGCCATCGCACCACAGCGTTTGGTATGGATAAGAAGCGCCCTCTAGGCGATGGCTTGGTTTCAGGCTACGGCACGATTGACGGCCGCCTGGTGGCTGTTTATTCTCAGGACTTCACGGTTTACGGCGGTTCACTGTCCCAGGTCAACGGCGAGAAGATTGTTAAGGTGCAGAAGTTCGCACTCCAGAACGGTTGCCCGGTCATTGGTATCAATGATGGTGGTGGCGCCCGCATCCAGGAGGGCGTGGCGTCCCTAGCTATGTTCGCTGATATCTTCCGCATGAATGTGCGCGCTTCAGGTGTCATTCCGCAGATTTCTGTGATTATGGGCCCCTCAGCTGGCGGTGCAGCCTACTCCCCCGCTTTGACGGACTATATCGTGATGGTTGATAAGACCAGTCACATGTTTATCACGGGACCGGATGTCATTAAGACCGTAACCGGTGAAGAGATTGATATGGAGACACTGGGCGGGGCGCGCCAGCACAATGCGGTCACCGGTACCTCTACTTACCTGGCAGAGGATGAAGAGGACGCTTTCGATTTCGTGCGCGAGCTCATCGAGTTTTTGCCCTCCAACAACCTGGCGGTCAACCTACCCCTAGACCATGATCAGGACCCCGAACCCACCGCAGATGACCTTGAGTTGGATCAGCTGATCCCCGACTCAGCCAACCAGCCCTACGACATGCGCTCGGTGATTGAGGCGGTTGTGGATGACGGGCATTTCCTGGAAATGCAGGCGCTCTACGCTCCCAACGTCATGATCGGTTACGCCCGTGTTGAGGGTAAGACCGTTGGTATCGTGGCTAACCAGCCTATGCAGTTCGCTGGCACCCTGGATATCAATGCGTCCGAGAAGGCTGCCCGTTTTGTGCGCAACTGCGATGCCTTCAACATTCCTATTTTGACCTTTGTGGACGTACCCGGCTTCCTGCCCGGCACCGACCAGGAATTCAACGGCATCATCCGCCGCGGTGCTAAGCTGCTCTATGCCTACGCTGAGGCTACTGTTCCTCTGGTTACCGTCATTACCCGTAAGGCCTACGGCGGTGCCTACATTGTGATGGGCTCCAAGAAGCTGGGCGCAGACATTAACCTTGCCTGGCCCACCGCTCAAATCGGTGTGATGGGCGCTCAGGGCGCGGTAAACATTCTCTACCGTCGTGAGCTTGCCGCCCTTGCCGAAGAAGGTGGGGACGTCGAGGCCCGCCGTGCTGAGCTCATCACCAAGTATGAAGAAGAGCTGCTCAACCCCTACCAGGCAGCTGAGCTGGGCTATATTGATGAGGTCATCGCTCCGTCAGAGACCCGTGTGCGCATCGTCAGCGCCCTGCGTGCCTTGAACGATAAGCGGGCAGCAAGCCCGGCCAAAAAGCATGGCAATATTCCTCTGTAAAGGCTAATTCTCTATGGCAACCCCCAACCCCCTCTCGCTCTTGGGCTTCGGTAAGAAACCGGCACCAGCACCCACCCCTGTAACCGCGCAGGATGACGCTAGCCAGGCCGGCAGCATAACTGCCCCTTCGGAGGCTCCCCTGCTGACGGTGGTCAAAGGCAACCCCACCGACGAGGAGCTGGCAGCTCTAACCGCAGTGGTGGCAGCTTCTGCCGCGGAAGCAGAGCAGAATAGGGAAACTACACTGGAGCACTGGCAGCGCCGCCTGAACACCACCCAGCAGCTAGGCGCTCGCCTGCGGCCGGGCCCGGGCTCCTGGAAGCGGGCACGGCCGCAGTAGTTTCTTTACCTAGTAAATCCAAATACTTTGGAGCAAAATATTTCCAAGATTAGAACTCTGAACATAATTGGAACCATTCCAAAATCTAATTTAGACCCATCGATCTAATATAAAAATTAATTTCAGAAACCATCTACAAACTATTGCGGAACAGCCTGCGATTAGGGAATACTTTAAGTTAGCGAATCCGTTGGAGAGACGCACCAAACTTTTCATACTTTGGAGGAAACGATGAAGTTCTCTAAAAAGATCCTTGCCACTGTTGCTCTCAGCGCCAGCCTTTTCGGCGGTGCAAGCGCAGCTAACGCCGCCATCCACAATGTAGGGGGCGGCACCTGGGACCAGGGGGTGAATTATGTTGTTATGAACACCTGGTCAAATTATCACCACCCCTCAAGAGCACACGGTAGCACCGCATGCAACGCTAATAAATGCAATAGCGCCACCGCGCCCACCAATCGTTGGTCCAAAGCCAACATTCGTGCTACCTGGGGTGGAAACACAAGCTATTGGCGTTAGAATCTTCTGCCAATCTTAAACAGGGTTGGGGTTTCAAAATGTGGGAACCCCAACCCGCCCCCCCCAAAAAAAACAAAAAGCCAATGAATAGCCATATCCGTTTCGCATATATTCTCGCTTGGATTACTTCTTTTCTACTTAGTTCAATCTTTGTCTCAGCTACTTATATTTTTTTGGTTGACCAAGATCGCTGGGGGCCAGAGGGCTTTAAAACAGGAGTGTCTGTAACAGAGCTTCCTGGTAATATTTCCACAGAAAGCTTTCTGAATGAACTAAATTCAATTGCGCAAGCTCAAAATATTAATATTTATAAGAGTTCAGTGTCTTTAGACAATGGTGTTACGGCGTCCGACTATTACCTAATATCAGGTAATGCGGACAGGGTAATCGGTAATCTAGATACAGAATCGTTCCCAAGCTTCAGCGACAAGTACCCTTCACACCTGTACCCAGAAAAGCAGCTGAACCGTAATCAGCTTACGGGAACCTACCTCATAGACGGCACCTCTCAAGACTCTCAAGCCGTAGCGGATACACTCAATAAGCTAGGAGCTAATAGTACAACCGTACATTCCCAGCCAGGCTACGTCCTATGGTTTTTCTTTCTAGTTGGTAACGGTTGGGCAGTGGCAGTAGCTATTCTCTTAATCTGTCTTGTCATATCTTTGTGCCAGCTACAAAGTGTCAGGCTCGCTATAGTCTCAGTCCGAGTCGTTGGAGGGGAGGCCCCGCTCTACGTTTCTCTGAGGGAAATTGCATCATTACTGCTACCGGTATATGCACCGTTAGTTTTTGGCACAATCGTATTGAGTCTCTATAGCGTGATATTTGCAGACGGGTATAGGCTGAGAAGTATAGCCATTATCGCGATTCAACAGGCACTAATCCTTACCAGCGCATTAGTAACTAGCATCCTGAGTATACGCATCTGCACTGTTAAATACTCACTTGGAGCACTAAACAAGGGCAGACGCCCAATGACTCTACTGGGAGCACTTTCAGGCCTCCTGGTTGTCGTTGCTTTTTTGGGTTCAATGGTAAGTATCTCCGATACGCTTACCCTCAAGAATGAGGATGAAAAGGAATCGCACGCTGACACCCTGCGAAACGAGCATACAAATCTGGTACAGCCTGTCATGGGCTACGCCCTTCTGTCTTCACAAGCTGATTATGCTAAAGAGCAACTTGGCAATGTGTTTGCCCAACTCGAAATAGATCAGACTAGCTATCTCGCCAGCAAAAACCCATTGTATGATACACCTTCATCTGTTTCGGATAATGTACTCCTGGTCAATCCCAATTACCTGATGACTTTCACTCAGTTGGATGCATCAACACTTGATTTAGTCATCCATACCTCCCAAGAAGAATCATCAGTTGCTGTCTTAATACCCCAGTCTTATTCCCCATATGAGGAGGAAATTGTAGCTGAGGTTAAAAGCTGGGCAGAGTTTCAACAAGAACTGGGGGGAAACCCGCGTCCAGCAACAATGGTTAGGTCCTATACCGGTATTGATACAGGAATCTTACCGCTGTTGAGTTACAACTTACCTACCAGCATGTACCTTGAAAACCCGATAGTTATAGTTAGTCACTCAGCAAATCATGTCATTCCCCCACAGATTATTGGAGAATACGGGATTGTTTTTGACGACACAGCACTAAAAAAAGCTGTAAATGAGGAAAATTTAGAGTACGCAGTAGTCGGCTATGAGTACACAACTCAAAATTCGGCTTTAGCAGCCGTTGATAGGAAAGTAGCTTTCAGTATCTCTCTGGTAGGAACTTCTGTTGCCTTGCTTGCACTACTTCTAGGAAACGTCATCCTGGCCACTATCTACCAAGCAAGGAACCGTTCAGCAATTTTTCTTCTACTCACATCAGGAGCTAGTTTTACTGAAACCTACGGTGATTTTGTCATCAAAAATATGTTATTAGCAGCTATACCAATTTCTCTTATCGTTGCAACAACACAGCTCCCCCTCACAGTAATTCTTATTATCGCTAGTGCAATGATTCTTGTCTCGGCTTCCGTGGTAGTTCTTACACTTAAACAGTTAGAACGTACGTTATCTAGATTTACGCTCGAAATCTCCTAAATCCAAGGATCTACATGAAAGAGAAAAACTCACTCATATTGTCGGAACTCCGTTACAGTTTTCCCCAACGGACGCTATGGGAAAACCTCAGTCTCAATGCAGAGTCAGGTAATTTTATAGCGCTTCGCGGTCACAGCGGTTCAGGCAAGACTACTCTTTTGCAATGCTTAGGTTCCCTAGAAAAACCGTCCTCTGGAATCATTGACTTCAATGGTATTAACCCTTCAACGCTCAAGGGAAAAGCTAAGAGAAACTACCTTAGAAACACTGTTAGTCTAGCTTTTCAGAACTCCGGGTTAGTGGGCTCCTGGTCGGTCCGCAAAAACATAGAACTTGCTGGGTACGAAGTTAAGCAAGATCAGACCCGAGCAGAGACTGCATTCAACTACTTCGATCTTGACTACAGTTTTTTGGATAAACCTGTCTACCAACTCAGTGGAGGCGAACAACAGAGAGTGAGTCTCATCAGGCTAGCATTGAGGAATACACCCCTGATTCTGCTCGATGAGCCGACTGCAGCACTTGACGATGGCAATGCGCAAAGAGTTATAAACTTCGTTCAAAACCATTGCGACAAAGGCGGTATCGCTGTAATAGCTACCCATGATGCTCGTCTACTCGGTTATGCACATGACTCAATCGATCTAGGTTAAGTCAATCAAGCCCTGCGTACCTTAGTTTTTCCTATCAGAGGCCCGATAGCAACCTTGTGCCGTCATCTTCGTTTTATATTGTTCAGTAACATGATCGGATAAACCGTGAGTTACTGGTTCACCAAAGAAAGCCCCCAGTAGTTCAATTTTTTAAAAAGGGTCTTCACTCCGGCAAGAGTGAAGGCCCTTTTCTGCATCTGAACTGTAATATAGGTCTCATGACTATTCACCCAGATTTACCTGCTATTTTTACCACCAACCGCCCACAAACTCGCGTCGATGAAATTGCCAATGCCTACTACGAGAAGTGCCTGGAGCTAGACCCCGCCAGCGCCACACTAGAAGGGCGCAAGGGCAGGGAAAACGAATACGCCGACTTCTCCCCCGCCGGCACCGCTGCCGATATCGCTGTCATCCGTGAAACCCTTGAACAGTTGAATCAGGCAGAAATCACCGATGACATCGATAAAGTCACCGTCGACGCCATGCAGGAGCGTCTGGGCCTAGAACTTGAGCTTCATGAGGCGGGGCTGGGAACCTGGGAAATCAATAACATAGCCTCCCCCATTCAGGGCATCCGTTCAGTCTTTGACCTCATGAACCGCAATAATGAAGAAGACTGGGGTTTTATTGCAGGGCGCCTGCATAACGTCGCTTCTGCCCTCGAAGGTTATATCGAGAGCCTCGAAGAAGCACACACCCGCGGCCGCGTAGCCGCTGTTCGCCAGATTGATACCGCCATCGAGCAAGTGACCGCCTACATCGCTGACGGTGGTTTCTTTGACGCCCTGGCCGCTGAAATTGCCGAAGCAGCTCCCACCCACGCCGACCATGCCAAGGAGGGCGCGGCGTCCGCCAAGGCAGGCTACGGCAAGCTGCTAACCTATCTGCAGGAAACCCTGCGCCCGGCAGCACCCCAAGAAGACGCTGTAGGACGTACGCGCTACTCCCTCTACTCACGCCAGTTCGTGGGTACTACCCTAGATTTAGAAGAAACCTACGCCTGGGGCGTTGAAGAGCTAGACCGCATCATCGCAGCCCAGCAGGAAGTAGCAGAAGAGATTAAGCCCGGTGCCAGTATCGAAGAGGCCAAGGCAGCACTGGATGCTGACCCCGCCCGCACTCTGCACGGCACCGATGAACTCCAAGCCTGGATGCAGAAACTCTCCGACGAAGCCCTGGATTTTCTCTCCAAAGAACACTTCACCATCGAAGGGCCCCTGCGAAACCTCGAATGCATGATCGCCCCCACCCAAGAGGGCGGCATCTACTATACCGGCCCGTCAGCCGACTTCGAAAGAGCCGGCCGCATGTGGTGGTCAGTCCCCGAAGGCGAAGACACCTTCGGCACTTGGCGCGAAGTCTCCACTGTCTACCACGAAGGCACCCCCGGCCACCACCTACAGGTAGCCACCGCAACCGCCATGGCAGAATCCCTCAACAACTGGCGCGCCTCAGCCTGCTGGGTCTCGGGCCACGGCGAGGGCTGGGCTCTCTACGCCGAACGCCTCATGGACGAACTCGGCTACCTGGCGGACCCCGGCGACCGCATGGGTATGCTGGACGCCCAGCGCCTACGCGCCGCCCGCGTCGTCTTTGATATCGGCCTGCACTGTGGCTTTGAAATCCCTCAGCGTTGGGTCGATGAACTCGGCATTGAACCCGGTGTTTGGGATGCCGAGAGTGGCTACCGCTTCTTGGAAGCCAACCTGGACATGTCAGAAGGCCAGCGCCGCTTTGAATTCCTGCGCTACCTAGGCTGGCCGGGGCAGGCTCCCTCCTATAAGGTCGGCGAGCGCCTCTGGTTGCACCTGCGTGAGGACGCCCGCGCCGCCGGTGTCTCAGATAGGGACTTCCACACCCGCGCCCTCATGCTCGGTTCCGTCGGCCTAGATACCCTCAAGCGAGCACTGGGTTATTAGACTGAGTATTTTGCTCTTCGCTAGGACATCAGCCCCGAGTTAGTGCTTTTCAGAGCTATCAACTTCCCCACTAAATACGATGCCCGCCTGGTGGCGCGCCTCGGTGCAGATGCGATTAACGGTGCGCGAAAGCTGAGTTAGGTAGCGGTAGTGTTCCCTCTGTTGCGCGGTGAGGTTACCTTGCCTTTGAGCTGCGATCAGCTCCGCGAAGGCAAGAGCTTCAGAGCGCATCAGCTGGCTCAACGGTGCACCGGGTTTCCCTGCTTCAAAGAGGGTCTGCCCCTCGACTGTCTTTACCCTGTCGATTCCCTGCACCGCATTCAGCACCAAGCCCGAGCGTCCTGCCCTAATCTCGTTGGGCAGGCGGGAGACCTGGCTTTTAGAGAAAGATAGCTCAGCGGTAAAGCCGGGGTAGGTCAGTAGCAGGACGCCGGCAGCATCCACCCCGGTCGGCGCCAGCTGGGCTCTGTAAGAGATAGCCTGCGGCTCCCCAAACCAGGCGACCGCTGCATAGACCGTGTAAATTCCCAGGTCAACCAGGGCACCACCGCCGTGACACAGCGAGAAAATGTTGGGTTCCTGGCCTGCCAGCACAGCGTCCCAGCGTGAAGAATACTGGTGAAAGTTCAGGCTGGCCCCTGTCACCTCTCGCCCGCTTGACTTCTGTTCATCCACCCACTGACCAACTGTTTCAAAGCCGGGCTCAAAAAGATGCCGCGCAGCTTCGAAGACCAAGACCCCGGCTCTTTCAGCGGCACGGTGTACCTCCTGCCATTGCGCGGGGTTCCAGAAAGCTGGCTTTTCCACCATGACATTCACCCCAGCGTCGATGGCGGCTAAGGCATGATTCTTATGGAAGGAATTGGGGGAAGCAATATATACCGCATCTAACGAATGCCCCAGCAACTCGCTTATTTCGGTAGTGATGCACACCCGGTCTAGATCAGCATCCTCAATAAAGGAACGTGCGGTAGTGCTAGAGCGGCTCATCACCGCAACCAGCTCGAAGGCATTCTCAGCTTTAGTAGCTGCCGCGAATTCCTGGGTTATCATTCCAGTCCCGATGAGACCGAGGCGGGGGCTATCCATATTTTTCCTCCGGGGTAGCGCATAAGGTGTGCAGCGCGAAGGCTGCCTATTTTCTCAAAATATACCCTTGCCGACCACCTCAGTGAGCGGATAGACTTCTTGAAACGTGACCCGTGTTACAAACAGTTTCGTCAAAGGAGACCCCATGACTGTCTACGCCGCCCCAGGCACCTCAGATTCACTCGCTACCTTCAAAAGCCGCTATGACCACTTCATCGGTGGCGAATGGGTGGCTCCCGCCGAAGGCCAGTATTTCGAAGACATCTCACCGGTCAACGGCAAGCCCTTTACCGAGGTAGCCCGCGGCACCGCCGCTGACATCGATAAAGCACTGGACGCCGGTTGGAAGGCTTTTGAAACCTACGGCAAAACCTCCGTCACCGAACGCTCCAACTTACTGCTCAAACTAGCCCAGGTTATCGAGGACAACCTTGAAGCTATCGCGGTAGCCGAAACCTGGGATAACGGTAAACCGGTGCGCGAAACTCTAGCGGCAGACATTCCCCTAGCAGCAGATCATTTGCGCTACTTTGCCGGAGCCATTCGTGCCCAGGAAGGCCGTCTATCTCAAATCGATGAGGACACCGTCGCCTACCATTTCCACGAGCCGCTGGGCGTCGTGGGGCAGATTATCCCCTGGAACTTCCCTATCCTCATGGCGATCTGGAAGATTGCACCGGCCCTAGCCACCGGCAACTGCATTGTGCTCAAGCCCGCAGAGCAGACCCCGGCATCCATTCTCTTCCTGGTTGACCTCTGGAAGGACCTGTTGCCTCCTGGCGTACTAAATGTAGTCAACGGCTTTGGTACTGAAGCAGGCGCTGCTCTGTCAGGGAGCAAGCGCATCCGCAAAATTGCCTTCACCGGCGAAACCACTACTGGCTCGATCATTATGAAGGCTGCCGCAGAGAACATCATCCCCATCACCCTGGAGCTAGGCGGCAAGTCCCCTAACATTTTCTTTGAGGACGTGGCTCGCGAAGAGGACTCCTTCTACTCCAAGGCTCTTGAAGGCTTTGCCTCTTTCGGTCTCAACCAGGGCGAAGTCTGTACCTGCCCTTCGCGCGCCCTGATCCAAAAGCCTATCTATGACTCTTTCCTTGAAGCTGGACTCGAACGAGTCAAGGCCATGAAGCAGGGCAACCCCCTGGATACTGAAACCATGGTGGGCGCCCAGGCTTCCAAGGAACAGTGGGACAAAATCACTAGCTATCTTAAAATCGGCAAGGATGAAGGCGCGGACGTCCTGGTCGGCGGTGAAGCCTGCGAACTGGGCGGAGATCTAGCGGGTGGCTACTACATTCAGCCCACCGTTTTCGCCGGTAACAATGATATGCGCATCTTCCAGGAAGAGATTTTCGGCCCCGTCCTAGCTACCACCAGCTTCACCGATTTTGACGAAGCTATGCGCATCGCCAACGACACCGATTTCGGTCTGGGTGCCGGCGTTTGGAGCCGCGACCAGTTCATCTCCTACCGCGCCGGGCGAACCATTCAGGCAGGGCGAGTCTGGGTCAATAACTACCATAACTACCCAGCTCACTCAGCTTTCGGTGGCTACAAGAAGAGTGGCATCGGGCGCGAGAACCACCTGATGATGCTGGATCACTACCAGCAGACCAAGAATATGCTGGTGTCCTACTCAGACCAGCCCATGGGTCTCTTCTAAGCCCCGCTTCACTTAGACCCCGCGCCACCCTTCATACCCCCCTGCATATCAGGCAGGATGCTGAGGGATGGTGCGGGGTTTAAGCAACCGCAAAAGCTGGCTATTCAATACACTTAGAGCTATGCATACTATCCCCACCCAACAGCCCCGCTTCGTTCTGGCTTCTCAGTCTCCCGCTCGTAAGAAACTTCTTGAGGACGCGGGCATTAGTTTTGAGGTTATTGTCAGTGATGTTGATGAGGATGCCGCCCTGGCAGCAGCACAGGAAGATGCCTACACCAAGGGGCTCGACGATATCTCCCCTGCCCAGACTGCCCTTTTACTGGCTCAAGCTAAAGCCCGCACTGTTGCAGCCCTCCCCCAGTGCGCGGGGGCAATTATCCTGGGGTGTGATTCTGTCTTTGAACTTGATGGGCGGCCCTACGGGAAACCCGGCAGTGCAGAAGTGGCACTAGAGCGAATAACAGCGATGAGCGGAAAATCTGGGGTTCTGCATACCGGCCACTGGCTGATTGATCACCGCGGGCAGCAGCCGGTAGAAACCAGTGAGTTACGTAGCGCCACTGTGCACTTTGATCACTTCACCCAGGCTGAGGCAGAAAGCTACGTGGCGACCGGTGAGCCACTCTGGGTAGCTGGCTCCTTTACTATCGACGGTTTTGGGTCAGCTTTTATCAAGGGTATTGAGGGAGAATTTCACACCATCGTCGGTCTCTCGGTACATGCCCTCCGCACGATGCTCACCACGTTCGGTGTTTCAATCAGCGACATTTGGAAAAATTCGCGATAAATTTCAAGATGCGGTTAAATTTTTTCTAAACGCCACCTAAAATGAGCCGTTGCGCCATCAACTAGACGCCTTGACGTGGCGCAATACTTCCCAAGGAGCTTTGAGTGACTGAAACTATCGATGCTGGACAGAATTTCATCCCGGTGACCGGGCGCCACACCGGCCCAGTCACCAAAGTTCTGATCGCTAACCGCGGTGAGATTGCGGTACGCATTATTCGTGCTGCTCAAGATGAGGGCATCGCGACGGTAGCAGTTTACGCTGAACCTGACCGCGAAGCTCAGCATGCTCAACTTGCCGATGAAGCCTATGCCCTGGGTGGCTCAACTGCTGCTGAATCCTACCTGGTAATGGACAAGCTCCTTGAAGTTGCTCAGCGCTCAGGCGCCGACGCTGTGCACCCAGGCTACGGCTTCCTCTCTGAGAACGCCCAGTTCGCCCAGCAGGTCATCGACGCTGGCCTCACCTGGATCGGCCCCTCCCCCGCCTCTATCAACCGGCTGGGTGATAAAGTAGCAGCGCGCCATATCGCCGAGAAGGTGGGCGCTCCCCTGGTTCCCGGCACCAAAGACCCGGTCACCAGCCCCCAAGAAGTTGAAGCCTTTGCCGACGAGTTCGGTCTCCCCGTAGCAATTAAGGCAGCTTTCGGCGGCGGCGGGCGCGGCATCAAGGTGGCTCGCGAGCGCGAGGGCATCGGCGAGCTTTATGAGTCAGCTGTACGTGAGGCCATCGCAGCTTTTGGCCGCGGCGAATGTTTCATTGAGCGCTTCCTCGATTCCCCCCGTCACGTCGAGACCCAGTGCCTGGCTGATGCCCACGGCAACGTTGTGGTCGTTTCTACCCGCGACTGTTCCCTACAGCGCCGCAATCAGAAGCTGGTTGAAGAAGCCCCTGCACCCTTCCTCACCGAAGAACAGAATCAGCGCCTCTATGATGCGTCCAAGGCTATCCTCAAAGAGGCTGGCTACCAGGGCGCAGGCACCTGCGAGTTCCTGGTTGGTACCGACGGTACCATCAGCTTCCTTGAGGTTAACACCCGCCTGCAGGTAGAGCACCCTGTTTCTGAAGAGGTCACCGGCATCGACCTGGTGCGTGAACAGTTCCGCATTGCGCGCGGCGAAGAAATCAACCCGACCGACCCCGAGGTGCGCGGGCACAGCTTCGAGTTCCGCATCAACGGTGAGGACGCCGGCCGCAGCTTCATGCCTTCCCCCGGTACCATCGAAAAACTGATCGTGCCGCAGGGCCCCGGCGTCCGCTGGGATTCCGGTGTGGTTTCTGGTGATACTATCGGGGGCAACTTTGACTCCATGCTAGCTAAGCTGATTGTGACCGGTGATAGCCGCGAGCAGGCTCTTGCTCGTGCCTCCAGGGCACTGACGGAGCTTAAGATCGAGGGCCTGCCCACCGTAGCTAACTTCCATGCCACCGTCATTAAAGACCCGGCTTTTGCACCTGCTGATGGGCAGTCCTTTAGTGTGCATACCCGCTGGATTGAGACTGAATTCAATAACACCTTGCCCGCCTACAACGGCGCCCTGGGCGTACTTGATGACGGAGACGAGCGTCAGAAGGTGACCGTTGAGGTGGGTGGCAAGCGACTTGAGGTCACGCTTCCCGCATTCGGAGGTTCAGCGGTATCTAAACCCGCAGCAGCTAAGGCACGCAAGTCACGCTCAACCCGTGGTGGTACCACAGTGGCCAACAGCAATGAGCTGACCAGCCCCATGCAGGGGACCATCGTGAAGGTAGCCGTCAAGGAGGGCGCCAAAGTAGCAGAGGGCGATCTCATCGTAGTTCTTGAAGCCATGAAGATGGAACAGCCCATCACCGCTCACAAGGCGGGCAAGGTCAATGGGCTGAAACTCAAGCAGGGTGAAACCGTCTCTGCCGGGGCAGTCATCGCCACCATTCGCTAAATTTTTATCCGAGCGCCGGGATGCAACTTACAGCTGCGTCCCGGCGCTTTTTTACCCCAGACAACGTCTTAGAATATGAAATCCGGTTTCATATAGCAGTCAGGCAGTTTACAGTGAGTTTCTGTTACACCACATATCACCGTGTCAGCGGTATATACAGGAGCTTTCCGTGACCACTTCACCCGCATCAACGGCCGCGTCGGCCAGCGATATCACCATACCCCGCAGCCGCGTCATCATGGCATCGCTGATCGGCACCACCATCGAATTCTATGATTTCTACATCTACGCCACCGCAGCCGTGGCAGTGTTCCCAGCACTCTTCTTTACCGGTGAAGATGACACTGCCAAGCTTCTTGCATCGATGGCGACCTTTGGGGCTGCTTTCGTTGCCCGCCCTATTGGCTCCGTGATTTTTGGCCACTTTGGCGACAAGGTAGGCCGTAAGGCAACCCTGGTAGGCGCACTGCTCACCATGGGTATTGCTACCTTCCTCATCGGCTTGCTCCCCACCTACTACCACATCGGTCTGTGGGCGCCCATCATGCTGACCATCCTGCGCTTTTGCCAGGGTCTGGGTCTGGGTGGCGAGTGGTCCGGCGCGGCTCTTCTCGCCACTGAGTACGCTGAAGAAGGTAAACGCGCCCGCGCTGCCATGTGGCCCCAGCTGGGCGCACCGTTCGGCTTCATTCTCGCCAACGGTTTCATGCTTCTGCTAACTGTAACGATGGGCTTCACCTCGGTCGCTACCGGTGACGGCCTGGACCACAACTTCCTGGTCTGGGGCTGGCGCGTTCCCTTTATCGCCTCCGTCATTATGGTGGCTGTAGGTCTTTACGTTCGCTTCAAGCTAGAAGAGACTCCCGTCTTCAAGCAGGCGGTGGCTAAGGACGAGAAGGTTAAGACCCCGCTGGTTGAGGCCTTCAAGGTTGCCTGGTGGCCTATGATTCAGGGTACCTTCATCATGCTGGCAACCTACGTGCTCTTCTACCTGATGACTGCCTGGATTCTTTCCTTTGGCATCGGCGCAGCAGAGAAGGGTGGCCTGGGCATCCCCTACCGCAGCTTCCTCGTTATTCAGCTCATCACCATCCTCTTCTTTGCAGCTATGGTTCCTGTCTCGGGATGGCTAGCGGATAAATACGGTCGACGCTCATCGCAGCTCGTCATCACCGCCTGCATTATCGCCTTCGGTCTCTGCTTTGGCCTGCTCATGAACCCCGAGGTGGTGGGCACCGGCGCTGAAGCTAACACCAGCCGCATCGTGCTCTTCATGGCAATCGGCATGACGCTCATGGGCCTGACCTTTGGCTCCATGTCGGCCTACCTGCCCGAGCTCTTCCCCACGAACGTCCGCTACACCGCGTCGGGCATCTCCTATAACGTAGCCTCAATTTTGGGTGCTGCACTGACCCCTTATGCAGCGGTTTGGCTGAATGCTAACGGCGGTGTGGGTGCTGTGGGCCTTTACCTGGCAGGTGCCGGGGTTCTCACTTTCATCTTCATGGCAATCACTCACGAAACCCGTGATGTTGATCTTTCCACCATGGCCCGCACCAAGTAAATCGCTCACTACAAAAAAGTCCACCGAGGTTTCTCGGTGGACTTTTTGGTGGAGCTGAAACCCTACTGCATGATGTGCAGCTGGCGGGCAGCCTCAGAAATAGAGCCGCTGAGCGAGGGGTAGACCGCGAAAGTCTCGGCGATATCGTCCACGTGCAGTTTCTTATCCACTGCCAGTGAAAGCGGGAAAATAAGCTCGGAGGCACGAGGCCCTACCACCACACCACCGATGACGGTGCCTGAATGTTTACGGGCAAAAATCTTGATGAAACCGTCTTCTACCGCCAGCATCTTAGCGCGTGCGTTGGTTGCCAGGGGCAGCATGACCATATCAGCCTGGTACTTACCCGCTTCGATTTCGCTTTGACTGACCCCGACAGTCGCAATTTCGGGGGCAGTAAAGATATTGGCTGCAACCTGGTGGGTACGCAAAGGTTTGACCGTGTCACCCAGCATGTGGGAGACCGCCACCCGCCCCTGCATGGCAGCAACCGACGCCAGTGGGTAAACACCGGTGCAGTCACCGGCCGCGTAGATATTTGAAATATTGGTACGTGAAACACGATCCACATTAATGTGACCGGTTTCTGAAATCTCAACACCGACTGCATCCAACCCCAGGTTCTCGGTGTTGGGGATAGATCCAACGGCAATCAGGACGTGGGAACCTGCGACCTTGCGACCGTCAGAGAGCGTAACTACCACACCGTCACCGGCTTCGTTGTACTCAGCACCCTCCGCGCGCGAGCGCGGTAGAACCCGCACACCCTTACGTTCAAAAACGTTCTCCAGCACGGTTGCAGCGTCCCCATCTTCGCCGGGAAGCACCTGGTCGCGCGAAGAGATAAGGGTGACATTAGAGCCCAGGCCGTCATAGGCTGATGCGAATTCGGCGCCGGTTACACCGGAGCCCACCACAATCAAATCTGTAGGTAGTTCTTTGAGGTCATACAGTTGGGTCCAGTTGAGAATACGTTGCCCGTCTGGCTGTGCAGTTGGTAGCTCGCGCGGGTGGGTACCAACAGCCAGCAGAATGAACTCGGCATTGAGTTCATAAGTCAGCCCGTCAGCATCGGTTACCTGAACAGTGTTACGGTCAATGAGCATGCCACGCCCGGCAATTACCTTCACCCCGTTGCGTTCCAGGGTGCGCTTAATATCGTGGGACTGCTGTAGAGCTAGGTCAATGAGGCGCTGATTAACCTTGGCAAGGTCCACCGAAATCTGAGGCGGGTTATCGTCTTCGCCCACCGAGATAGCGAGCTCCTGTGCCTTACCAAAGCGGTTGCGGGCGTCCGCACTGGTAATGAGGGTTTTGGAGGGAACGACGTCGGTGAGCACGGCTGATCCGCCCATGCCCTTATCTTCGATGATGGTAACGTCGGCACCGTGGCTAGCTGCCACCAGAGCAGCTTCGTAGCCGCCGGGGCCGCCGCCGAGGATGACGAGTTTGTGGGAAGAAAAATCTGTTTTTAGAGTCACCTATCCATTGTGTCCCACATCCCAGGATGGCTCAACTTGCAGGCACAGAATTTTAGGGCTAGAACGCTGAAGGGTGTAAGTTGGGCACGCTCCTTTACCCTGCACCTTTTCCCTTTACTCTTCTGGGTCAGCCGCGTCTTTCGACCAAAGACCTAGCCCCTCGGATCCACCTAGTCTCGCCCCGTCATTATTGGTAGGCTAGAAGGTGTGTTGAATGAATCAAATACCCCCACTGTATCTACCGCTGACCCCAACCATCCCGCGCTGGTGCGGGCTCGTGAGGCAGCTGAATTTATTGCTGAGAAGACCGGTGTTGAGAAGCACGATCTGGGCCTGACTCTGGGTTCGGGCTGGGGCGAAGCCGCCACCCTCATCGGCGAGGTCACCCATACTCTTGATGCTTCTGAGGTGCCTGGTTTCCATAAGGCTGCTGTGGTGGGCCACCCCGGCACCCTTACCTCAATCCTTACCCCGGAGGGCCAGCGTGCTCTCGTGATTGGCTCACGCACCCACTACTATGAGGGTCGCGGTGTGGACGCGGTGGTTCACGGGGTGCGCACCGTGGCGGCTACCGGCGCCAAGACCATGATTCTGACCAACGGGTGCGGCGGCTTGAATCCCGCTTACTCCGCCGGTGAACCGGTGCTCATTTCTGATCACCTTAATTTCACGGCAGCTTCCCCACTGACCGGTGCACACTTTGTTGATCTCACTGATCTTTACTCCCCTCGCATCCGTGAAATCGCTCGCAGCATTGACGCTTCCTTGCAGGAAGGTGTCTACATGCAGTTCCCCGGTCCTCACTACGAGACTCCCGCAGAGGTAAAGATGGCTGGAGTTTTAGGTGCCGACTTGGTTGGCATGTCTACCGCCTTAGAGGCTATTGCAGCTCGTGCCGCCGGGCTCGAGATATTTGGTATTTCACTGGTCACCAACCTGGCTGCCGGTATTCAGGAAACACCGCTCAGCCATGCTGAGGTGATCGAAGCAGGCGAGGCCGCTGGCCCCCGTATTTCCCGCCTTCTGGCAGACATTATCGCTTCCCTCTAACCACTGGCCAGCCATAATGTGGCTGCTGAAATCTAAGGATTTATTGATGTCTACCCTTTTACCTCAGCTCGTCGAGCAGGCCCACGCTTGGATTACTGATGATCCGGACGCTGAGACTCGCACCCAGCTTGAAGGTATTCTGGCTCAGGCTGAGGCTGGCGATGAAGCTGCAGCAACTGATCTAGCTGATCGTTTCTCTGGTACTTTGCAGTTCGGCACCGCAGGTTTGCGCGCTGAGCTGGGCGCTGGCCCAATGCGCATGAATCGCGTGGTGGTGCAGCGGGCTGCCCAGGGCCTAGCTGATTACGCCACCGCTCGTGCTGAGACCGAAGGGTGGGAGCAGGTTTCAGCGGTAGTCGGTTTTGATGCACGCAAGAATTCTGATGTCTTCGCTCTCGATACCGCAGCAATTTTCACTGCAGCAGGTATCGAGGTCAAGCTCATGCCCTCTCCCCTACCCACCCCTGTGACGGCCTGGGCTACCCGTGAATACGGAGCTGAAATTGGTGTGATGGTCACAGCATCTCACAACCCTCCCAACGATAACGGCTACAAGGTCTATCTGGGCGGTCAGGCAGTAGAGGAGAGCGCTCGCGGCGCTCAGATTGTCCCTCCCTACGATGGTGACATCGCGGCCGCTATTGCCGCTGTTAGCCAGCCAGTTCTAGCTGACGAGGGCTGGAGTGTCCTGCCCGATACTGTGGCCGATGACTACATCGTGAAGGTCCTCTCGCTCGTACCCCAGCAGGACCGTGACCTTAAGATTGTGCTGACCCCTCTGCACGGTGTGGGCGGCAAAACTGCCGAAGCTGTCTTACGCGGGGCAGGTTTCACCCATGTCACGCTAGTGCCGGAGCAAGCGGACCCAGACCCCACCTTCCCTACCGTCACTTTCCCTAACCCCGAAGAGCCCGGCGCCCTCGACCTGGCCTTTGCTCTGGCGCAGAAGCTGGATGCCGATTTGATTATTGCTAACGATCCCGATGCTGACCGCGCGGCTTTTGCCATCAATGACGGCGGCACCTGGCGTATGCTCCGAGGCGACGAGACCGGATCGATTCTAGCCAACCGCACGCTCTCCACCCTCGAGAACCCTGCTGAGGCAACCTTCGCTAACTCCATTGTCTCCTCACGCCAGGTGGGGGCGCTTGCTCATTCCGCCGGCGTCAAACATGTAGAAACCCTCACCGGCTTCAAATGGATTGCCCGTGTAGAAAACCTGAGCTTTGGCTACGAAGAGGCACTGGGTTACTGCGTAGACCATGCCCAGGTGCGCGATAAGGACGGTATTTCAGCTGCCCTGGTCATGGCGGCTTACGCTCAGGAGCTCAAGGATGCTGGCAGCAGTCTACCCGCTCTGCTTGATGATCTCTCAGCCCAGCACGGCGTCTACGCTACCGACCAGCTCTCGGTTCGCGTTGAGGACCTGGCACTCATTCCTGCCATGATGAAGCGACTGCGCGATAACGCCCCGGCCCAGTTAGCAGGCTCATCAGTAACCTCTGTTGAGGATCTCACCGAGGGTACCGAAACCCTGCCTCCCACCGACGGTATGCGCTACTACACAGAGGACGACTCACGAGTCATCGTGCGACCATCGGGCACCGAACCCAAGCTCAAGTGCTACCTTGAAGCGGTAGTTCCAGTGACCGGTTCAGTAGCTGACGCTCGCGCAACCGCAGCCACCAAGCTCGATATCATCAAAGCCGATATGTCGGCAGCCCTGGGGCTCTAAACCCGCCCACCATTTGTACTTTAAGCAGGCATAATTTTGCCTGCACCAATTAGGAGAAACAATGACCTCTGAGCTAACCCGCGACCAGCTCGCAGCAATGATTGACCACACTATTCTTGCCCCCAACGCTTCTGAAGAAGATGTCCGCCGCTTGTGTAGCGAAGCCCGCGAATACGGCTTTGCTAGTGTCTGCGCTAACCCTGTATGGGCCCCGGTTCTCGCCGAGGAGCTAGCTGGCTCCCGGTCGGTGCCCTGCGTAGTTGTTGGTTTCCCCTTTGGTGCTTCAGCTACCGAGGTCAAGGCGTTCGAGGCTAAAACCGCTGTAGAGGCGGGTGCCCGCGAAGTTGATATGGTTATCAATATTGCAGCCGCCCGCGCCAACCACCGCGCTGCTCTGGTGGCAGATATCAAGGCTGTGGCAGACGCCGTTCACGCCGGCGGTGCCACTCTTAAGGTCATTATCGAGACCAGTGAGCTGACCGATGATCAGAAAGTTCTGGCTTGTGAAGCATCCGTTGAAGCCGGAGCCGATTTTGTGAAGACTTCTACCGGCTATTCCTCTGCCGGAGCAACCGTTGAAGACATCGCCCTCATGCGCGCAACCGTTGGCCCTGAGCTGGGCGTTAAGGCTTCTGGTGGTGTCCGCACCCGTGAAGAGGCTTTGACAATGATTGCTGCCGGAGCGACCCGTATCGGCGCTTCAAAGGGAATCGCTATTATTGGTGCAGGCGAGGCAAGCGAAAGCGGTTACTAAAGCACGCGCCACCTACTCAAGTTGGCGTTCATTTTAGTGACACACCGTGCGAAGCTGCCCCTGAGCACCTATACTAAACATTAAGCTGTACACACACCCAAAGGACTATCTTATGTCTGATAACGATCGCTCTGAGGCTGAGAAGCGCTCAAACGTCGAGTCACTCGGCCTGGAATCAGGTAACCCTCCCCGTTCAGGTACTCCCCAGCACTCCGGTACCAAGGAAATGGGCTCCAACATCGCACTCTTCGTACTTTGCTTCGGCATTCTGCTCGGTTGCTTCTACGCGCTGGGCACCTACCCCGAGGGTGGCTGGATCTGGTGGTCTATCGCAATCGTGCTTTACGCCCTTGCTTTCATAATCCCGCTCTGGGTTCTACCGTCAAAGACCAATGAAGCCGTGCATTCAGGTGGCACCGATCTCTACATGAAGTAGTCACCACGCTACAATAAAAATGGGACTCCCCGGTTGGGGAGTCCCATTTTGCGTATCGGCTATTAGCTGGTTTCGAAGATGGCGTGGAGGAACTGCTCCGTCCATTCAACCATAGCGGCGTCCACCAAATCTTTTCCACCCACCCTAGCGGTCTTAGGGCGGGGGACCAGAATCTGCCAGTTCTCGGTGCCGGGCACCTGGCGGTAAAGGGAACCGGGGTACATTCTCTCTAGCCGCATCTGTTTAGATTCGGGCAGATTGTTAACCGGGAAGAAGCGAACCTTTGGCCCCATAGCAACGATTTCCCTCAAACCCACTGCACGCGCGCGTTGGCGCAGGGCAGCAATGGTAAAGAGGTTCTCTACAGGTTCAGGCAGAGCACCGTAGCGGTCTACCAGCTCTTCGCGGGCTTCGTTCAGTTCTTCAACTGTCAGTGCTTGGGCGATTTGGCGGTAGGCAGAAAGCCGCAGACGCTCTGAAGAGACATAGTCATGCGGCATATGAGCATTGACCGGTAGGTCAACTTTGATCTCCGCTGGTGTCTCTTCTTTCTCACCGTGCTGGAAGTTGGCGACGGCCTCCCCCACCAGGCGCAGATAGAGATCAAACCCTACCCCAGCGATATGCCCAGATTGCTCGCCTCCCAGGAGGTTGCCGGCACCACGGATTTCTAGGTCCTTCATAGCCAAACGCATGCCCGCACCCAGCTCGTTGTGGGTTGCGACCGCTTTCAGCCTCTCATGAGCGACTTCGGACAGCATCTTTTCGGGTGGGTAGAGAAAGTAGGCGTAAGCACGTTCTCGCCCGCGCCCCACGCGTCCACGCAACTGGTGAAGCTGCGAAAGACCATAATTCTGGGCATTGTCAACAATGAGGGTGTTGGCATTAGAGATATCGAGGCCGGTCTCCACGATGGTGGTTGATACCAGGACGTCAAACTTACGTTCCCAGAAATCCACGATAATTTTTTCCAGCCGAGATTCGCTCATCCGACCGTGGGCTACTGCAATGCGCGCCTCAGGTACCAACTTCTGCAATTGGTTGGCGGTCTCTTCGATAGAAGATACCCGGTTATGAACGAAAAATACCTGGCCTTCACGCATAAGTTCACGGCGTATAGCCGCGGTAACCTGCTGATCAGTACGAGCCCCAACAAAGGTCAGTACGGGGTGGCGTTCCTCGGGTGGGGTTGCCAGGGTGGAGGTCTCGCGAATACCGGTCAGAGACATCTCCAGGGTGCGCGGAATGGGGGTAGCGCTCATCGCCAGCACATCAACGTTAGTGCGCATGGTCTTGAGCTTTTCCTTATGCTCAACACCGAAACGCTGCTCCTCGTCAATGATGACCAGGCCCAGGTCCTTCCACTCGGTGGACTCCGAGAGAATACGGTGGGTGCCCACGACAACGTCCACTGAACCGTTCTTGATGCCCTCTAATGTTTCAGCAGATTCTTTAGCCTTCTGGAAGCGGGAGAGCACGCGGATGCTGATAGGGAATCCAGAGAAGCGTTCGGTAAAGGTCTCAAAATGCTGTTGCGCCAACAGGGTGGTAGGCACGAGAACCACCACCTGCTTACCATCCTGCACAGCTTTGAAGGCAGCTCGAACCGCGATTTCGGTCTTGCCGTAGCCCACGTCGCCCGAGATTAGGCGGTCCATGGGAACTTCTTTTTCCATATCAGCCTTGACCTCGTTGATAGCAACCAGCTGATCGGGAGTTTCGTTATAGGGGAAGGCTTCTTCTAGTTCAGATTGCCAGGGTGTATCAGCCGCAAATGCGTGGCCGCGTGAAGCCTGGCGAGCCGAGTAAAGCTTAATCAAATCAGCCGCAATTTCTTTGACGGCTTTACGTGCCCTGCTCTTAGTTTTAGCCCAGTCGCTTCCGCCCATTTTTGAGAGAGTGGGAGCATCTCCACCCACGTAATTAGAGACCTGATCTAACTGGTCACTGGGAACAAATAGCCTGTCTTTGGGGCCTCCCCGTTTGGTGGGGGCATACTCCAGAACCAAGTATTCCTTCATGGGCTTGAGTTGTCCTGGAGTCACAGTAGCCCCGGCGATAGGACGCTGTACCAGCTCAACAAACTGACCGATACCGTGTTGCTCGTGCACCACATAGTCACCGGCAGCTAAACTCATGGGATCCACCGCGTTCTTACGGCGTCTAGACGGCAACTTACCGCTACGCAAATCACGGGTGGCATAGGGCGATGTGCGCCCCAAAATATCAGCCTCCGTGAGTAGCCCCAACTTAGCGCCGTCCATCATGAAGCCATGCCCTGCACTAGCTGTGGTCATCTCGATAATGCCCGGTTCAGGAGCTCGTTCGAGACTCTCCACTCTGGACGCCGGAATCTCAGCTTCTTGGAAGAGATCGAGCAAGCGGGCCAGGGGGCCGGGCCCATGGGTGACTACAGCGATACGCCAACCATCTTTTACTTTTTTGCCTACTTCATCTAACAGCTCAGTAACGTTACCGGCATAGGTATGGGGCACTCGAGCGGCAAACTGAACTGAGTCAACATCATCATCAATGGCACTATCAACGCCAAGTGAGGTCATGGCCCACCAGCCCATATTTTTAGCCAGAGCAAGTTCACGCATCGAGGCAACCGTTCTAAAACTGCCTGAGCCTAAATCCGATAGACCGTTTTGTCCCAGATCGATGGGTGCGTCAGATGCGTCTGTTACCGAGTCCCAGGCAGCGTGTAGAAATTCTTCGTTGGTGGCGACGAGATCCGCGGCACGGGAGCGAACACGTTCAGGTTCGATGATGATGGGCAAAGAGCCTTCAGGCAGGTGATCTAGTAGCGTGACCATGTTATCAACCAGTAGAGGTATAAGGGATTCCATTCCCTCAACGTAAATACCGCCGGCAATTTTTTCGAGCATGCCAGCAGCGCCGGGGTAGCTGTTCTTGAGCCGGGCGGCTTTACTCATGATGGAGGGTGTGATGAGTAGTTCTCTACAGGGTGGTGCAAGGAAAACACCGGGGTGATTCTCGGCGTTGATAGTGCGTTGGTCAGCTACTGAAAAGTATCTGATGTCTTCAACCTCATCGCCAAAGAAATCGATGCGTACCGGGTAATCTGAAACTGGTGAGAAAATATCTAAAATCCCACCTCGCACTGCGAACTCACCTCTTTTAGAAACAAGGTCTACTCGCGAGTAGGCAGCTTGTGTTAACTGTTTCACAGTTAAATTAAAATCGACCTCTTGGCCTTTTTTAATTTCAACGGGTTCCATCTTTTCCAAACCTGCCACAAGAGGCTGTAGCAGTGAACGGACCGGTGCAACCACAACACGAGGAAAGGTTGCCCCCAGGCCCGCCAAGGATCGAAGAACCGAAAGCCGCTGACCCACAGTGTCGCTGCGAGGTGACAACCTTTCATGAGGAAGGGTTTCCCAGGCAGGGAAAAGCACCGCTTCTTCTGCCGGTATCAAAGAGGACAAGGCTAATACCGTATCCTCCGCCTCTCGATCAGTGGCAGTAATCACTAAAACAACAGGGGGCCTGACAGTGTCCCCCATGTTGGTGACATTCGAAATTCCTTGTAGTAAAAAGGGTCTCGCACCCTCCGGGCACCCGATAACAAATTCATCCGCCCTTGCAGTTGGATGAGCGGCAGCGACACCCATGATGGCGGCATAGGTCCCCTCGCCCTTGAGTGCCTCTGTTATGCCATGTAAAGCCATGTATTCTCCCCTTCCAAACCCGGAACAACAGCTCTCTCATTATTCCATACAGGCATCACCTCAGGCAGGGCCACTCAGAGGCAGGTTTACTCGATAAAAATTTAAATATTTTACGTCGTGAATTAAAGCATGAGCACATGAAAAAGCTGTCACCATATACAGTGACAGCGGCACAAAACCCTCGCTATTTATGAATCCTCAGCTGTAGTATTGTCGTCAGAGAAACACTTTTTCAGTCCGTACTCATTGCAACCACAGCTCTTCGCAAAGCTTAATGAGAATCGGTCGACCTCGCGCTAAAAGAATATTAGGGATTCATGAAAAAACACGGGTTAACTCTGCCCTTTTTCACGAGCTCTAGCCGTACAGTCTTTTTGACAATCGGCGCCCTTGTCCCCCTCATCCTCACAGGATGTTCAGGAGCAGGGCAAGAGAACTCGCCAGCCGAATCAGAACCGGCTAAAGCCTCAGCATCACCAACGACTTCAGCTTCAGCAGCACCGAAAGACAGTGCAGAAGAAAGCCAGGATGCCTCTTCTACTGAAGAGAATTTTGTAGGATCTAAAGAGCTAGCTGACGCTCAAGAGGTTCCGCTAGATGCTGCAGAGGTCCAGATAACCGAGAAACTGTATACAGAAGTACAGCGGGTACTCTCCTCAATAGAGGCAGTGGATGTCAACACTTCAGATCAAGCCTCACCAAACACCATGGATGAAGGTGCTGAGAACACCGATGTTGACGAAGAGATTGACCCCTACAAGTACGTCTCAGAAGCTACCGTTGACGAATTGAAAAAAACGACAACCGGATCAGCTTTGGATCAGTATGTAGCCACCGCCACCGAGTACGCAATGAGCGGGTGGAGGGTAGAGGGAACTTCTCAGGTCGTAGGAAATCCACGACTGACTGATGGTGAGTATGAAGGGCAACCTGCAAAACTCCTTGAAGTTTGCTTGGACTCCTCAGACGTCAAAGTTCTCAACGTTACTGGTACGCAGATGAACCCCACCGGGCAGCCACGTTCACTCAACATTTTTACTCTCATTGAAGATCATGGGGCTTGGAAGATCGCTTCACAAGACTTCCCCAACAACGCAGATTGCTAACAGATATGAAAAAACCATCATTTATCTCTAAGTTGGCCGTTGGTGCAACCGCGCTGGGCGTCGCGGTAGCCATGTTGCCAGGCGCTAGCGCCAATACCACGTATGTTCCCAACGGCCTGAGCTCAGAAACTGCTGCTGCTTCCTGTTGGGAAGTCAAGCAAAATGACCCCGAGTCAGCGTCAGGCACCTACTGGCTTTTCACCCCCTCGATGGATGCCCCTGCACAGTTCTACTGTGATCAGGAAACTGACGGCGGCGGCTGGGTTATGATTGGCCGCGGCCGTGAAGGTTGGACTGAAGAATACCAAGGCCGTGGCAAGGCTGAAGATATCTTCACCAAGCCCACCGGCTCTGAAGCTTTCGACCCTGTTCAGCTGTCATCAGAAACCGTCGATGAGCTCCTTGACGGTGATCGCGTTGACTCGCTTGAGGACGGCGTCCGCTTCCGTCGTGCAGTCAATGCAGAGGGCACTGACTGGCAAAATGTCTACGCTCAGCGCATTAACACCGAAAGCTGGAGCTGGACGCTACAGGCTAACACTAACTGGGGCGGCGTTCGTTTCGAGAACCCTTCTTCAATAGGCGGAAGTAGAACCTACGGATTAACCACCGGTGGCATCGCCTCCTGGAATCAGAGCTACAACACCCTACGTTTCACTTCAGCAGCTGTACACGGGTGGAAGAATGGCTTTGCTTACGGCTCCTATGTTCGTGGCAACACCGATGCTAGCTCATACCTCTGGACCCCGACAGGCACCGCCCCCATGGGATTCACCCAGGTATTTATCCGCCCCAAAATCAACCAGAACGATGCTGGTTTCGCACAGATTCCGGACAGCGGTCTAGCAGCGGAAGATAACCGCCAGCTTCCTAACAGCTTCACTGCCTCGATGCGTTGGCGTACCTCTATGGAGTCGGGCACCGGCGTCGTAAGTGAACTAAACACCCGTGTGCAGGCTATCGCCCAGGTAGGCAACACTGTCTTCACCGGTGGCGACTTCAAAAATGTTGTCAGTGCCAGCGGAGAAACCGTTGAACAGGGTTACCTTGCAGGTTACGATGTGAATTCCGCAGAGTTGGTTCGGAGCTTTACCCCCACGTTCAATGGGCAAATTAAGGCTCTAGAGTCACTGCCTAATGGTCTTCTAGCCGTTGGTGGCGAGTTCACTGAGGTCAATGGTCAGCCTGCTAACGGTTTTGTGATTCTTAACCCCGTGACCGGTGAAACCGACACTTCACTGGGCTGGGATATTGTCAACCGTGTTTCTGGCGCTGTTCCCGTAGTTAAAACTATCCAGGTTCAGGGAGGTTACGTTTACATCGGTGGTTCCTTCACCCACGTTAAGGGAGGAACCGGTGACTTCTACACCTATTCTCGCAACGCTGCCCGTTTCAACGTGTCTACCAAGGGCGTTGACGTCACCTGGCGCCCGGTCCTCAACGGTACCGTCAATGGTGTATCTGCTAGCGAAGACGGTGTTGCACTTGCTGGCTATTTCACCAAAGTCAACGACGTAAATACTGTGAAGCTGGCTTACCTAAGCCCCACCGCAGGCACTATCTCTAAGCCCTGGGTTTGGAAGCCCTCCTACCCCATCAACACTACTAACGGTGGCTTCCAATTCGATGTACAGCAAGCTCACTCAGAAGTTTGGGCTGGCGGATCTGAACACCTGATTGCCCAGTACAGCCTGTCAGACCTCTCCCGCATGTCCTCATCCATCACGAGGTCAGGCGGGGACTTCCAGGATCTTCAACTCGACACCAACACCGATGTTATGTACGGTGCCTGCCACTGTGGCAACTGGGTTTATGAAGGCGGCGACCTCTACCAGACCCCATGGGACACTGCATCAGACATTCACCGCATCCGACTGGTTGGCGCATTTGATGCTCAGACCGGCGAGGTTCTACCCGAGTTTTCACCCGAAATTTCAGGTGATAAAGGCTACGGCGTGTGGGAATCGTTTGTTGATTCCAACGGCGTTCTCTGGGCCGGTGGCGATATCACCCGTAGCCGCGGTTCAGGCGGCGGGCAATCAACCGTGGGGTTCGTTCGATTCACCCCCCGTGACGTTGCACCTGCTGCAGCACCCAGTAACCTACAGGTCACCACTGACGGAACCACTGATGAACTGACCTGGACCAGCGGCACCCGTAGCCGCACCGACTACCAGGTACTGCGCGATAACCGCGTCATCGCAACCGTCAAGAGTGGCACTTCCTACTCGGTTGCTCACACCGACGGTGCTCGCTATTTCGTTCGCTCTGTTGACAACGTGGGCAACTACTCAGAGACTACCCCTGTGGCTACTACACCTGTTCCCCCGGTAGAAGAACCTGTCGATCCTCCCGTTGAAGAGCCTGCTCCCCCGGTAGAAGAACCCGTTGATCCTCCCGTAGATAACGAGGAAAATCCGGTTATCCCTCCCGTTGATGAGCCTGCGCCCAATGACCCCGCCCCTCCCGTAGTTGACGAAAATCCGGACCCTGCTGATCCGGTGGAACCTGTCGAACCTGAAGCTCCTGCTGACCAGAAGCTTGTTGTGAGTGGAGACCGCTGGGATGTAACCTTTGGCCTCACCAATATTTATGACCGCACGTGGCGCGATACCAACTACGCCTACAACACAGGTCGTCAGTGGTACACCGGGCCCAGCAGCATTGGCTGGGGCGAGCCGAGCCTGGCATCAAACCTTAGCTTCAGCTGGTGGAACCAACCCAACGCCATGTTCCTGCGTAAAGAACTCACTGTTAACCCTGCTGCAGGGCAGTCACTGGTTCTGACCACCTACGCTGATGATGGTATGGCGATTTACGTGAACGGTAAAGAAGTTCACCGTGAGAATCTAGCCACTAACGCTACCGCCTCGTCCATGGCACTGGCGCGAGTTGCTTATAGCGACGCTAAGCTACGCCCCATCACCATTACGATTCCGGCAAGCGAACTCAACCAGGGCAAGAACGTCATTGCAGCGCAGGTTCACGCCTACCGCCGTGGAGAAAGCGCCACTTTCGATATGGAAGCAACCCTCAAGAATCCGTAATTCTTGAGTCTGAAGCAGTGATCCGTCCATTAGGACGGATCACTGTTTTCTTGGGTGGTGTCCACATGACACCCCACAAAATGTGGGGAAGGCGATACATCATTACGGCACTTGTCCTAAGAAAATCACCTGTCCCCACCTCTCATTGTTCATTTAAAATTAAGGGTAGGTTTAGGGTTTTCCAGGAGTTTCACTTTGCGCGACTACCTGCCTGAACAGCAGGTATAGCCTAAGTCAACTCACGGGATGTTCATAAACTCCACTCATCACGCACGCACTTTTTAGGGAATTCAAGGGCACCGCTATGACTTCACGCGCCTCAGGTACATCCTATGGTTTTAGGGAAACTCTTTCACATCTCAGTTCAGCGCAGAAACCTGGAATTGGAGTACCCGCTTACACCCGCTGGGTCAACCGTCGCGTAGCCCGCGTGTTTGCGGCGGCAGCCGTAAAATGGGGCATTACCCCTAACGGCGTCACGGCCATCAGCGCCCTCACCTCCGTGATAGCCATGCTGCTGTTGATCTTGTTCCCGCCTTCTGTATGGCTTGGCGCTGTAGCAGCTTTTCTCTTCGCTCTTGGCTATGCACTGGATTCAGCCGACGGTCAGGTTGCACGAGTTACCGGCGCATCTTCACCCGCCGGAGAATGGCTAGATCATGTGGTAGACGCTATGCGCACTCCTGCTATGCATCTCACCATCTTGGTTGGCTTCATCAAGTACCAGGATTCTTGGCCTCTCGCTGGTTGGGGTCTGTGGTGGCTCCCCCTGGCTTTCTGCGTCATTATCACCGGGCATTTCATGAGTCAGATTCTGGCTGAACAGCTCCGTAACAACAGGGGCACAGCAGCACCTGCCTCTGGCGGGAACCTGCGCTCCTTCGTCAACCTTCATATGGACGCCGGCACTTTCTGCTGGATCTTCATCCTCTGGGGCACTGACTGGGGCTTCATCGTGGTCTACGCTCTCCTCTTCCTCTCCAATGCCGCGACCATTCTGCTATCAATGCGTCGTAAGTTCGTTTCACTCAGCACTTCAAAAGGGGCATAAGCGCTATGTCATACCCTAAAGTTTCAGCACTCATTGCCACCGCTGGTCAGCGTCCTCAGCTTCTGCGAAAGACTGTTCAGTCCATGTTCGATCAGGACTATGCTGGGGAACTCGAGATTATCGTGGTCTTTGATTATGTCGAAATTGATGACCTTTCAGATCTAACGGCCCCTGCCAACCGCACTCTCAGGACAATAGTTAACAATCAGACTAAAGGGCTAGCTGGCGGCAGAAACACCGCCGTTGCAGCAGCAACCGGTGAGTATGCTGGTTTTTGCGACGATGATGACTACTGGTACCCCCACCGTATCGCGGCTCAAATTAGCCTCTGGCAGCAGAACCCCGAAGCAGTTGCCATCTCATCGAGCATCATGGTGCGAACTGATGGTAAGGACGTTGAGCGCTCCGCACCCGCCGTGGCATCCTTCGATGACTTGCTCGAGTCCCGCATCATAGCTATTCACCCCAGCACCACACTCTTTAAGAGGGAAGACATCCTCCCCGATGGTCGTATCGGCCTAGTCGATGAGAATCTACCTCACGGGTATGGTGAGGACTACGAGATGTATCTGCGCGCCACACGGTTTGGAGATATTCATTCCATCCAACAACCCGGCGCCCTCATTCTGTGGGATCGCCCCTCATTTTTTGCAGGGCACTGGCAGTCCATGGCTGAAGGTCTTACCTACATCCTGCAGAAGTACCCAGAATTTGAGCGTCAGCCTAAGGGACTTGCACGCATCGCGGGGCAGATTGCTTTCGCGCATGCTGCTGTGGGTAATAAAAAACTCGCAAAGCAGTTTGCGACCTCAGCCATCCGCCGCGACGTCAAGCAGCTTCGAGCTTGGGCTGCCTATGTGATTGCCACTGGCCTCATCAAGCCCCAGTTCCTGCTAGATCTGGTACAGAAAACAGGGCGAGGTCTATAACTGCATGTCAGTCGCTATCACGCCCACGGGTAAAAAAAACCGTTTCCTGGCTGCGGTGCATCCCTCTGTGAATGCACCGCTACCAGCGTGGCCCCTGCTCACCCTCTTTTATGGTTTGCCCGTTATCTGGGCTCTGGGTCTATTACAGTTCGCCCCCACCATCTTGTCAACGGTCATGATTATTTGCATGGTCATGCGACGCAATGTGCTGGTGCACTCCACCTTATGGCTCTGGTTTGCCCTCATGTTCTGGGGTGTGGTTTGCCTCGTTTCGATTGATAATGCTTCAGAATTCCTGGGTTGGTTTCAGCGATATATGAATATTTTCAATGTGGGGATCTACGCTCTCTACTATTTCAACGCGCGGGAACGTATACCCCACCGGTGGCTTCTAGGCGGCTTACTCAGCGTCTGGATCACAATGGTGATACTTGGGTACCTAGCACTTATATTCCCTGAGTTTCGTCTGCGTACGCCCATGAGCTTTATCATGCCCGGCGGTCTGCTTAACAATGAGATGGTGCGCACCTATGTTTACCCCGCGATGGCAGAGGTACAAAGGCCCTGGGGCGTGGAGGTGCCCTATTACCGCCCCTCTGCGCCCTTTAATTACGCAAACTCCTGGGGTCTGGCGTATGCCTTGTTGACCCCTGTGGTTTTTGGAGTGATGGCAGGCGTAAAGTCAAACAAGATCAAGCTTTTTTTGGGTATCGCCGTCGTGCTTTCTTTAGTACCGGCTGTAGCGACCTCCAACAGAGGTATGTTCATCGGGCTTGGTGCTTCTTGCGCCTACGTTTTGATGAGGCTGCTCTTTAAGGGTGACTGGCGGGCGGTAGGTATCGGCGCACTCCTACTGGTAGGAACGGTCACCTACCTGACAGTCTCAGGTGCCGTTGAAGAGATTCTGGGGCGTCAGGAGTACTCTGACTCCACAGGCGGTAGAGCCTCCCTATACGAGCTCACTTTTGCCTACACGTTACGTTCGCCCTTCGTTGGCTACGGGACATCCCAGAGGTCAGAAAGCGTGGGTGTTTCAATGGGAAGCCAGGGACAAATCTGGGTCCTCATGTTCTGCTTCGGTTTTGTAGGCCTAGGGCTTTTCTTGACCTACTTTATTTCCGTATTAATTAACACCTGGCATATCGCTTCTCACACCGGTCTATGGGTTCACTCTGTGATTGTGTCGGCCTTAGCAGTAGTAACTTTCTACTCTTTTGACGTTATTCAGCTCTCTGTTTTGATGTTGTGTGCTGCGCTGATGATGCGATCTCGAACGTACGGGGAGGGTCTCTAGTGGCTCGTTCCTTAGCTAAGAGCGGGGCTTTTTCAACCCTTTACGTCATATACGGTTCTGCTGCTGCATTTATAGCTACACTCATCGTGTCTAACGGTGCTGGGGCTGCAGGCGCTGGCGCTTTCTTTCAGGTCATGGCGCTTTTCGCTATGGGTACTTCCTTGTGTGTCTTTGGTGCCGATACCGGACTGGTGCGCACCATGAGCGCGCAACGGGCCGTTGGACGCTATTCTGCACTGCCACGACTCATCCGTTTTGCTGTGGGACCTTCAACGTTTATCGCTCTGGCGGTGGTTGCTGCTGCGCTCATCTACGCGCTACCTGCCATCACTCCACAGCTTGAACCAGAGATCCGATTAGCAATCTTTGTCTCGGCACCCTTTCTGTTGATTGCAGCTTGGATGACATTGGCTTTCGGAGCGCTCCGTGGCTTAGGTCAAACCGTTGAATTTACTTTCTTGCAAAGCGCTGTTCTACCGACCCTGCGCATTCTCGCAGTACTTCTTGCAGTTAGCTTTTCAGGGGCGGTAGTTTACCTGGCGCTAGCGTGGTCACTTCCTATCTTGCTCGTTCTCTTGTTGGCTGTGCTCTGGGTCAAGAAATATATGCCATCTGAGCCTGACTTGCCGCATTATCTCCCGCGTCACCTAGCTGTGGTTTCGGTTCCTCAGGCTTCAGTAGCTGCACCTGAATCGGCGAAAAGCTTCTGGTCTTTCAGCTCTGCTCGCGGCGTCTCAGCTATGGTTGAAGCTACCCTTGAATGGATTGATGTATTGCTTATCGGCGTCTTTTTGGGACCGGTTGCAAGCGGGGTCTACGGAGCCGTTAACCGGTGCGTGCGCGTTGGGGCTATGGTGGAGCACACAGCGCGTGTGGTGACCGGGCCAGAAATTTCTGCAGCCATTGCGCGAGCTGACACGGTTCGTGCGCGTCAGATTTTTGTTTCTGCCACTCGTATTCTCATTGCAGTTGGCTGGCCCTTTTTCATTACCCTGGCCATCTTTGGGGAAACTCTGCTCCGCTTTTTCGGCGAAGAATTTACGGTCGGCGCACCTCTCTTTTGGATCATCTGCTCAGCCATGCTGCTGCAGATGGCTGCCGGAGGTGTGCAAAGCGTGCTCCTTATGAGCGGTAAGAGCAGGTGGCAGCTTTATAACAAGCTGTCAGCCCTAGTCGTTGCTGTAGCTCTCAATCTCACCCTGATTCCCGTATGGGGGCTAAAAGGCGCGGCGACGGCCTGGGCGGCTGCGGTGCTCGTTGACTGTGGAATGGCGACATACCAGGTGTACACCAAAGTCGGTATTAGACCACGGCCCGCCGAGATACTACCCATTGTCGCTATTGCAGCCCTGCTACCGGGGTTAGGCGGAGCGCTTAGTGTGCTGCTGTGGGGGCAGAGTCTCACAGCTCTACTGGTTTACGCAGCCGTTATCATTCCAACGTATCTCTTAATGCTATACCGCTTTAGAACAGCGGTTGGCCTCGAAAAACTCTCACATCACTCACTCGCAAATTTGGCCGCTAGGTCAAAACTAGGGAAGGAACATACACCCATGGAGCGAAATAAACGCCCACGCAACGACCAGCAGACACCACCCATTACCTTAGGCACCGCTGTTCGCCGTATTATGCGTCAAAAATTCATTATCTTACTGTTTGTACTTATCTTTGCTGCTTTGGGAGCCTTAGCAGGCGCCATGTTCCCGGAGCGTTACGAGGCCAAAGCTGTCATCAATGTGGTTCAGCCCAGCAGCGGCACCTCCTTGAGGTCAGCGCTCAATTCCGTTGATATGGACACCGAAGAGGCTATTGCTGGCTCACGCACCGTCCTTCAGGCAGCGGCAGATGACCTCGGAATGGACGTCAGGGACCTTATGGACACCCTCGATGTTGCCGGGCACTCCAACAGCACCATCTTAGATATCGTGGTCACTGCTGATACTCCTGAGGATGCAGCCAATGCAGCTAACACTGTCGCTCAGGCTTACCTTGATCACAGCAAGGGCACCTTACAAGCTGAGCTAGACGAGCTGCGGAACAAGGTTAACTCTGTAGCCGATGATATGACCAAACAGGTCGTGGACGAAGCAGTGCTGAACGTTGTAACTACCTCAACTGACAGCGGCAGCATCATTTCGGAGGCCCAGCCGCCTCAGGAGTCCGCTTCCTTCAGTATGGCTCAGACCATTTTTATCGGTGCAGCTACCGGTCTTTTACTGGGTATTCTCTTTGCTTACATCGCTGATCGCACTGCACGCGGTCTCGGCTACCCTCAGCGTCTTTCTGAAATTTCAGGCTCAGAGGTTTCTCTGGTGGCCGATGGTGAAGAACGTGAATCTGCTCAGCACCTTCTGCGCCGAATCGGTGCGCCCGAGGGCGATCTTGCCAAGGCTGGTCTGGGGGGAATCACGATTTACTCCCCTACCCCCGGTGTCGCTACCTCCCTGGCTCATACTCTGCAGGGTGTATTGGCAACCAACACTTCATTTATGGATGCTACAACGTTTGATAGCATCGCACCCTCAGCTATGAGTACCCAGCTTCAGCAGAACTCACCGGTTCTGGTAGAAACTGCATCTACCACTTCATTTGCCCAGGTGTTGTTAGCCGCCGATAGCACTGGCGTGTTGTTGCTGCCGTTTACTGCTAAGAGCCAGCGCAGCAGCGTCAGCCGCCTCTTTGACGAGCTGACTCCCTCAGCTGGTACCCAGGTCATCCCTGTTTACTACGCTTCCTCTGCCAAACTCTAGAAGTAAGTAAAGTACGCTCATGAAAGTGCTCCTCACCGCTAGCGCCGGCGGGCATCTTGCCCAGCTCATCGCTCTTGATAAATTTTGGAAAGACCATGACCGCGCCTGGGCTACCTTCGACCTTCCCGAAGTACGCTCAGCTCTCGAAGGTGAACGCACCTACTGGGTGCACTTCCCTACCACCCGCAACATCCCTAATGCTGTACGTAATATAGGGGTCGCCTGGCGCGTTCTTCGCAAAGAACGCCCTGACGCCATCATTTCCACCGGTGCCGCTGTAGCTGTTCCTTTCTTCATCATCGCCAAGATACTGGGGATTAGAACAGTCTTTATTGAGGCCTACGACCGGATCACTATGCCGACCATGACCGGGCGTATGTGCTACCCCATGAGCGATCTCTTTGTGGTGCAGTGGGATGAGCAGAAGAAGGCATTCCCCGAAGCCGTTAATATCGGCCATATTCTCTAAATACTGGAGTCGAACATGACCGCTAAGAATTATGATCTTATGGTGTCATTAGGCACCGACTACCACCACTTTGACCGTTTGGTGAGCTGGGTGGATACCTACCTAGCCGAGCATCCTGATGTTAGTTGCCTGGTACAACACGGTTTCACAGCCGCACCCCAGCAGGCTGAAGCCGTCGAGCGTATACCTCGCGCTGAACTCCTCGAGCTTTATCGAGCAGCGAAGGTGGTGCTGGTTCAGGGCGGCCCTGGTTCAATCCTGGATGCCCGGGAAGTAGGTGCAATTCCTCTAGCTGTTCCTCGACGCACTGAGCTGGATGAAGTGGTAGATAACCACCAGGTAGAGTTCTCCCGGGTCATGGAGGAGCACGGTGAAACCATCGTTGTCACCAGCGCTGAAGACCTAGCTCGTAGGCTAGATGCTGCCTTAGCTAATCCAGAGTCCCTTCAGGGCACCTTGAGGGTTCCGGGTAATAATGAAGCTGCAGATAAGCTGAGCAACCAGCTATTGACTCTGGAGCATCAGCACCACAGTTTTATCCGGCGTGCACGGCAGATTGTGAGCGGTCTAAAAAATAAATAAGATCCTTGACCTGTGAATGAGTGAAGTATGGGGCGCCCCTTCTCAGAGAAGGGGCGCACTCATACTTTAAAGGAAGAAAACCGTGCCTTTACGGTGCCAGCGCACGTAGAATGAACAGGACACTTCAGTAAGGCCTTTGAAAGGGGCACCATCATGGCTGTTCAGAGCACCACCATTATCAACGCACCGATTGACCAGGTAGCACGGGCTTTCGCTGACGAAAACTTTGCACGCTTTTCCAGTGAAAAGGTGCGGGTCACTCTCGAATCTTTCTCTGTAGAAGGCGACCATACCGGCGCTTTTACAGCAACCACTGTTCGCGGTATCCCCGCTGACCGTATTCCTGATATGGCGAAGAAAATCCCCGGTGTGGGCAGCGGTATCACCATGACTCAGGTCGATCGTGTCTCAGCACCCGCTGCAGACGGCTCGCGCACTGTAGATTCAGAGGTTTCGGTCAGGGGTGTGCCCGTCACCGGTACCGCGCAGCAGAAACTGATTTCCGAAGGTGATCGCACTACTGCCACTGTGAACGGCGAAGTGAAGTGCTCCATCCCCCTGGTTGGCAAGAAAATTGCGGCCGCCGCTGAGCCTCAGATTGGCCGTGTTTTCTCAGCCCTTGGATCAAGTGCTGAAGAGTTTATCAAAAATAACTACTAAGCTTTCTCTGATGATCAAAGAACCCGGTCAACATTTGATGTTGACCGGGTTCTTTTGATAAGGCTGAGAGTGTTAAAGCTCTGTTAGGCAGCTGCAGAGGTAAGTGCGGCTAAAGCAGCGCGTAGCTTGGTGCTGGAGGTGTGAGCGGTGTAAGGGAAGTACACGACATCAACACCAACCTGAGCGAAGCGGTTCTCAAGATCGATTCCACGGGGAGTGCCCTTCCAGTCATCACCCTTGAAGAAGGTATTGAAACGCACCTGTTCCCAGGTTTCCAGCTTGTCGACAACGGTTTCGGCGCGTACTTCATCAACATAATCAATGTGGGAAACGATTTCCATACGTTCAGCCAGAGGCACGATAGGCTTGCGCCCCTTGGTGAGTTCCAGCATTTCATCTGAAACAACGCCTGCGATGAGGTAATCGCAGTTCTTTTTAGCTTCACGGAGCACGTTAAGGTGCCCTACGTGAAAGAGGTCAAAAGCGCCTGCGGCGTAACCGATGTTCATTAATCCCCTAAGATATTGGTCTTCACGGTGCGAGCGCGAAGTATTTTGGTCTTCTTCAACGGTACGTTAAAGGGAAGGTTAGTGGGTAGTAAGAAGAGCCAGCTTTTTGGGGGACATCGCAGGTCAGAGCTTGTTTTAGGCAACAAAAAACCCTGCCAGCGTCGGGAGTGAAGGCAGGGTTTTTAGCAGTCTGGTTAGGTGCTATGCAGATGCTTCCTTAGCGGCCTCTTCAGCAGCGACCCAAGAGAGCATAGCGCATTTCACACGCGCCACGAACCGAGAGACACCAGCGAAGGCAGCTGCGTCCCCCAGCACTTCTTCATCAGGTTCTACGGTGCCGCGTGAGCGTAGCATTTCGCGGAAGTCATTGACCAGAGCTTGGAACTGCTGAGTTGTCATGCCGGGTGCCATCTCCGAGAGGACGGAGGCTGCCGCCATCGAGATGGAGCAGCCGTCCCCCTCCCAAGAAATAGACTCGATGACCTCTTCTTGGTTTTTGAGGATGACCCTCAGGTTGATTTCATCGCCGCAGGTGGGGTTGTACTGGTGGTTGCTGGCGGCACGCTTCCCTTCAGCTTCGATCAAACCTTCGCCGGTACGCTGCTTGGAGTGCTCGAGAATAATTTGTTGGTAGAGCTGTTCAAGGCCGCTCATTGATTCTCCTGTGTTGGTATGGGTTTAGAAATTAGGGGTATCAGCTGGCGCTCTAACCCCGGTTTTGTCTTTAGTAGCCGAAGTATGCACGCACGGTTGATAGCTGGTCCACGAACCGTTCAACATCTTCGGTGGTGTTGTAGATGTAGGCACTAGCTCGTGTTGAGGCGGTTAGCCCCAGGGCACGGTGTAGGGGCTGAGCGCAGTGGTGACCTACCCTGACCGCAATGCCTTTTTCATCGAGGAGCTGGCCTACGTCGTGGGGGTGTACACCCTCAACGTGGAAGGCGGCAAGACCTGCACGTGGCTGACCTGCGGCAGCGCCGATAAGCCGAATGCCGGGAATTTCAGCGATGCCCTCTGCCAAGAGTTGGCCAAGGTGTGCCTCCCAGGCGTGGACCTGATCCATACCCAAGTGCTCCAGGTAGCGCACAGCTGCTGCCCAAGCTACCGCCTGGGATACCCGCTGGGTTCCGGCCTCGAACTTAATGGGAGCAGGCATCCATTGGGCTTCGTTCATGGTCACTTTGGTAATCATGGACCCACCGGTCAGGAAGGGAGGCATAGCCTCCAAAAGCTCATTTCTGCCATAGAGCGCTCCGATGCCCGTGGGGGCTAGCATCTTATGGGCTGAGAAAGCTGCGAAGTCTACGCCCAGTTTTTTGACATCCACCGGCATGTGAGGCACCGACTGGCAGGCGTCCAGCACAGTGATTGCACCGACTTTACGAGCCAGGGAGACCAGGAGTTCAACATCGGTCACCGAACCGGCGACATTTGAGACGTGGGTAAAGGTCAGCACGCGGGTGCGGTCACTGACGATGGTCTGCGCAGCCTCATAGTCGATGAGACCCTCATCGGTCACGGGGATGTACCGTAGAGTGGCTCCTGTACGCTCAGCCAGAATCTGCCAGGGAATGATGTTAGCGTGGTGCTCTTGCTCGGTGGTAACGATTTCATCGCCCTCCCCCAGAGCGAATCTGGCAGAGTCGTGGCCGCCAATCCCCTGTGAGGCGTTGGCGAAGCTGTAGGTCAGCAGGTTGAGAGCTTCTGTGGCGTTAGAAGTCCAGACAAGCTCTGTCTCTGCGGCATTGATGAAACCTGCTACGGTACGGCGGGCGTCCTCAAAGGCATCTGTTGCATCAACAGCGAGGGTGTGCGCTCCACGGTGAACTGCGGAGTTAGCCCCGAGGTAGTACTCACGCTCGGCGTCCAGCACTTGCAGAGGGTTCTGGCTGGTGGCACCGGTATCAAGGTAGGTGAGAGCATTCCCGTTCACGGTGCGGTCTAGGATGGGGAAGTCTTTGCGGAGTTCGCGCACCAAATCGTCGGTGAGCGGTGCGCCGGGTGAGGTACGGTATTCGATTGCCACGTGTCTGCCCTTTCTATGGCTCTGCCTCTATAACGGCATACTTTTATAGCCTATTCCTCAGCTGAGAAAAATGGTAGTTAGGTGCGGCTTTCTGGGGAAAGGAGTAGGGAACCTTAAGCTCCATGGAATTTCTGCTGGGCGTCTAAGAGCCCCTGCTTAATCAGCATTTCAACTGCGTCAGCGGCAGCAGAAACCAGGAACGGCAACTCCTTAGCTTCACTTGAGCTAAAGGGCTTAAGCACAAAATCAGACACCTGCATGCGTCCCGGGGGGCGCCCGATACCTGCACGCACCCTGTAGTAGTCTTTTGTCCCCAGGGCTTTGGTCATATCGCGTAAACCATTATGCCCGCCTTCTCCCCCACCAATTTTGAGTTTGATGGTATTGAAGGGGATATCTAATTCATCGTGGACAGCAATAATATGATCAGAGTCGATACCGTAGAACTGGGCAAGGGCAGAAACCGGCCCTCCAGAAACATTCATATAGGTTAGAGGCTTAGCCAAAACTACCTTGGGCCCACCCATTCCCAAGCGCCCCTCAAGGACCTGCGCACGAGCTCGCCCGTGTTTTCTAAAGTTACCGCCCACCGTACGGGCTAGTTCATCAACCGCCATCTGACCAATGTTGTGACGAGTCTTTTCATATTCAGACCCCGGATTACCAAGCCCTACAATCAACCAGGTATCAGCCACTATAACGCCCTCTTTCGGCTCAAGAAGTTTTCTCAAAAAAATCGTGGTTCTCTCAACATATCAATGCCCGCGCACTGTACATTTTAGGTGCAAGTGCGCGGGCATTGACAGGTACCTGCGGTTTAGAGTGCCGGCAGGTGACTCATAGCTTTAGTGCTTTGAGTTATCTGAATAGTTGGCTTCGCCAACCTGATTTGATTATTCGGCAGCCTCAACGATGTCGCCCTCAGGAGCGTTTCCGCCTTCTTCACCGGCTTCGGGAAGATCGATTTCTTCGGGCTCTGAGATGTTGACGATCAGCAGTTCAGCGTCTGCAACGAGAGTTACGTCTGCGGGCAGTTCAACGTCTGATGCCAGAACGTGTGCGCCTACTTCGCGACCTTCGATGTTAACGGTGATTGACTCGGGTGCCTTGATGGCATCCGCTTCAACCAGAAGAACGGTTTCTTCCTGGTTAGCTACGGCACCAACTGCGGGCTCGCCCTCAACGTGCAGGGGAACCTCGATTTCGACGCGCTCGCCGCGCTTAACAATCAGAAGGTCCATGTGCTGGATTTCGGGGCGGATGGGGTGACGCTGGATGTCCTTGATCATAGCCAGAACGCTGGTTCCTTCGATATCCAAATCGAAGATAGCGTTGGGGGTACGAGCTGCGAGGGTGGTCTGGTGACCGGGCAGAACTACGTGCTTGGGGTCTTCGCCGTGACCGTAGATGACGGCGGGGATGTCGCCTGCCATGCGGATACGACGTGCGTAACCCTTACCGAAGTCATCACGGACGTTAGCTGAAATTTTTTCTGCACTTGACATGTGTGCATTCCTTTCGCTGGTTAGAGGTTGATGCGCCAAGTTATATAAGTGAACTGGCGCTAGAAATCGTTTTCTAACCAGCCACCGTCAGTTACGGACCTACCGGAGTTTCCCACCGGCATTCCACTGCCTTGGCTTGTTGCCGATGAAGACAACCCTCCAATTATTGCAGACCGCTACCGGTAAACACAATCACTGAGCGCCTTATGAGATACGTGCAACAGATACCAGATGCTCCATACGACGAGCAACGGTATCTTGGTACAGGTTCTTACGCATAAAATCACGTGCGGCTCGGGCTTTAGCTTCTACTTCATCCGGGTTATGAGCAAGTTCATTAATGCAACGGGCTAGTTCTTTCACGTCCCCTGACGGGACCGTCCATGCAGCCCCCTGCAGGCGCAAGAAGTCTGATGTCTCATTAGAAAAAGCCACCACCGGCACCCCTTGCCCCAGCGCCTCATAATAGGTCATGGAGGGATCACCCTGAGGGTGCGGAAAAACCATGAGATCTACATTTTCTTGCACGAACGGCTCCCACTCAGAGGAATAGCCCATAAACCCCTTATACACCAGATTAGGCGCAGCCTCATCAAGGACCTTCTGGCGATCCTCCCCATCCCCCATCACATAGAAGGTGATACTTGGATCCAGCCGGTAAAGCTCATGGGAAAGCTCCGCCATGTACCGAGAACCTTTGATCGGTACGATTCGACCTGAAAAACTTACTGAAAATTTGCTCTGTGGGCTTTTTTTGTGTTGGCTATCGTGATGTACCGATTCAACTCTATGATCATAAAAAGTTAAAGAATTATTGCTGTATTTTCCGTAGGTTGCCGACGCCGCTTCTCCGTTGCACTGTAGCCCGACGGCTCTCTTAAATACTCTTCGAGCTGCCAGCTCCTGACGCCACATCCCAATATTCACCCTCATACGGCTGATATATGACATCTTTCCCGCAGTTTCGATGGAATAGATTGTTTTTCTAACAGAAGGGGGGTTCTCTACTAGATATACGACCTTATGCCCAAGGTCTACAAAGTCAGCAGTATCTTGTTTATAAAGCACTAGAACAACAGCAGACTTATGCAGGGACTCAAGGTATTTTCTTGCCGGATATTTCCTTAAGCCGATTTGATCAGAGGTAAAGGGGAAAAGAGAAGCTACATCCCCTGGCCCGCTTGCAACCTGCACCCTGCCGAGTGCTACTACAGAAAACGTGAAATCCTGATGGCAGCTATCAAGGTACTGTTTGTATTTTCTGTATCCCAGATAGCTACGTTCCGGCAGATAATATATTCCCGCCCGTTCGATGACTACACCAGGATCAACAACTACGATATGGTTGATCTTCTCGTCTTGCATTTCACACCCCCTTAGATGAATTTGATAATAAGTATAGAACTGACCGGCTCACAGGTTTTAGCTGTGAGCCGGTCATTTTATCGCTACCTACGTGTTAGCTGAGATAGGCTGATAAAGCATCCTGGTAGGAACGAGGTTCAAAGCCTGTTCCAATAATTTTTGATAAATCCATGGCGGAATTTGTGGGTCGGGGGGCAAAGATTTCAGCTTTGGCAAAATACTGCTCTGTTGTCACCGGGGTGACCCAATCTGGGCTGTGGCCAGTTGCCTTGAAAACAGTTTTTGCGAGATCAGCCCAGGTGATGACATCGCCTGTGTTGGACACATGGTAGGTGCCGTACTCGCAGCCTGCTTCGACCAGGTGCAGAATAGCGCCGGCCAGATCCTCGGAGAAGGTGGGGCGTCCATGTTGATCAGCTACCACCGTGGGTTCTACGCCGCGCTCAGCCAGGGACTTCATGATTTCAACAAAATTCTTGCCGTCTCCCATAACCCAGGAGGTACGCACAATATAGTGCCGAGCTACGCTGCGAGCCGCCATTTCACCGGCGGCCTTAGACTGACCGTAAACGCTCAGAGGTGCTACCGGCGCATCTACCGTGTACTCCTGCCCCAGGGGCAAACTGCCATCAAAAACATAGTCGGTAGAAACATGCACCAGTGGGATGCCAGCCCCATCAGCAATTCGAGCCAGAGCAGCCACACCGGTAGCATTAGCGGCCCAGGCCTGCGCTCTGCCCTGCTCAGTTTCAGCGGTATCCACAGCGGTATAAGCTGCTGCGTTAATGATGCCCCGCAGTGAACGCCAACGGTAGGCGTCAGCCCAGGTGCTTGGTTCTGCCAAATCAATCTGTTCTCGGGTTGCCGCAATGTAGGGAGTACCCGTAGCCTCAAGCCGTTGTACGAGTTCACTCCCCAGCTGACCGTTAGCGCCGACCACCAGCAGAGGTGCTGGTTGCAGGGGTTCTACATCTGCAAGACGTGGGTGAGCCCTGTCCTTCTCCGACAGTTCTGCTTTCTCCAGAGAGATAGGCCAGGGCACCGCCACCGTTTCATCCGCTAGGTTGAGAAACTTATAGCCGTCCACAGCATCTGCTGACCAATGATCATTTACCAGATAGGTATAGGCCGTGTTGTCCTCAAGTGTTTGAAATGAATTACCTACACCTCGGGGCACAAAGACCGCGGTGTCTGGGCCCAGTTCGACGGTTACAGTAGCACCGAAGGAATCCCCAGCGCGCAAGTCAACCCAGGCGCCAAAAATGCGACCTGTCGCCACAGAAACATACTTATCCCACGGTTCAGCGTGGATACCGCGAGTAGTTCCGGCAGCGGCGTTAAAGGAAATATTATTCTGCACAGGCGCGAAGTCAGGCAGGCCAGCGGCGACCATCTTCTCACGCTGCCAGTTCTCCTTGAACCAGCCGCGGTTATCACCGTGCTGAGGTATGTCAATAACCAGCAGCCCGGGAATGTCAGTGGTATGAATAGTCAAGCTCTTGGGCATTACTGGCCAACCTTAGCGTATTTAGCCTCGACCTCAGCCTTAAGGGGTTCCCACCAAGCATGGTTATCGGTGTACCAGGCGATGGTGTCCTTGAGGCCAGCTTCAAAGTTAGTGAACTGAGGCTCCCAGCCCAGCTCCGCGCGTAGGCGGCTACCGTCGATGGCATAGCGCAGGTCGTGGCCAGGGCGGTCAACAACATGCTCAAAGGCGTCCTCAGACTGACCCATCAGGCGAAGAATTGAGCGCAGAACAGTGATGTTATTCACTTCCCCATCTGCACCGATAAGGTAAGTTTCGCCAATTTTTCCCTTCTCCAAAATAGTATGCACTGCTGAAGAGTGGTCTGAGGCATGAATCCAGTCGCGTACGTTCAGACCCTCACCGTAGAGCTTGGGCTGGATACCCGCCAAAATATTGGTGATTTGGCGAGGAATGAACTTCTCAATGTGCTGGTAAGGGCCGTAATTGTTGGAGCAGTTAGAAATCGTTGCTTCAATACCGAAAGACCGAACCCATGCGCGTACCAAGAGGTCAGAACCGGCCTTGGTGGAGGAATACGGGGAGGAAGGGTTGTAGGGGGTAGTCTCAGTAAATTTAGCGGGATCATCGAGTTCAAGATCCCCAAAAACCTCATCGGTAGAGATGTGGTGGTAGCGCGTCTTGTTCCGACGGACAGCTTCCAAGAGAGTAAAGGTACCAATAAGGTTGGTGTGAATAAAGGGGGTGGGATCATTCAGGGAGTTATCGTTATGAGACTCCGCTGCGTAATGCACTACTGCATCTGCGGCCTTTACCAGAGGGTCAACGATATCCGTGTCAGCAATATCGCCCTTGACCAACTCAAAACGGTCTGCCGGCAAACCGGCTAAAGACATCTCGTTCGCTGCGTACGTCATCTTATCGAGCACCACTACGCTGTGGTCGGTATTCTCCAACAGGTAGTGCACGAAATTAGAACCAATAAAGCCGGCGCCGCCGGTCACAAGAATTTTACCCATGTAACCAGACTAAGGTACATCATGGTGTTTATTGCTGCGGCTTGGGGGTGAAAACACTGCCATTCATGCCACAATAAAAGGATGAAGGGAATTCTACTCGCGGGTGGCACAGGCTCACGCCTTCACCCCATCACATTAGGCATTAGCAAGCAGCTCACCCCGGTTTATGACAAGCCGATGATTTACTATCCCATCTCAACGCTGATGTTGGCTGGGATTCAAGACATCCTCATCATTACTACCCCGCAGGACCAAGCTCAGTTCCAGCGTTTGCTGGGAGACGGTTCACAGTTCGGCGTTAACTTCTCCTATGTAGTTCAGCCCTCCCCCGATGGACTAGCGCAGGCATTCCTGCTGGGCGAAGAGCACATCGGCCAGGAGTCAGTATCGCTCGTGCTGGGCGACAATATCTTCTATGGCCCAGGTCTAGGTAATCAGTTACGTAAATACAGCGACGTCGACGGTGCCGCGGTCTTTGGCTACCGTGTAGCTGACCCGACCGCCTACGGTGTCGTTGAATTTGATGAAAACTTCAAGGCTATCTCCATCGAAGAGAAGCCTCAGGCACCCAAGAGTGATTACGCTATCCCCGGGCTATATTTCTATGACAACAATGTTGTTGAATACGCCAAGAATATTAAGCCCTCACCTCGCGGTGAACTAGAAATCACCGACCTCAACAGAATCTACCTTGAACAGGGCAAACTGCAGGTTGAGGTTCTACCTCGCGGCACGGCCTGGCTAGATACCGGCACCTTCGATTCTTTAGCAGACGCTTCAAGCTTTATTCGCACCGTGCAGGCCCGGCAGGGTCTATCCATTGGGTCACCCGAAGAAATTGGGTGGCGCATGGGCTGGATTACTGACGAGAAGCTTGAAGAAATGGCGCAACCTCTCATCAAGAGCGGCTATGGCCAGTACTTGCTCAACCTCATGAAGTAAGCATTCGGAGTACTCGTTGCTCCCGGGGGTAAAGGGCGAGAAAAAAGAACCCGCTGTGTTAAACCGTTCACAGACTGAGATCCCTTTCAGTACCCCTGCACTGATAAAATCAATGATTAAACACCCCCCTCACTTACACTAGATATAGGTTTCTATGACCATCCTTGATTTTCTGCGCATGGTGCGTGCCAATCTTAAACTGTTACTCATTGGCTTGCTGGTCGGCGCTCTCATGGGCTTTGGATATTCGCTCCTACAGCCCCGCGTCTACGCTTCATCGTCTACCGGTTTTGTGACGGTGGGCGAAGATAGCGGCATAAACGATGTTATCTCTGGCTCGGTCGCAGCCAAAGAGAAGGCCACTGCCTACCTATCGCTCATTAAAAGCTCAGCTGTCGCTGATGAGATTATTGCTGCAAACCCTGAGATTAACCTTACGAGGGGGGAGATTCAAGAAAGTCTCACCGCAAGCGTGGACTCAAACTCTGCACTCATTAGTGTCTCAGCGACTGCATCCAGCCCCGAAGCAGCTCAGGCTCTTGCCAATAGCTCTCTTGAAGCAGTTGCTAAGGTTGTCAACGACTTGGAGGGATCAAGCTCCGTGAGGGTTATCCCTCTTGAAGATGCAGCTCTTAACCCCTCACCCACTAGCCCTGATACCTCTAAGCTAGTGCTAATCGGAGCGGGCTTGGGTCTCGCTCTGGTGCTGGCTGCTGTGATGCTCCGTCGTACTGTGGATACTAAACTTCGGACGCGAGACGACGCCACGAAAGCGACTGATGCAGGTGTGCTTGGTGTTCTGCCGGTCTCAGATGAACTCAGTGAAGAGAACATTCTCTCCGCTAATAAAGACCACATCTCGCAAGAGGCTATCCGCCAGATGCGCACCAATCTGCGCTTCGTCAACGTGGATAACCCCCCTCGTTCATTTATTATTACCTCCGCAGAACCTGGTGAAGGCAAATCAACTGTCTCCTCTTCGCTTGCGCGCGCTCTGGCAGATGCTGATCAGCCTACCGTTATTATTGATGCTGATTTACGCCGCCCCACCATCGCTAAGAAGTTTAAGGTGGACTCAAAGGTAGGTCTTACCCAGGTATTGGCTGGTCAGGTTGAGCTGGCTGATGCAGTTCAACAGTTTGAGGATACTCAGCTCTTTATTCTTCCTGCAGGTCGCATACCCCCGAACCCTTCAGAGCTGCTGGGCTCAGACAAGATGCGTCAGCTCATCCACGAGCTCTCTCAAGAGTTCACGGTAGTAATTGACGTTCCACCCGTTCTCCCCGTTACCGACGCTTCCTTACTTTCAAACTCTGTAGATGGCGTTGTACTCGTGGGCGCCGTAGGTAAGACTCGCAAAGAAAACCTGGCAGAAGCAGCTAAGAATCTGCGAGCGGTTAACGCCAAGATTCTTGGGCTGGTTATTAACCGGGCACCTCGCACAGGTCTGGGTAACTCCTACTACGGTTTTGCCTACAGCTCTAACGGCGCTTATAACAGTTACTACGGCAAGGACGAACAGTCAAAGAAGGGCAGCAAACGCTCTGCTAAAAAGGCTAAGTCTAAGGCCTAGTACCGTAGTTAGTGCCTGATTTTTTGGGCTCTTGCCTGTTTATGCCAGCTATACTCCCCGAGTAAGCTGGCATAAACTGTATGTACATACTCACCTGTATTTGAACCTCCTAGGCGCTATGTCTCATAACCCTGCTTCTCCAACTTCCCCGGTCATTGATGTACCTTTGCATATTCGAATGCAGTTGTCACACGCTTATTTCCAACACCTTGCCGAGAAGAGTGGCGTAGATATCTTGCATATTAAGGGTTACGCCTTCGCTGAAGAAATCTACCCTCCGGGCAGAAGCAGCACTGACGTGGATATTCTGGTACGCCCAGAGCATCTAGACCGGTTAGTTCAGTCAGCGTTAAAAGACGGGTGGGAGATTAAGGCTCACTTCGAGACAGGGTCTATCTTTGAGCACGCTATGACTCTTTATCACGGTTCGTGGGGTCTGGCAGATATTCATCGTTACTTCCCTGGTATCGGGAACGCTCAGGGTTCCGCCTTCGACACCCTATGGCAACATCGCCGTGTTCGCGAAATCGCTCACTACCCCTGTTTTCTACCGTCCTTAGTTGACTCCAGGATATTTGTTATAGTTCACGCCGCCCGTTCTGCAACTCAGATCAATTCTGACATCGACCATTTGCACAGCTCCTTAACGTCTGCAGACTGGCAAACAATGAGGGATCGCGTGCCTGATTTGGGGGCTGAATTAACTTTCGCCGCAGCGCTTGGTGAGATAGAGCGATTCGATAAGCACCCGGATTATCTTCTATGGAAATCGGTATCAGAGGAGACACCCCTCTATCTTCAGTGGTGGGCACGGTTCAATCATGCTCAAGGTCCAAGGAGAAAAACTAGGGTTCTGCTCAGCATTCTTAGAGTCAACAGAGACCATCTAGCCATGGAGCTAGGACACCAACCGAGCCCTCAGGAAATTCGGGAAAAGTTTTTCAGCCGTTTTCGGGTGTGGGGAAAGTAGGGAAAGTATTATCGTGACAGAAAAACTATACCGCTCCCCGCACACAGCTTTCATCATGGGCTTTGAACGCCCGGAACCTCACGACGATACGTCATATCTTGCTAACCTTCTGACGTCTGAGATTGCTGTGCTCAAAGGCCCGAGCACAGTCATCTGGGAAATTTTAGATCAGCCCGCCAGTACCGAGGAAATTGTTACTGAAATCAGTGATATCTACGGATTGCCGCGCGAGACCATCGCTGAAAGCGTGCTCGTTTTCCTCGATTCTCTTCTCAACCAGGGGCTTCTACACCGTGTGAGTGAATCCTAAGAGGTCTGAACCAAACGAGCTTTCATCTGATGGATAAACCGCTCTTCATTGAACCTCTTAACATGAGCTTTGATGGCCTCTGCAGAATACTGCTGCGAATCTAATTCTTGGACAGCTTTTCTAATATCTTGAACGCTGGGAGTATTAATAAAAGCCCCGTTGATACCTTCAGAAATAGTATCGAGAAAACCCCCAGCTTGTAGTGCGATGGTTGGCTTGCCGAAAGCTCCACCTTCAAGAGGGGTAATACCAAAATCCTCGTGGGACACAGCCAGTAAGGCTGTCGAACCCGCATAGGCGCAGCGCATTTGAGCGTCAGAAATATTGGATACGAAAGCAACATTTGGGGTGCTCATTGATTTGAGCTCATCCAGCATAGGACCGGCCCCCACCACTAATAGCTGGTGGTCAAGACCTGAAAAAGCCTCTACTGCATGCTGAACGTTTTTGTAGGGAAGTAGCCGCGAAACAATCATGAAATAGCCGCGCTCCATGAAATCCTCGAGACCGGCAATCGGCTCTTGTGGCTCCCCGTTCTGCACTGAGTAGGGAGGAAAGATAATATCAGCTCTTTTGCCATAGACATCAAAAATTCGTTGCTGAATGATGCTTGAGTTCGCCACGTAATTAGGCAGTCTCATAGCAGCTGCCCGGTCCCACCTGCGTAGGAAGGGTCTCATTGTCTTAAAAATCCTGGCTAGACCCTTGTTGAGGCGGTTACCTAGATATTGATCGGTAAGGTAGATCCATCGCGCCGGTGAATGGCAGTAGACCAAAGCGTCATGAGGAACGTCGAACCCGTGAGCCCAACCTGTAGTTGATACTACGACCCTGTGAGCATCGACCTTCAAACGGCTGGAAAAGAATGGTAAAAGAGGGAGTGCAAGGCGGTGGTCTTTGCGGAAGATTTTAAAGTGATTCAGAGGTGACGTAATAATCTGGCAGTCTTTAAACTCTGGGTAAGTATTCTCTGGATCGTAGAGGGTTGTGTAAATGGGGGCGTCGGGGAAAGCCTTATGAAGGGCAAGGACCACTCGTTCAGCTCCACCGCGTTGGGTGAGATAATCATGAGCTATAGCAAGAGGGACTGTGCCAGCTGTCTGGCCGTCACCTGTGGTGGTGCGAGAACGTATAGAGAGCAAAGTCATTCGGTTAGAAGTTCTTCTGTGCGCGTTGAGGGTGGGTAATCCCTGCATAACTAGCTGACTCAACAATCAAGGAAATCAGTTTTTCAGCCAATCGCGGAGGGATCTTATCAGCAACGGTATCAATGGCATTTCCCACATACTTTACATTAGTTTCCGTGGAAAGTTTAGCAATTGACCTTACAGCCAGCCCCCATACCCCCGTAGGTTTGGGTGATCCCAGAGCAGTGCTCCCGTGCTGGTCGACAAAGATGTTCCGCGCAGCTCCTGAGTAAAGAGCTCGCTTAGCGCGGCTAGCAGTGGTAGTAGCCGCCACATAATGATGGGTAGCTAGATGGGGATCGATCACAATTTTTGCGCCTGCCTGGTAGAGCCGATACCCCATATCAACGTCTTCCCATCCGTATAGACGGTAGCGTTCATCATAACCTCCTAGCTGTTGGAAGAGGGTGCGGGACATAGAGACGTTCCCAGCCCAGTACACCCACTGGCGGCTTGAGGGGCACGAATAAGCATCTTGCCTAAACTTTTCATCGCGGTATCGTCCATAAAACCTGGCGTAGGGCGTGTCGGGCAGTACGTTCTTATAGATACCAATGACACCGACCTCCTTCTCTCCACGGTGGTGTGAAAGGTGCTGCGCTATGTAGTCGGTTGCTGGTTGCAAGTCATCATCACAGCGGATTAGCACATCAGCATCAGCATCGTTGTGACCAGCGTTCAGAGCTGCAACTCGACCCCGGTTTTCATCGAAGACAATCATAGAAAGATTCAGGGTGGAACGCTCGATGTATCTTTGCACTACCGAAGCTGAATCATCGATATCACCATCAATCACAACGATGACCTGAAAGTCTTTCTCTGTTTGCTGTTCAAGAGCGTCCAGAGGGTAGTGAAGTTTTGAGGCTCCGCCACGTGTAGGAATAATGACGGCCGCTGAATATGTGCTCATGGAGGGGTTACCCTTCAAAATCTTGCAGCAAGCGCCTGATACGTTCTTTGCCAGCATCAGGTGAATAGTTCTCTTGCCAACGCCAATAGTTATCACTCAGAATATCTGAAAGCTCGTTGTCTTGGTGCTCCATCATATGAGCTAAATTTTCTAAGGCAACGATAATTGGCTGCACTTCTCCCCGAGGGACAATGAAGGGGTAGTCAGAACCAAGGATCTCAGGGAGTGCACCTGAACTAGAGACGATGAGAGGCACCCGAGCACTCATCGACTCAGCCGCAACTAAGCCAAAGGGCTCTTCCCAAAGTGAGGGCATGACCACGCAATCAACTAATTGGAAGAATTCATTTTGTGTCACCCACCCCAGGTGGGTGACACTACTTTCAACCTTGTGGAGCGCATCCTTAACGCGATTGTGGCTTGCCTTCGCAATGAATTTTGCTTTGCCACCAATGATAAGACGGTAGTTCAACGTCCCTTTTTGATTGAGCTGATATAGAGCTTCCGCCAGCAGGTGGGTACCCTTGATTTCTGATACTCTGCCGAAGAAACCAACCGCGAGTTCGCTCCTATCTTTCGATTTATTTATGGGGGTTGAAACTTCTGAAACCCAGTTCTCTAGAACGGTTGCATTCTTAATGCGAGACGCCATGAAGTGACTGGGTACTAGGACGGCGCGAGCTCCTTTTTTTGCCAACCGGTAAGCTACCTTTTGGGAACCGGCAGGGAGCTGGTGGAGGTGAATAATTCGGTTTTTGTCGCCCGCCGTGGCAAGTGAAGGCACCAGTCCATTACACCAAAGCAAAGCATTACGGTTACGAGCGCGCCATGCTCGTAACTGAGCCATGTAAGTCTTGCGGTCTGTTGCCGGTAAGGCAAGGGTGGTAAAGCCTTCATCTCGCGCAGCGTCAAGTAGCTCGTCGGGTTGGGCGGGGACAACGACGGTCACTTTATGGCCAAGGGTACGGAGCGCTCTGGCGATGTTGAGTAGCATGACCTCCCCGCCCCCCATATCACCATTGTTTGTAGCAATAACAATATCCACAGCTATACCTCAGAAAGTGGTAGAAGTTCAGGGGCGGGTTGTCTATTCTTGCCTGAATAGAAAAGAGCACCGTATAGATTACCGAAGCTCGCTACTAGAACTGATAGCTCACGCCGGTTAAAGGTTCTTTCCTTACGAAATCTGTGAATAATTTCAGAAGCAACTCTGATGATTTTTTTGGTGCAATAACCGACACTATAGGTTTCAGAATCGTAACTAGGGTACCGACGGGCCATCAGGACCCTCCCCTTTCCCAAAAGGAACTTCTTTCTAAAGGACGCAGTAGAACCGCTAATTTGAAACCGTATACGGGCTTCTTCAACGAAGATAATGGGGAAACCAGCCTCTTGTACCCGCCATGAGAAATCAACGTCTTCAAAACCATAGGTAGGTAATGATTGGTCATAGCCACCCACAGCGAAAAAGATAGATCGACTTACTGCACAATTACAGTTACCAACATGCGGTAGATATGTCGTCTGTATAAGACTGTGAGGGAAAAAGCCCGGATGAGCTACCCCTGCAGAGTCATAAGCTTCTATCAAACCACCGGCAAGTGCTTCTTGCCCGTTTAATCTGTCAATATAGGCTTGAACCCAAGAATATGACACCTCATCATCAGCATCACAAAAAAGCAAGAGCTCACCTTCGGCCTGTTGCGCTGCGAAGTTTCTTACAGTGGGAATCCCCTTCAGATGAGGCTGAGAGAAAGTTTTGATGAGACCGTTCGCTCTAACTGTTTTTAGCCACTCTTGAATCACCTGCGGGGTTCCGTCAGTTGACCCGTTATCAACCACAATAATCTCATAGCTGATTCTAGGGTTTGTGACTTGGGCCGTCACAGCATCGAGCTGCCTCCTCAAGAAATCCTGACCATTTTTGACGCAGATAATAACCGAGGCCTGCAATGAACTACTCATCGTTTAACATCCATAATCTCTTTGTCGTACCCGAACAGGGGAACCTTTTCATTGCTCGGTAGACTAATCACCCAAGCACGCAAGACGTAGCCCATTGCGATGGCCCAAGGAAGTGTATAGAAAACCTCACCCAAACGCAGGGCACAGACCAATAACGCAATACCCAAACCCTGGGCAATAACTTGGTATTTATTCCAGCCCGGGTTCTTGCTCAGGGGGCGCACAGCAACAAAAAGAGTAATAGCAACCAGAGCTATAGCCCAAGGCCAACCGCCTTCGACGAAAGCTGACCAGTAGGAGTTGTGAAAGAACCAGGTACGTTCATCAGCCACATCGTAGATATATGCTTCGCCCAGTCCCTGGCCGAAGAAGCCGGTATCCTGCACCTTGGCCCATGACATAGCATCAATACGTGACCGTAGTTCGTCGGTTCCCGCTCGATCACCAAAAACTTCTGCCTGCGAGTAATCCTCCGTTAAAAAGCCAAGGAGCCACCAGAAAGCGCCCATCAGAGCCACCTTAGCAAGCGGCACCAGACGAGGAGCAATAAGAATCCAAAGATAGGCAAAAACCAACGCACCTAAGGACGTACGGGAACCTGTGGTCCATAACAGACCGCAGGACATCAAGAAAACCGTGACCTGCTGCCACCGTTTAGTAAAAGCCGTCATAATCAGCAAACCGAAGAGAACATGAACCAGACCAGCATAGTTCTTATCGCCTAGATAACCTGTCAGATATCCGCCGTAGGTATCAGGGGCTATCCCTCCAAAGAAGAGCGCCGCGTTAACGACCAACGCTGCAGAGTAGCCTAAAATCGCTGACCGCAGGTGAACTTGGCCTACCGCTATAACGTAAATCAGAAGGGTTGTTACAGCAAGGCGCACCCACCGCCTCGTCCAGTCCGCTGCGTAATCGCTGGGGTCAGCGAACGCGGAGACCATGGCAATATAGCTCAATATAGCGCCGAACAGAATAAAGAGACGGGACCATTTACCTAATGAGAAAAGCGGCTTGTGGCTCATTGCGTAAAGCACAATGATAAAGACCATGAGCTGGTTAAAGGGTAGGCCCACACCCGGTACGGGTTGCCCGTAAATCAGGGACGCGAAAAGCAGAAACTCAGGAACACGAACCTGGGAGACCTCAACCTTGGCGCGCTGGCCCCAATCTTTGACCTGCTGCCCGATGGTTTTCTGCCCCAGGGTCAGTTTTCCTTCATCGCTTATTCCGATGATAGACATCTTGCCCCTCCCCGTAGTAATCAGCCAAGCGGCTGGTCATCTGTTCCGTAGTAGTCCATTCGAAGGTTGTGTTAGGTAGATCTTGTGCCTCTCGTACCTTCTTGGCAACCAGCGCTGCAGCTATATGGCGGTTCATCTGCCTCAGTGATGGAACCATCTCTGCACCCGAGAGAATTTCAGGGTTACCGCCAACCGCTGTTGCTATCACCTTTAGACCAGCGGCCTTGGCATCCAGCAGGGTGTAGGAGCAGTTCTCCCACACCGAAAGCTGAACCAAAACATCAGAGCGGCCCATAGCAGCTAGAGAATCAACAAAACCGGGGAAACTCACCGATTCCTCAAGTCCAAGCTTTTTAATCTGCTGCTGAAGTTGGGGTAAAAGCTCACCTTCACCCGCTATCTCCAGGGATGCACCCGGTACCTGTTGCTGCAGTAGGGAGAAGGCATCAATCAGAACATCCAGCCCTTTTTCAGGAGCTAAACGGGAGAGCGAAAGAACCCTCAACTGATGGGAATCAGGGACAACTCGCTGCGACGCAACTGCCTGAGTTATACCCAAAAGGTCAATACCGTTAGTCAGCACGCCCACCTTGCGAGCGCCCCATTGACGCCTCATCTGATCAGCGGTGGACTGTGAAACAGCGAGTGCCCCATCTGTGCCCCAGAGCCGGGCACGGTGGACCGTCTGCATGAGACGTGAGCGCCAGGATGAGCCGTGGTACACGGTGTCGTCTCCGGCGATGCCGTGCTCGGTGGTAAAGAGCTGTGGGAGATGGGTGGAGCGGTGCAACACCCTGCGCGCTTTGAGCCGGTTGACGGCGATAGCTGCCACTACATCAGCGTAGGCTAGGTGACTATGAACTATAGCCGGCTGTAAGTTTTCGATGATGCTGGTGAGGGTGCGTAAGGACACCATGAGGCCAGCGTCCGTGCCAAAGTTTGCTTCTAGCACCTCAGCACCTAGTTCTTTAAGCCGAGCAGAAAGTGCGCCTGGCGGGCAGAGCACCACCAGGCGGTAACCGGGTAGCCCGGCTTCAGCGATATCGCTGATATGCCGAGCTACGCCACCAAAGCCTGGGACCGGTACACAGTGGAGCGCCACCGGTAAAGAATGGCTTACAGCCACTTTTCCAACCGATCTAGTGCGGTGAAGAATCCCTCGCCGTTGTTAACGTGCCCCTGCCAGATTTCGGGAATGAAGGAAGCGGTGGGGTTGAGTTCGCGCAGTTGCTTGCCCAAAGCTGCCCAGTCCACGTCACCTTCACCGACCTGTACGCCTTCGCCGTCTACGCCAACGCCGTCCACTAGATGCAGGTGGTTAGAGCGCGGCGCTAGAAGCTCAACGGCTTCACTCAGCGGCATCTTAAGGAAGTTAGCGGCCAGCATGGTGTGGGAGATATCCAAGCAGAGCTCGGTGTCGTAGGTGTCTGAGAAGTCGGCGGTGTCTTTAGGGTCAAGGAAGAGGTTGTGGAACTGTTGCCCACCCATGAGCCAGGGGTAAGGGGGCAGGGTCTGAGCCGAAAGACGCACACCTGAGGTATTAAGGTGCTTCAGCGCTTCACCGATGCGCTCATACTTATCGACGCGGGCTGCCGGTGCGATGTGGCCGTCCTTGGTGAAGCCGCCCATAGTGACCACCATGATGGGGTCATTATCCAGGGTGAAGTAGCGGGTCAGATCGCGGGTGATGTCGATAGTGCGCTGAACTTCAGCTATGGAGCGTTCCCAGATGTCTTGGTCACGGGATGCCAGGTCTACCAAGAAGTCACCTGCGAAGAGGTCGGGCAGGTGGGTGGTGAAGGACATGCCCAACTTGCGGTCAAAGACATCATCGATATTGATTTCGAGGTCCTTGTAGCTGAAATGGAATTCCAGGAAGTCAGGCGTGGCGTCCTCAATCAGAGGCTTGTAGTCATGGTAACGAACCGGCAGACCCCAAGGACGGTCGAACTTGAAATCTCGGCGGGTGACCAGGTCATCTTTAAGATCTCCTTCGAAGAAGAAGCTACCAACCTCAACCTCACGCTGCATGGTGCGGCCCACCAGCTGAGGCAGGTAGTTGGGCTGCAGACCGCGGCCAGGTGATTTAACCTCAACATCGGCTTCTGAGACCACCTCGCCCTGAGCGATGGTGCGGGTAGCTACCAGCGATTTGGCCAGGTTGACGCGGTTCATCAGCTCACCGGTAGAAACCTCGCGTGGTGCTGCGGTGCCAATGGACTCTTCAACTTCACGAATCTGGGTCACCATTGCCTTGAACTCTTCAGGTAGCAACGAGACAGTGTGATCGTTGCCTTCCAGGGTTTTATCGGTGGTGAAGTGCTTTTCAATGATTTTTGCGCCGCGGGCAACAGCCGCAATGGGAACGTGGTAGCCGCGTTCGTGGCCGGAGTAACCCACTAGTGACTGACCAATTTCAGCCAAGCGATCCATGTAGGCCAGGTTGACGTCTTTGAAGGGCGCCGGGTAGGTGGACTGGCACTGGAGCAGGGCGTAGGAAGCACCAGTTGAACGCAACAGGTTGACCGATTCGCGGATTTCTTCCTCACGGCTCATACCGGTTGAAACCAGCATGGGCAGACCACGAGAAGCCATATCCCGCAGAAGTTCGTGATTGGTGAGGTCAGCAGATGCTACCTTCAGGCCCTGCACACCGTAGTCCACCAGTGCCTGTACCGAGGGAGCGTCCCAAGGGGTGCACATGATGTCCATATCGTGTTGCTTGACGTGGTCAAAGACCTCAAACATTTGATCAACATTAAATGAGAAGCGACGCAGCAGATCAAGGGTGTACTGCACGCCCAGGTCCTCGCCAGCGCTTTTTGAGCCAGCCTGGCGGTAGAGAGCGTCCATATCTCGTAGCTGGAACTTCACGGCATCAGCGCCGGTTTCAACGGCCAGGTCAACCAGGCGCTTGGCAAAGTCAACGTCACCCTGATGGTTATTGCCGATCTCGGCAATAATGAAAGCGGGTGAGTCCTCAGAGATTTCGGTTCGTCCAATGCGCAGAACGTTCTGCTCGTCCACGGCAATAGCTACCAAGTGGCCACGCTCATCGACCAGAGGTAGCAGGGAAATTCCCTGGGCGAACTCACCCTGGAGCTCTGCAGGGGATGCCCCGAAGGGAGCGGTTTTGGGGGTGAGGTTGGCGACCTCAAAGGTTGAAGTTTCTAGGCTGGCAGCCGGGTTAGCGATGAGCCAGCGGCGGAAATCCCCGTCAGATAGGGCGCCCTGCAGGTAGCCAGACTCATTGACCAGGAAGATAATGCGCTGCTGGTTGGCAGAAATCTTCTGCAGAGCGGTTAATACCGGATCCTCAGCGAAAACGATGTAGGGGGTGATATTACGTTCGATATTCATCGGGGTTAACCTTCGTTTTCTTCTGTTGAGAAAGTCTGTTTAAGTTGATGTTCAGCTACGGTGAAGTCAATCATGGCGTCAATGTCCACACCCTCTACCTCATCAAGCATAAATAGCTCAATTGCTCCGCCTAAACGGTTATGTAGGGTCTCGTAGAGCTCGGTTTTAGTGATGTACATAGACCCGTTTTCACGGTAGCGAAAGGTTTCACGGGTCAGTTCTTGGCGGCGGGGGCGGGCCATGACCTCATACTGGGCGGTGGGCGGTTCGGTAGCAGTCCAGATGAAAGGACCAATAGGAATAACGCCCACCATAGAGTCTGAGCCCGAGACAGAAAACTGACGGATAGCGCGTTCTAAGGTTCCCGGTAGGCGCACCGGGCTGGTTGCTTGCAAGAGCATTACTGCGTCCGGACGCTGACCCGCGGCTGTGTAAAACTCGATGGCGTGTTCAACCACAGGCTCGGTGGCAGTAGTGTCTTCTGCCAGGTGGGTGGGGCGCATGAAAGGTACCTGGGCGCCGTGTGCGCGAGCTACCTCTGCTATCTCAGCGTCATCGGTTGAAACCAGCACATCAACCGTGTGTTCACCCGCGAGAGCGGTCTGAGCGGCTAAAGCCTGTTCAATGGTCCAGGCTACCAGCGGCTTGCCCGCAATCGGCTTGATATTTTTGCGAGGAATGCCTTTAGAACCGCCGCGAACCGGAATAACACACAACACACGCATCTTTACTTCTCCAACTGTTGAGTGATGATAGTAGCGATTGATCGGGCCGGTTCTATCTGCGGAAGCGAAGGAGACGGTGTCGGAGAATCTCCCCATTGACTCATGCCATAACGTTCCCAAAACTCCATGAGCCACTCAGGGGGGTCAGGGTGATAAGCCCAGGAGGGCACGCCGCGAATAGCCGCTTCAATGATGCCTGTTGAAAAGATAGCAACAACAGGGTTGTTCACCTGGTTCAAAGGCTGTTGAGATTCATCAATCGTCACACCCATCTTTTTCATGAGGGCATGAACTACTCTTGATAGTTTATCTTTCTCCTGAGGGTGCGGTCGATAGACTGCCCCGTGTTTTTTAACGAACTTAAGGGTGGCCCTTACAAAGGAGGCGCGCGGCAACTCTGCACCGTGCATTTGACCCAGGAAGACTACTGGCTCCCCCAGCTCCGTTATATCTACCTTGGGCTTCTGCGCTGCATCCCAGAAGAGCTGAGAACCCACTACATCATAGGTAACATCAGTTCGGTCCGAAATCCAGAAATGAGCATCAGCCTCGCTAAAAGCTAAGAGGTGAGTTCCTGGAGCCAAAGGTGGGGCGTAAGGAGTGTGCAGACCATGCTGAACGGTCACGAACCGGGCGCCGGTGCGCTGGGTCAGCCGGTATGCTGCACCCCCGAATCCCATGTAGTGCCCTAGAGCCATCACGGTCACCACTTCTGTGAGTGCGCAAAGATCCATATCGCTAGCCGGTTCACAGCGCCATTTATCACTTTGACCAGGCAGTTGAGCCGAGACATCCTGCGGGGCCCACACCGCGATATCTACATCGTCGACAAACTGCAGAGGGCGCACCAGAGAGCATAAAGATGTAGGTGAAGTAGAGTCCAGTACAACCAGCAGGCGTGGAGACGAGCCGCGAAGGTGCAGAATTCCGGCTTGAGGTTCAGCCGCTTCTTGGGCAACCCCACTGTTTTTTCCGGGTGCTAACCGCAAGCAAACCTGAACAAAGTCTTTTACTCTGCGTTCTGGTTTAGAGTTTGCTTGCCATTTGCCCCATGCTTCAAGATCGGTGGGGTATTTTAGACCCATAGCGCATCCATGCTCTGTGCTCGGTGGAAGAAGGTGTGCTCAGCCTGGCTACGTTTGAGGCCGGCGGCACGGATGGAATCGCTCCACCTGGGATCGGCAATAATATGCTGGCACAGCTCAATCAATTCTTCTGTGCTCTGATAGAGCAGGACTTCCTTGCCAATCTCATAGAACTCAGCAACATCGGGGCGATCAATCAGTTGAAGACCATTCATACCGGGCACCTCGAAAGTGCGCATGGCAAGACCCGCCTGTAACCCATGTACATTCAAAGATGCAGCAGCAGCTGCCTGTACCCGGTAGGCTTCGTGCAAGGGAATATCACGCTCAGCCGGGAGATTAGGGCGCTTAAGTTCCCACGTTCTTAGGCGGTCAAAGGGATGATGTGACCAGCCTCGGCCGTAGGCACGCACCGACAGACCAGCGTCCTTCAAAGCGAGGAGTATAGTTTCCCGATTTTCGTAGCGGGATCCAACAAACACAATTTCAGGGACGCGGGTTGTCGGAAAAGCTGCCAGCTTGGGGTCGTATCCATTAGCTACGAAGTGAGCGTTGATTCCCTCAGCAGCAAAACTTTCTGCCTCAGACCGCGCGTAGCTGACCACAGCTGGAAGGCTGCGTAGGAACTCAAAGGTGTAGCGGTGACGTTTCAAGTCATCGTAGAGCCACAGCAAGTAGGGGACTTTTCGATCCGAAACAGCCTGCCAAAAGTTGTCGCCCAGAGTATCAGCCTTAATGACGATCAGCTTATCGGGTTTAACCTGCTCTATGACTTCAAGCGCTTTAGATGTCGCTGCTTTTTCTGCAGCTTTCTGCCCGTCAAATCCAAGCTTTGAGGGCAACTCGTAGAGCGCCTTATTTCTTACCTTATCTTTCACCGTGTCAAAGGCATCATAGCGATGAACAGTGACCTCGTAACCTAAGCCCCTGAAACCATCGGCAATAGAGTGACAGTAGCCGTGAAAGGCAGGGCTGATAATCAGCAGTTTTTTTGACATTATTTTTTGTGCTCTGCTCTCTTGATGAAGGCCAGCTCCTCGCGCAGACCAGCGCGCGGGGTCACCGCTTTATTGCGGATGACTCGGATCATGTTAAAGAAAAAGTTTGCATAGCTCGTCAGTTTAAGGGCTAACGCCAGGTGCTGCCCCTGACCCCATTTAGCGTTGTAGATAAAACGAGAGTCCAATACCCACTGACGACGTTGAGCGGACGCCCCCGATGAGCCTCCACCCAGGTGCTCCACTACGATATCTCCGCGAAAGACTCTCTTCGTGCCCCGTTCCGCCAACCGCCGTTGCAAGTCAATTTCTTCGCTATTCATAAAGAATCGCTCATCCATGCCGCCTACAGCGTTGAAGTCTTGACGACGGAGCATCATGCAGGCTCCCATCAGCCAATCAGGCTCAGCTCGCTTGCCGCTGACACAGGTTACATCGTGCCCCACCATCGCGTGCCAGAATACGGTGGAGCGTAATCGCGCCGCCGGAGTAAACCACTCCCACATGTGATGGCGAGTTAGGGGGAATTTCCTCCCTACCCACTGATTTTCACCCCGGTGGCCTACGATGTGAGGGCTCAGCAGGGCTGCTCCTTCCTCTTGGGCTGCCTGAATCATGCGTACTAAGAAGTTCTCTGGTGGGGTCAAATCACTGTTGAGAATCAACACCCACTCTCCCCTAGCAACAGCAACAGCGGTGTTGACGTTGGATCCAAAACCACCGTTTGAGCTACGGCGCACTACCGTAACACCTTGATGTGATGGGAAGGAGATGGGTGAGCAGTCATCTGACACGATAATTTCAACGGAATCTGGGATTCCCTGAGATTCAAGTTCTGCAAGTAGCGCTAGGGTATCGGTGGGGTCACCATAAAAAGGGATAATGACCGAAAGTAATGGCACACGGCCTCCTCTTCTTCGCATACTCTCTACTCCCTATCGAATCATGTTGCGGGGCGGATACCAACGTCATCTATTGTGGTAGCGGCGACGTTTTGGGCTCAGACTCCATATTCTCAGCCAGGCTTAGAATCACTAAGGAGCCAATTTTTCACAGACTTCTAGCATTCCTTTTGACCAGTTCTCCCAGGTCAAACGTTGACCAGCGTCTTGCTCAGCAGCTGCTGAAACTCGGGTCAATTCGGCCGGCGTCAGAGTTACCAACAGCTCTGCCATTTCTTCAACCGCGTTATCCGGCGATACTAGCCAACCAGTTTCACCCGGGCGAACCAGGGTGGGGATGCCACCAACCAGGGTAGAAAGTACGGGCAACCCGTGGTTGAGAGCATCAGTCACAACCACTCCACCTGCGCTTGCCTCGGTTGGTTCTAATAAGAGGTGGTGGGAACGATACAAGCTAGATAATTCTTCACGGGTTTGGCGTGGTAAGAACTTCACTCCATCTGTTTCAGTTACGAGCGGTAGTGCCCCCACCACTGTGAGAGTGAGTTCAGGGCGCACAAGACGGGCTTTTCTAAAGCTCTTCAGAGCCCGTTCCCCACCCTTACGGGCCCAGTTAGATGCAATGAAGAGAACAGCGATACCTGGGTCAGTAGATTTAGAGCCTAAAGGCCCCGATACAGGCGAAGTTCCCGGACCGAAAGGAAGTACGCGAATAGCTTCTGGGCTCACCCCGTTATCATTGATCAGTTGTTGGGCAGACCATTCACTGGCTACACAGAAATAATCACTTCTACGCGCTACCCAACGATCCAACATCGCACCTTGAAACAGGGTGAGGCGGGATACTTTGTGGTGCTTAAAATACGCCTTAACTATGGCTTTAAAAGACGAATCAGCTATCTGAACTAGAGGAATATGGGCAGGCACGCCCAAGGACTCTTTGGCAGCTGCGAACGATACCACTACATCTACTTGATGCTGATTCAGCAACTTTTTCACAGCCCGTGCCTTGCGGAAGGAGGTGGCGAAAGAATCACCGGGTAGGTAGGTAATCTTTAGGAGGCCGAGCAACCGTGTAAGAAAACGATCCACCATAGAATCACGAATTTTTGGCACCTGTAAAGGTACTAATTCAACTTTTTCAGCAAGACTTTGGCAAGCAGGCAAAACTACGCCAGACCATGAGGATGGATCTTCCATATCCCAAGAAGACAACATACCTACTCTCATGACCAGACTCCTTTTGTAGTGACTCGGCAACTACTCCGAGACAAGTCATAATATGAAAACGTGCGGCACCAGCTACTGAGCTGGAACCGCACGATCATAAGTGATGGTAGCTAGTGAGCCTTGCCTTCAAACAGGCTGGTGACGGAGCCTTCATCAAAGACTTCCTTGATAGCCCGGCCCAAGAGAGGGGCAATCGATAGAACTGTCAGGTTCTCGAACTTCTGGTCATCGCGCAGCGGCAGGGTGTTAGTCACTACCACCTCACTGGCGCCGCAGGAGCCCAGACGCTCAGCGGCAGGGTGTGAGAAGACAGCATGGGTAGCTGCGATAATGACGTCTTTTGCACCGTTATCCTTGAGCACCTTCACCGCGCCAGCAATAGTACCGCCGGTATCGATCATGTCATCGATGAGCACGCAGGTACGGCCTTCAATATCGCCCACCACGGTCTTTGAGATAGCCTGGTTGGGGACATTAATATCGCGGGTCTTGTGCACAAAGGCAAGAGGCGCGCCGCCCAGAAGCTCTGCCCACTCTTCAGCAACGCGCACGCGGCCGGTATCGGGCGAAACAACGGTGACGTTCTTGGTATCAACCTTGCTCGCTACGTACTCTGCCAGTAGGGGGATTGCCATCAGATGATCCACGGGGCCATCAAAGAAGCCCTGAATCTGAGCAGTGTGCAGGTCCACGCTCATCAGACGGTCAGCACCGGCAGTCTTGTAGAGATCTGAGATGAGACGAGCGGAGATAGGCTCACGGCCCTTATGCTTCTTGTCCTGACGGGCATAGGGGTAGAACGGCGAAACCACGGTAATGGAACGAGCCGATGCACGCTTGAGGGAGTCAATCATGATGAGCTGTTCCATCAGCCACTCATTGATGGGAGCAGGATGCGCCTGAATCACAAAAGCATCTGCACCGCGCACTGATTCTTCAAAGCGTACATAGCGTTCCCCGTTAGCAAAAACGTAAGAGGAGCTAGGTAGAACTTCGTTGCCCAGCTCAGCTGCAATCTGCTGTGCAAGTTCTGGGTGGGCGCTACCACTCAGCAGGGCCATCTTCTTTTCGCCCGGATTAGTAATCTCCGTCATTACTTGTTCTCCTCAGAGGTTGCTGCCTCGGCTGCAGCTGCAGCCTCAGTACCCGCTCGGTTTTTGGTAACCCAGCCTTCAATATTGCGTTGGGGGGCTTCGTTGATTGCAAGGGCGCCAGCGGGGACGTCCTGGCGAATAACGGTCCCAGCTCCAGAATACGCCCCATCACCGATAGTGACAGGAGCGACGTACATGTTATCGGAGCCCATGCGCACGTTATTACCTACGGTGGAGCGGTGCTTGTTGACACCATCGTAGTTAACGAAGATGGACGCCGCGCCAATGTTGGAGCTCTCACCGATGGTGACATCCCCTGCGTAAGACAGGTGAGGTACCTTAGAGCCCTTACCGATTTCAGCGTTCTTGGTCTCTACAAAGGTGCCAATCTTGCCGTCTTCGTGCAGATGGGTGCCGGGACGCAGGTAGGCGAAGGGGCCAACGGTAGCGCCGGCATCAATCATTGACTCAGAACCGTGGGTACGTTCGATAATAACGCCAGTACCAATAGTGATGTTTTTGAGAGTGGAATCAGGGCCAACAGTGGAGCCAGTGGCAATGCTGGTGGTTCCCTGCAACTGGACGCCAGGTAGCACGGTGACATCGTTTTCGATGGTGACGGTGACATCAACCCAGGTGGTTGCCGGGTCAACGATGGTCACGCCGTTGCGCATATGCATCTCCAGCAGACGGTCATTGAGCTTGCGGCCCAGCTGGGCCAGCTGTACGCGGTCGTTAGCGCCTTCAACTTCCCAACGGTCTTCAATCGCCAGTGCACTGGTGCGGTGACCTGCGTTGCGAGCAATCTCCAAGACATCGGTGATGTACTTTTCACCCTGGGAATTATCGGTGGTCACCTGCTTGAGCGAATCGCGAAGGACAGCAGCATCGAAGGCGTAGATCCCCGAGTTGATTTCAGTGATAGCTAGCTGTTCATCAGTGGCGTCCTTGGCCTCAACGATGGCGGTTACTTCACCAGCAGCATTGCGGACGATGCGGCCGTATGCACCGGGATCAGCAATATTAGTGGTAAGAACTGTGACCGCATTACCATCAAGCTCATGAACCGCGATAAGTTCTTTGAGTGTTTCTGAGCGGAGTAGAGGAACATCGCCGTAGGTGACGACAACGGTTCCCTCAACGGTGGCACTCTCGTCAAGACCCAGGAGGCCAACTTCAACTGCACGACCGGTGCCGGGAACGTCATCCTGATCCACAATGGTGACAGAAGGGTCAAAGGCAGTAACGTGGGCTGCTACCTTGTCACGCTGGTGACGCACCACAACAGCTAGACGCTGGGGACGAAGATCCTGAGCAGCTGCTATCGCGTGCTCAACCATGGAACGCCCACCAATAGGGTGCATTACCTTGGGAGTCTCTGACTTCATACGGGTTCCAGCACCTGCTGCTAGAACGATGACGGCTGACGGTGCTTTCGCTACTGCAGTGCTCACAATGTGTGGACTCCTCGAGTGATATGGGAATCGCCACCGGTGGTTATTTCAACGCTTAACGTGGTGACTAGCTCCGCCACAAGGACTCGAACCTTGAATAACGGCTCCAAAGGCCGCTGTGTTGCCAATTACACCATGGCGGATCACTGACTGGCTCTGGAGGTGAACTCACGCAAAACTCCTTGAGAACAGACAGTCAAAATAGTATCAAAGTCATGCCCTGATACGAAATACAGTGAGCTATAACGCACGCGAAAGTTTAGTACCCTAGCCAGGGAATGATGACATCAAGTGCGTTCTCGACTTCCTGAATGGCCTTCTGGGCAGCAGCTTTACCCCTGAGGTAAGGGTCAGCTATTTCATCGGCTGCTAAAGGCTCTTCGACGCGCTGTTGCATGAAGGCGACCGGATCAACGCGCCGTCCCGCATGCTTCTGCAGCCGTGCCATTTGTCCCAGAAGGTGAATTTTTGACCGATACTGCGGCCACTCATGGACCAACCAGTGAAGATGCTCCTTCTCCATCACCAGGACTAAGGCAGATTCAGCGATCATTTTCTCCGTTACCTGTTTGGCCCGGTGAGCACCATATTCAACGCCACGAGCATCTAGCTCTCTATCAACATGAGGGGCCACACCTGAGCCCACCACAGCACCAATCCCAGCACTGTCAAAGGTCCACTGCGCCTCCGGTGAAATTTTAGAACGAGAGATATATTGCGCAGACGCGCTACGAGCTATATTTCCGGTACAGATAAAAAGAACTTGTTTTTTTACAAGCGGCACAGCAGAGTCAGAGGTTTTTTTGTGCCCAAACCTGTGCAAAAGGGTTGAAACATTAAAATCTGACATGGCGCTCCGCTCATTATGGTCCCGCTAGGTGGGGCTGTGCCTTACCCGCCATAATTTTACCTGCCTAGGGAGTAGAGCACCTCACATCTTCACCAGATGTAAGAACGGTCTCTGCCTGCAGATACATACTTTTCTAGGGCAGAACCACCGAGGTGCCTGTAGCCTAGAGAGGTGGCACATTTATTAGGCGGCGAAGAGCTGCACATCGAATTCCCCACCCGTACTGTTTTTGAGGGTGTAACCATAGGGCTTAACGAAGGTGACCGAATCGGCATCGTAGGTCGTAATGGCGACGGCAAATCAACCCTGCTCTCACTTTTAGGGGGGAGGCTCGAGCCTGACTCAGGAAAGGTGACTGTTCGTTCAGGGACCCGCATCGGCTACCTAGACCAAGCAGACGTCCTCAGTGATGACCTCACCGTGGGTCAAACGATTGTGGGCGATACCCCCGAATACGAGTGGGCCTCCGACGCCAAAGTGCGCGACGTGATTGCCGGCCTGGTCTCAGACCTCAACTGGAACGCCCCTATTGGTTCACTCTCCGGCGGCCAGCGCCGCAGAGTAGCTCTAGCCGCCTTGCTAGCTGGCGAGTGGGACGTCCTCATGCTTGATGAACCCACCAACCACCTTGATGTTGAAGCTATCACCTGGCTTGCCCAGCATTTGAAGAATCGCTGGCCTAAAAACGCTGGCGGGTTGCTCACCGTCACCCACGACCGCTGGTTCCTCGATGAAATCTGCACCGCCACCTGGGAAGTACACGACGGCATCGTTGAACCCTTCGAGGGAGGCTACGCCGCCTACATCCTGCAGCGTGTTGAGCGTGACCGTCAAGCAGCAACCATTGAAGCTAAGCGTCAGAACCTCATGCGTAAGGAACTGGCCTGGCTACGCCGTGGCGCACCCGCCCGTACATCCAAGCCTAAATTCCGCATTGATGCCGCTAATAGTCTAATTGCTGATGTTCCCCCGGTACGCAACAAGGTTGAACTATCACAAATGACGGTGTCACGCTTGGGTAAGGACGTCGTTGATATCGAGGATGTCTCAGTCAGCTACCCGGATACCCAGCACCCGGGTTCTTCCAAAGAGGTGCTCAAGAAAATTACCTGGCGTATAGCCCCCGGTGAACGCACCGGCATCATGGGCGTCAACGGTGCCGGTAAGTCAACGCTTCTGGGTCTCGTCACGGGCTCCGTCCAGCCCAGCACCGGCAGAGTTAAGCACGGCAAGACTGTTAAGGTAGCCACCCTTACTCAGCAGCTCGATGAGCTAAAAGACATCGAAAACGACCGGGTCTCAGATGTCATTGGCCGCAAACGTACAACGTATGTAACCGGCGGGAAAGAAATGACTCCCGGGCAGTTGTTGGAGCGCCTTGGCTTCACCTCAGCGCAGCTATCTACACCTGTTAAGGACTTGTCAGGTGGCCAGAAGCGACGTCTGCAGCTTCTTTTGATTTTGCTCGATGAACCCAACGTCCTGATCCTGGATGAGCCCTCCAATGACCTTGATACGGACATGCTGGCAGCTATGGAAGACCTTCTGGATACCTGGCCGGGCACCCTTCTAGTGGTCTCCCACGACCGCTATCTCATGGAACGTGTGACCGACCAGCAATACGCGCTAGTGAACGGTACCTTCAGCCACCTACCCGGCGGCATCGACCAGTACTTGCAGCTATCTGCTCAAGCAGCCTCCGCGCCCTCCAGCGCCGCCGTTGATTCTTCCCCGCTGGGCAAGCAAGACGCTGCTACCGCTTCGGCTCCCAAAGTTAGTGGTGCTGAAGCAAGAGCCGCCCAGAAAGAAATCAACCAGATTGACCGTAAGTTAGCCAAACTAGCTGACCAGAAAAATGCCCTGGCTGAAAAGATGGTGGCGCACAACCAAAGTGACTACACAGGTCTTGCAGATCTTGGCGCCCAGCAGCAGAGTCTGCAGGACGAGATTGAAGAATTAGAGATGCGCTGGATGGAGCTCAGCGATCTGGTCTCATAAAATCTGATGGAGAAAGTGTCACATAAGACAAAACGCTACGGCTCATTATTCACAATTATTCGCGCACAATAATAAATAAAATATTTGCGAAAGGGTTGTTTTATCAATGGCACCTATTTCAGTCCTTTGTTCAGGAACCGTAGAGCAAGGCCCCTACGGGGTCAACCTACTCAGAAACCAGCTAGGCCACACTGTCTACGATGGTGCAGATGCGAAGCGACAGCCCCTCATCAAAATTCGTGATGTGCTTGAACATCGTGCTGGCTACCCCATTCTCAAAGCTCTGCAGCTTATACCGCGTGTAGTCAAGAGCGAGGCGGTCCTATGTTTTCTTGAACAGCATGCTCAATTTCCTGCTCTGCTTAAGAGCAAAAACATCCCCCCGTATGGGTCTAAGCCTCTAGCAATGATTTCTTGCTGGCTGGCTGAGGAGCTGCTGCAGGCATCAGCCTCGGAACGCACTGAACTAGTGAAAAAATACTCGGCGGTTGATCTTATCTTCGTTTTGAGCTCGAATCAGGTAGACATCCTAGTCGATGCGGGATTTCCCCGGGAACGGGTAGAGGCTATACATTTTGGATTTGCACCAGAATTGTTTAGTTACAGCCCACATATGAAGAAGCAGGGGCTGATATCAGCAGTCGGGTTTGATCGCGGCAGGGATTATGCAACCCTGATTGAAGCAGCCCGGACTATCAAGGCGGATATCCACCTCTATACCAGGCCCGAGTTAGTTGCAGGAATCGATTTGCCCAGCAATATAATCTTCCATGGGCTGGTGCCTTTCGAAGAGTACGTTAAGGTCTTGCATGAGTCATCCATTTTAGCGATTCCAACGGTCGAGCTTGCCTACCCTACCGGGCAAACTGTTGTCCTCGAAGCGGCAGCAACTGGAGCAGCTCTGCTACTCACCGAGTCGACTGCTATGAGAGACTACTTTGACGATCATGTAGCCTACTACCATCCGCAGGGTGATCCTGAAGCGTGGAGTCTGCGTATCAACCAATTACTAGAAGACCCTCAAGAAGTGGCGCAGAAGGGCCACCGGGCCTCAGAGCATGTCCACGCGAACTTTCCATACCTATCGATGTGGAGGAGTATAGAACAGTCTTTGCAAAATCGAGGGTGGCTTCCAGCAACCTCTTAGCGAGGGCTGTCAGGTACCGAGCTATACAGATTGCGCTGCGGAGTCTTCCGGAACATCCGGTACTTGATAACTCCCTCAAGTCTTCCCACATTCCAGTAGAAACCCCTGAGTTCTTCCCAGCTCATCTGCTTTTTCAAGAGCACGCTAGGTACTTGGGGCACTACCTTACGAATCATGAGCTTGAGGGAAGGGATGTGATGGTTGTAAATAGGTGAGAAGTTCTGGGCCAGTTGTATCCAGGTCCGCCCGTAGTTCCGGGACTGCTTTGCCAGACCCTTATGCGATGGACGTTGGCGGTAAAGAATGAGAGGCTCGGGAATCCAACCTTGAGTATATCCCTGTGCAGAGGCTCTCAAACAAAAATCAACCTCGTCATGCCCACCTATGTAAGACATATCAAACCCATGGAGGGACTCAAATACATCCCTTCTGAAACCTATAGTTGCGCCCAGTAGATACCTGTGCCCCTCAAAGACCTCAGGCTGGTGGATAAAAAGATGACCTAACGTATAGTCGCCATTGGCCTGCCTCACAAGATGTTGATAGCCACTTCCAACAAGGTCGCAAGAATCAAGATGCAGAGACATTTGCTCAACCCACCGTGAATCCACCACATCGTCTGCATCACAAATCAGCAGTTTCTTACCATTGGCCTCTTCGGCTCCCTTATTTCGCGCGTACGAGACACCTTGACGCGATGATGAGTCCACCACTCTTACTTGGACAACAGAATCAGTATAGGCCTGCACAAGACTAGCAGTGGTATCGGTAGAACCATTATCAGAAACAACAATCTCACCGGGTAGAAAAGTACCAGATAATAGAGCATCAAGCTGTTTTCTGATGAAGTCGGCAGCGTTATAAGCCGGTATTACCACCGAAACTTCAGGAATGGTTCGTGCCATAGATTTTCCCAATTCTCGCTCGGTAACTCTGCTGTGAATAAATGTGTTTAGCTTCTAAGCAAGCCTCGTCTGCTTTTGCCTGGTAGGTTGCAGGGTTACCCACCACATCGAGTATCGCACGAGCAAAGCCCTGCGGGTTGTGAGCTATTTTTGATGCCCAGCTCACCTGAGCGATACCTTCGACACCGGGCACTGTGGCAATGACGGGAACAGCACGCAAGATAGCGTCCAAAGTCTTAAATTTGACGCCGCTGCCCAGCTGGATGGGGGCAACCACCGCGGTTGCCTCGGCATAAGCAGGCTCTATTTCCTGCAAGAACCCAGTAAATTCTATGCGGGGATCTTGACCTAACCGTAGGAGATCGGCGGAGGGGCTCTCCCCTACTACCTTCAGCGTAACCTCGGGGTCCTTTTGCCAGACGAGAGGCAGAACCTTTTCAATCAGCCACTGGACAGCCTGGTGGTTCTCCCAGCGGTACATGGTTCCCACAAAGAGAAGATGCTTGCTACGTGCAGCTCGGGCTAGGGGGACGCTGTTACCCAGATAAACCGGAGGGAGGATAGTCTCAACCTTGCCGATGTCCCTTTGACGGGTTTTCAACAAACCTGCATCTTTAGCAGAGAGAACTATAGCCGTATCAAGGTAACCAGCCGAAACAGTATCGAAACACCGTGATATTTCGGCTTGCACAGACCAGACCAGCGCTTTTTTTGCGCTGGTTTCAGCTGCAGATCTGCGTTTAAATCGCTGTTCATTAATATCGTGGTAGGTGCCAATGAGCCGTGCTGAGGGGTTTACCCGGCGAAGCCAAGGAGCAAGCATAATATTAGTCGACCACTGCATATCAATAATTTCTGCAGATTGCAGATGTTTCATGACCGTGGAGTCATTTCGCACAGCCAGCAAGAATTCCAGATTAGGCGTCCAGGTACCTACCGGAGCCCTCCACTTTTGAATGCGGCTGGATTTATCCATATTAAGGAAATGGTGAGCCACAGCGTACTGCTGGGCCAAACCATTACGTGGGTGGGGGGCAATCACCAGAGGGGTGTGCCCATGGGAACTAAGGGCCTCACAAAGTTCACCAACCAACCGCTCACCGGCGCTGGTGGGTTCCGTTTTAGGTACCTGACTAGAAATAATGACCACTGAATGTCCGCGAATTTGATTCTCCACCTTTCACTATCAAACGCTACCAAACAACCTTTTGAAACCTAATGCTGAATTTCCTCAACCCACCGCAAAAAAGTATCTACTATTGTTGATGGGTCATATTGGTTAGCCTTTGACCTGACCTGCAACGAATTTTGCTCGAGCTGGAGTCTATTGACCGCCATTTTCTTTAGTTCAGATAGCAGCTGCTCGGAGTCTCCTGGCTGAACCAGAACTCCGTCCAAAGACTTGACCAATTCGTGTGTCCCACCGCTTACATCGAAAGCGATACTTGGTATTCCAAAACACGCAGCTTCTTGAATAACCATTGCACGCCCTTCAAATCTTGATGTCATGAGATGAATGCTGGCCCTCGAAAAAATTTCCTCGGGTGTTCTGGCTTGACCTCTGAAAAAAACTGATTTTTCCACACCTAAATTCTCGACCATACTTTCTAGGGCATGACGTTCACTTCCATCACCGAAGATTTCCAGGCACCAATCTTCATAGAGCGGGTCTTGGACAAAACGGGAAAAGGCCTTAATAGCAATATCTACCTGCTTGCTCTCAACTAAACGAGCGGCTATAACAATTCTCTTTTCAAAAGATGAAATAGAAAATTTGTTGAGCGGCGGATTAGGATTAGCCAGAACGAGAGTAGGAATGCACCAATCGTTTATAAAACTGTTCCTGCAATTTTTGCTCAGCACAGTAAAACCATCAATTAATTTCAGAGAACGCCTTGCCTCTTCGATAAAGGCGCCATATTCACCAAGAGGGTTTAAGGACGTGTGAAATTGATTTATTATCAGAGGTTTACCCTCAATATCAAATGCAGGAGAAGATATTAACTGCAGCAGAATATCTGCCCGAGTAGATATAATTATGTCAGAAGAATTCCACCGACGAATTTTCTTTTTAATAATTATCGCCGCAGAAACATCAACAAATTTATTAAGGAAACCAGATTTCTTAAGAGCAAACAGGAAAAGCCCACGAGGAACTTGCCTCAATGAAATTTGCCTAAGAACCGACTGCTTTAGAGCAAAAGAGAAAGGAGACCAATATTCAACTGTGTATGCGCCCTCCCTGGGTAGCTTCATGCCGGAGGTTTTGGCAAGTACAACTACACGCTCACCTCTTTCCGTAAGCTCCGATGCCAATCTGTCCGTCACAGTCTCAGCTCCACCAAACCTCGGAAATTCATCTACTAAAAAATAGATTGTCCTATTATTCGTCATCCGCTAGTTTCCCGTGCATCTACTCATAGAAAAAATCTGGCCTACAGTTTACCTAGCTCTACAAGTTCTTTGAATTCAGGGTTCAGCTCAGAAAGTTCTTCGAAGCTTCCCTGGTTCACCACTTCACCATTTTTCATATAGTAAATAATGTCTGCTTTTTTGATAGTAGACAGGCGGTGAGCCACCATCACGATCGTCATTTCACCAGCTAAACCTTCGATAGTCTGCGTGATTTTATGCTCGGTCTTATTATCTAGAGCTGATGTAGCCTCATCTAAAACCAGTAATTTGGGGGTGCGATACAGCGCGCGGGCAATCCCCAGTCGCTGACGCTGCCCGCCAGATAACCTGCCGCCGTCCTGCCCTAAGTCTTCTGTAATGCCGTTCGGCAGGCTATCGACTAGTTCATTCAGCTCAGCATAAGCTAAAGCAGAGATTACCTGTGCATCATCGATGTCAGTCTCGGGTAAACCAAAAGCAACGTTCTCCTTGAGATTCCCTGGTAGCACATAAACACTTTGCGGCACGACACCCAGTTGCTGTTGCCACGCCTTGAGGTCGGCGCTTATGGGGATTCCGCCACAGGTGACAGACCCCTGGGTGGGTGTGAGCATTCCCAGAATAATATCAACTAGGGTTGATTTTCCGGACCCGCTAGACCCTACAAAAGCTACCGTTTTGTTTGCGGGGATTGAGATAGAGATATTCTTTAAGACCGGTTCAGCTGCCGGGTCATATTGGAAGCTAACCCCTTGAACATCAACATCGCCGGTGAAAACAGTGTTCGAAGAAGGTAGTGCTGAATACCGTGAAATACCCTTGAAGTACTCAATTTCTCTGTTGAGAAGGAGCACACCAGCAGTCCCAGATCTTACAACGTTAAGAGAGGCCATAGCTGAGTTAATGGCTGGCATAAGACGTACAGCGGCCACACTGAAAACGCCCATAGTTGCAATTGCTTCTGCTTGGTCCCGGGTAGAAAACATAAAGACTGCCAGGGACGCAATGCTAACAATAAAAACGATTTCCATAATGTTTTTAGGTAGCTCGTTGACCAGACCCTGTTGGCGTTGGGCTTTAGCGCTCATTTCAACGCCGCGCTTATATTTCTGCACAAACTGATTTCCCACGGAGAACAATCGCATCTCTCGGAAAGCTGATAAAGCTGGCATTGATGAGAACCAGGAGATTTGATCAGCCTTTGTCATTTCATGGCTAATTTTTTCCAGCCGTCTTTTAGAAAGAGCGGGAATGGCATACCCTACGGCACCAAAAATAGGTACAGCAATAAGTGCAACCTGTGGTGAGAGAATGAAAACAATGATGAGCATGAGGGTGATCGTCATGAGGTTTGTCAGCAGGCTCAACCCTCCAAAGATACTCATTCGATAGGCCTGAGCCATTGATGTCACGAGGTTGGTATGGATTTTGGAGAGTTCTCGTTTCTTGTGGTCCGGGTAGGGAGAGTCTAGGTAAAGGCCCAGCAGATTTACTCTTGCGGACAGTTCCATTTTGTTGACAAAACCGCTTTGCCACCATCGGAAGCCAATAGTAAACAATGATTTTCCGATAAATGCAGATACAACTATTATTCCGGTAAGTGCAATTAGGCGTTGCCTATCAGTGGTTCCCAGAAGCTGAGCAAGAGTGGCTAGGGGTCCGTTTTCAATACTTTGCCCTGAAACCAGCAAGATGAGCGGATAGGTTGCAGCTACACCAAATATTTCAAGCAGGGAAACGATGAAGGCGCCGATCACCGATAACGCCAATTTGGTTTTCACCGGGAAATCAACCAGATAAAAAAGGTTGCGAATATTGCTGAGCATAATTCCCTACACAGTCACTGCAATCTGAAAAGAACAGCTCTCATTCTACCCACGCCTCAGGGTTAGACTGCAGGTTCTTTCAGCTAACTCACTGTGAGATATAGGCGACCGTAGGGCCTGAGCCGGAGACAAAACATGCCGTTACACCTGGGTCTTCTGCTGTCACTGCCAGGGTTTGCTCCAATTCAGGGAGCAGGCTGAGAGCGGGAGCAGCAAGATCATTGCGCAAAAGACTAGAAATAAAAGGCAAGCGCTCGGTCAGCGGAGCCGGTGATGTCAGAGTAGCAATAAGCTGCTGTGGCACCTGCAAGTTTTCGTCGGGGGAAGGGTAGCGGCCGCTCTCCCTGCCGGCGTCCAGCTCACGAAAAACTGCAGGCGTTGACAGGCCAGAGACCGCTGGCACAAAACCAAAACGAAGCGGCTCAACGCCCTCGGGTAAGGGAATTGCTTGGAGGCGGTCACCGATGCCCTGCCCAACAGCTAGCCCACCCAACAGGGCGAAGGGGACATCTGCCCCCAGTGGAGCTGCAAGTTGTAACAACCGGTTGTGCGGTAGCTTTTGTGAAAGCCTGCCAGTTTGCGCCAGGTAAGAGTTCATCGCTTTCATAGCCGCTGCGGCATCAGCCGAACCGCCGCCCATACCACCGGCAACGGGCACCGCCTTTTCAATGTGCAGTTTCAGGCAGACATCAGCCGGGCTCAGCCCAGCTTCATCCAGCACCACAGCAGCACCGCGGTAGGCAAGATTAGTGTGGTCCAGAGGCACTACGGAGGGGTCAAAAGCGCCTAACTCCATCTGCTGAGCCACCGGTGAACCGGGAGCAACACTCATCGACTGACTAATCCCAGGAGCATCGGTTTCCGTCAGAGTAACTGTTTCTAGAATGTCCACCGCAGCATAAAGAGACGCGACATCGTGGTACCCATCAGATTTAAGAGGGCCGACCGCAAAATACAGGTTGACCTTGCCCGGAGCGGTGGCCTTGACCGATACAGACATTAGGCTTCTCCTACCGCCGGCACCGTACGGGCAGCTTCAGCAATCTTAATGAAGTCGTGAATATCCAGCTTTTCACCGCGTAGCTGAGGGTCAATACCCGCAGCTTCAAGAATAGAGCCGGCGCGGGCACCTGAACCTGCCCAGGTAGACAGGGCGGCGCGCAGGGTCTTACGACGCTGAGCGAATGCGGCGTCAATAATGGCAAAGACCTCTTCCCGCGGTAGGTCAGAAAGCAGCTCTGCGCGGCGTTCAAAGGCAACTAGACCTGATTTGATTTTAGGAGCTGGCCAGAAGACGTTAGTGCCTATCACTCCCGCTTTGGAGACCTCAGCGAACCAGTTGGCCTTAACGCTGGGCACCCCGTAAATCTTAGAACCGGGCTTGGCGGCCAGGCGGTCAGCGACCTCGTCCTGCACCATCACCAAAGCATGCTCAATAGAAGGGAACTGCGCAAACATGTGTAAGAGGACGGGAACCGCTACGTTATAGGGCAGGTTAGCTACCAGCGCGCCGGGGGTTCTAGGCAGTTCGGTGACCTTCATGGCATCCGACAGCACGACATCAATACGTGCTTCTGAGCCCGGGCGCATCTTGGCAATTGTTGCAGGGAGTTGTTCTGCCAGAGGCGGATCTATCTCCACAGCCACCATGTCTTTAGCGGCATCCAGGATGCCCAGAGTCAAAGACCCCAGCCCAGGGCCAACCTCAACCACCGTTTCATCAGGGCTAATTTTAGCGGTAGCGATGATACGGCGAATGGTGTTGGGGTCAATCACGAAATTCTGCCCCAGGGTTTTGGTGGGGCGGATACCGAGCATATCGGCCAGTTCACGGATTTCTTGGGCGCCGAGCAGGTTTTGAGTGGTGGGTGCAGGTTCTTCAGTCACCCCACCAGTCTATATGCCAGGTGGCTCAAAGAGGGAGCTAGCCTCATAGTGACCAAGTCACCAGCAGGTGAGCGTCTGGGCAAGATTTGCCCGGACGGTAGACTCTTCTCTTGTACTACCCCAGCCACTACCAGGACGGTCATGCGCCCTCGCTCCGCAACATCAACCTCACAGACCACCGCATCTCAGCACACAGGTGCATCCTATGCCGCACTCAGCTCTGGGTTGACCAGCAACGTGGCAATAGTGACGGGGCTTCTGCTGACGGTTATTAGCCTCTACCCCTTTCTGTGGAACGAGAAGATGGAGCCCCGGGTTTTCTTTGACCTGAACGTCTACTACGGTGCGGTCAAGAGTTGGCTGACCACCGGTAATCTTTACAACTGGGCTCTTCCTCCAGAAGAAATTTACGGTTTCACCTACCCACCGTTGGCTGCGCTAATTTTTGCACCCTTTGTCTTACTCACTAACGCTCAGGCTGCTGGTCCAGCCTTCCTGGTGCTCAATGTGGTTGCTCTGGTGCTGGTCAGTTACCTCACTCTGCGCGGGCTGGACGTCAGCAGACGGGTGGCGCTGGCAAGCGGGCTCTGGCTGACACCGCTTTTTCTTAAATTTTTCCCCATCAGCTTCAATATGGAGCTGGGGCAGATCAATCTCTTTCTGGTGTTACTGATTCTCACCGACGCAATCTACCTGCGCGGCACCCGCTGGCACGGCGTACTTATGGCGCTAGCCGCCAGCATTAAGCTAACCCCCGCAATTTTCGCTCTGTACTTCCTAGCAACGAAGGATTGGAAGTCTCTGGCGCGCTTTATCGGTACCGGGCTGGCAGGCATCGCGCTAAGTTTCGCCGTTATGCCCCACCATGCCCTCGAATTCTTCACCGAGAAAATCTTTGAGTCCGACAGGGTCGGCAGTATCACCGGAGCGCTGAACTACAACCTGCTAGGTAGCTGGTCCATGATTCTCCCGGCCCCGGCGGCAACCGCCCTCTTCGCGGCATCAGCCCTGACAGTGCTGATGCTTACCTACTGGGCGTGCAAGAAGCTGCATGCCCTGGGGCAGACGGTGGGAGCTGTGAGCGCTGTGGCGGTGCTGGGGCTTCTGCTCTCCCCCATTTCGTGGACCCATCACTGGGTCTGGCTGGTTACCTTCGTGCTCTTTGCTGCCGTTTATGGCTGGCGGTCATCTGACCGAACCTACCTCTACCTGGCAGCAAGCGGCGCCCTTATTTTTGCTCTGCCCTTCGCCATCTGGTTTGGTGGGCACAACTGGGGTACCGGCGAATGGCCGCTCGCCCTTGGCCTCATGCATGCCCTGCCCGTGGCCTGGGCTGTTGCCTACCTAGCGGTGCCAGTTCGACTCATGAAGAAATAACATTTACCGTCTAGGCGAGAGCATTTCTGCTAGATCGAAAGCGGTAGCCGCAAGTCTGCTCCGGAAGCGGTAAAGGCGAGTCCTTATTCCTACCCGCTCCCTTACTTTTCCAATGAGGGTCACGGCTCTTGGACTCCCAGGATCCTTCTCTTCACTCTGGACGCTGCTTGCCCCCTCCCAGGACGCTAGATTGGGGCGCACTACTTTCATAGAAAAATCACACTTGCTGGAAATGTAAGCCCAGTCATCAGCTACCCAATAAGTCCTGCCCAGATCCTTCACTCACTCAATATATTTAGTGGCAGATTTTTTACTCATAAGATAAAGACCCGTACCCCAGGCGGTACCGTCATAGGACGCCAGTTTGTACTTCCGATTAACTAAATCCTTTGAAATAAAGCTTTGCTGGCAAGCATTCTCGTCATGACTAAAATAGTTTCTTTGGTCTTTAGAACTGAAGGGCATCGCTAGCAGAATTGTTTCATCTGGATTCAAGCCCTTCGCCCTTCCTTCCGTCAACAGCTTGAAAGACTTCGAAGCTTCCCCCTGAAGGCTGACGAAGAAACCCATTTATTCTTTCGGAGTCGGCCAGAGATATGACGCGGCGGGAGACTATTCTTGAATCAGTCAATCTTAAATTTCTTACTCACTAATGGTAGAAATACTTTCCTGCAAAAATATCGGTTTGCTTTTTTGTCTAAGAATTCTGTATTGAACATAGCCGCTTAGGGTACCAATTCTCTTTGCGTAGTCAATAAGGTCCCCTCTGGTGTGCTTTTTTGGATACCGTCGAAGAACAGCAAGGGCTCTTTTACAAACCTTTGCAAAAGAAAAGGTGGGCAGATGGACACCACGGTCTTTCAGTCTCTTCCACAAAAGAATATCTTCACGAGCGTATCGAAAGAACTGCACGAAAAGGTCTTTTTCTTCATTCCGAGCTCTATAAAACAGTACGGCTTCTTGTTCCCATACGAGGCTACGCCCCGACTCAACCATGCGCCAGGAAAAATCGATGTCCTCGCACCCCCGGTTATAGGTTTCGTCCATTCCACCTATTTCAATAAAAGTTGAACGACGATAGCCAGTAGAGCTGGTTGGGGCAAAAATCTTATAACCCAAGGAAATATGAGGTTCAGTGGGGATATTGCCAGAATATTTATGAGGCCCGGTCTCCCCCAGGTGCGGGTAAAAAACAGCGGTTGGTGTCGCGACTTGGCAGTCAGACGTTGAAATATGCTGGTAAATTTTATTGACCCAGTGCTCACCCACAATATCGTCAGCATCGCAACTAAGAATAAAATTCGTTTGCGCTTCCCACACAGCTAAGTTACGCGCAAAGGATTGACCCTTTTTGGCCGAGGCATCAATGACCCGCACGTTGAGTTTCTGCTTAAAGGGTTCAACAGCGCCCCGAAGATTATCGGTTGAACCGTTATCAGCAACAATCACTTCAAATTCTGGTGCATCAACCTGCTGACAAAGAGCATCAAGTTGATCAGCAATAGTGTCAGCTGCGTTATAAGCAGGAATGATAATGCTGGCTTGGGGCGTGAAACTTTTACCCATCGCTTCTCCACATCTTTTCTACTGGGGCACAGTTAAAGAGGCCGCCCAATGAGAACATTCTAATACCAACAACTACCTCTGAATTCGCTACAAAAGGTAGCTCTAGAGGCTTCAGAAACCCTCTACGCCCCAGCTACCGTAAGCATCCAGAGAATTAGCGCGGATGTCCCGGCAGAGTTCCTCAAGATCAGTGTCTAGGTACTGCGCCATAAAACGCACGGTGTAGTTGGTCATGTAAGAAGCGTTGGGACGCCCACGGAAGGGGTGCGGTGTTAAGAAGGGTGCATCGGTCTCAGCCAAAATCAAATCGCGGCGGGCAAGTTTCAGTGACTCTTGAATTCCCTGAGAATTCTTGAAGGTCACCGTGCCCGCAAAGCTCATGTACCAGCCTTCACCATTACAGATCTCAGCGAGGTCAGGATCCCCGGAATAGCAGTGGAAAATAACGGTTTCAGGGGCACCCTCCTCCCTCAGAATACGCACTACGTCCTCATGGGCGTCCCTATCGTGAATCTGCAGAGCCTTGCCGCAGGTTTTAGCGATACGGATATGCTCTCGGAAGGAGCGTTGCTGTGCCTCCACCCCCTCCTCACCGGTGCGGAAATAGTCTAGACCAGTCTCACCAATGGCGCGTACCCGATCATCCTGCGCCAGCTTTTCAATTACGTTCAGCGCGGCGTCCAGCTGACCAGCTTCTTCAAGCTTGGGTGCCTCATTGGGGTGCAGGGCAACCGCTGCCAGCACGCGCGCATCAGAGTGAGCAGCTCTAACCGCATAGAGGGAACTGGGAACATCGCAGCCCACCTGCACAATAGCCCCAATACCCAGTGCTTCACCGGTATCTAAGGCATCCCGGGCAGTAACCGCCACCTCGCCATCCAGCAAGTCCATGTGGGTGTGGTTATCAACAATCGCATAGGGCAGCGGTGCGGGCGCCGGGGGAAACGCAAGATTGCGGCGCCTCCCATCCTGCCCCTGCTCTGATCTGCGACGCGTCCCCTCCCCGCTTTCTTCACCGGCAAGAGCGTAGCGCTCGGGTTCATAGGCGGGAGGAACCTGCCCTTCTGGGACAGGCAGCGTGGTTTCAAAGATGGATGCCGTCAGCTCATTCTGAGATGGAAGGGTACCGGCAAAGCGCGCTGCTAGTTCTGCTAGATCTTCAGCTGTCATGGTGTGGTGGCTAGTGCACATAAGTTTCTCTTCCGTATCACGGTAGGCAGGTGAGGGATGGGGCATCTTGAGCGAGCTGTCCCCCAGCCCCATGTTGAATTGCAGGTTAGTCGTGATCGCGGGCAGCCAGGGTTGCCTCGTAGAGATCCCGTTTAGAGACTCCCCGAGCTGTTGCCACCTGCGCGCAGGCGTCTTTGAGACGTATCCCGCCGTCCACCAGTTCAAGGACGAGTTCTGTAAGGCTTTCGGCATCTTGGGCAGCAGGAGGTTCGGCTCCCTCCACAACGATGGCAATTTCACCACGTATTTGCTTGGATTCGCTCCACTCAACCAGTTCGGTCAGAGTGCCGCGTGCAACTTCTTCGTGAAGTTTGGTGAGCTCACGGCAGACCGCTGCCCGGCGATGAGCACCAAAGGTTTGAGCGAAATCAGCCAACGTGGCAACGAGGCGGTGGGGAGACTCGTAGAACACCATGGTGCGCTCTTCTGCAGCCAGGGCTGCGAGCCTTTGGGTGCGGTCAGAGCCCTTGCGTGCCAGAAAGCCCTCAAAGGTAAAACGCCCGCTGGGCAGGCCAGAGACCGCCAGCGCCGTGACAACAGCCGATGGACCAGGCACGGCGGTAACGGGAAGCCCAGCATCAGCTACAGCGGCAGCAGCTACATAGCCGGGGTCAGAGACCGCGGGCATGCCGGCATCAGACATCAGCAGAACCGTTTGCCCCGCTGCAACGGCATCGACAATCTGGGATGCTCGTGCAGCCTCATTGTGGTCATGGTTGACCAGAACCCGCCCGCGGGTCTGCACATCGAGCCCCGACGCCAACCGGCGCAGGGTGCGGGTATCTTCCACAGCAATCACATCGGCAGTAGCCATGGCGTGACGCAGGCGCGGGGAAGCATCCTGCAGATTACCGATAGGGGTGCCGCCCAGGACCAGCGCACCGACTATGGGGTCTATATCGGTCTGGGGGGTGCTCGTGCTCTGCTGTTCACTCATGGTTTTAAGACTAGCACCGCCCGGCTTGCCCCCTAGAGGACAGACCGGTCGGTGGGCAGAAAGCAGAGCGCCTAGATCGTTTCCTGATGCACTACCTTAGGTTTGTTGAAGATCTTATCTGCAAGAATGACCAGTACCACCAGCACAAAGCCCACCAGGCACCAGATAAGCGCGGCACCAGCCTGATCGCCCACCACTAGCAGGTCGTTGCTGTCAGTTTTCCAGGGCCAGAGGGCACGCAGTGCACCCAGCATAACGCCGGTCAGCACCACCAGAGTGAGATGATGATGATGCTGCAACACCCACTCCAGACCCTTGACCACGGTAGCTAGTCCCAGAACTGCGCCCAGCCCAAAAAGAGTGATATAGGTGAGATCAAAATTGCTCACAGCGTTCATAGTAGTTTGGTACAGCCCAAAGCTCAGCAACAGGAAGGAGCCGGACAGGCCCGGCAAGACGAGAGCTGCAATAGCGATAGCCGCCGCGCCCATAATGATGTACCAGGGCGGGTTAGACATATCACCGGCAGGTGGCATAGAGACAACGAAGTACATGATGCCTGCAGCGATCAGGGCATAGCACCAGTCCCTGCCCCGCCACTTACCGGCGAAGCTAAAGGGTACGTAGAGGGAAGCTAACACCATGCCAAAGAAAGCGGCACTGGTCAGTACCGGCTGCTCCTCAACCAGGTAGCTCATCATATGGGCCATCGATACAACGGCTACGGCCATACCCAAGAAGATAGCAAGCAGCAGTGCCCATGGGAGGTTCTTGATCCGCTGATAACCAGCGCTGCGCTGGGCAGGGTCCTTGCGCACGGTGCTCACCGCTACTTCTTTGACCCCGCTCATGAGTGAGGACGCCGAGCTAATGAGACGCTCATACACACCCACGACCAGCGCCACGGTTCCGCCGGAAACACCCGGCACGGTTTCTACCGTCCCGATAAGGGCACCACGCACCAGGTTTAAAGCGATCTGTGAGGGGGCTGTGTCTTTTTGAGCGGCGGGTTTTGCGGCAGGCTGACTCATTATCTGCTTTCCTAGGGTGTAATTTTCAACGTGCCTATCCTACTAGGAGCAGGTCAAAGCCCAACAGGGGTGCGCCAGGAAAGGGGTGCAATATCACCGCTTCATCTGCTGATAACGCAAACGATGAGGCAGGTCTGCCCGCAGAAACAGCCCGATATCAACTAGCATAGGACGGGTGAAAACCAATGATAGTGCCCGGCCCACCGCCGTTATGACGCTCACCGACGCTTTTACAGAAAAAGCCCTACGAGCGCGTTTGGCGGTGCAGTATGTTTCACTGCCCTCCTGGGGTTGGGTGGCGCCTGCACTGGTGCTGCTTCTTGCCGGGTTGATGAGGTTGGTGAATCTGGCTGAACCCAACGCTATTGTTTTCGATGAAACTTACTACGCTAAAGACGGGTACTCGCTGTTACATTTCGGGTATGAGCGTACCTGGGCTGAGGGAGCAAATGACTCCTTCGTTGCCGGTGCGCCGTCGGGCGTTCAGGATTCGGCTGAGTACGTGGTGCACCCACCGGTCGGCAAGTGGATGATTGCCGTGGGCATGCTGCTCTTTGGCGACGATAACCCCTTCGGCTGGCGATGTGCTGCTGCCCTCACCGGCACCCTTTCCATTGGCTTAGTGATGCTTGCGGGTTGGTTACTGTTTAGGTCTATCACCGTGGCAACTCTGGCTGGCTTGTTGCTGAGTATTGATGGTCTTCACTTTGTACAGTCGCGTTTTGCCCTGCTCGATATTTTCTTGATGTTCTGGCTGCTTGCCGCCTTCGTGGCCTTGCTCCTTGACCGTTATCAGGGGCGCCGGGCGCTGGCACGCCGGATTGCAGCCCACGCGGCGTCCAACGGTGGAGCGCCCACTGACTCTTTCATGCGTTTCGGCCCTGCTCTGGGCCTGCGCTACTGGCGCCTGGTTGCTGGCATTTGCTCTGGTCTGGCAGTGGGCGTGAAGTGGAACGCTCTCTTTTTCATCGCGATTTTTGGTCTGCTTACCGTCTTTTGGGACGCCAATGCCCGCCGTATAGCGGGTGTGAGGCGCTGGTATGTGTCTGGTTTCCTATGGGACGGTGTGCTAGCGTTCTTTGCTCTTATTGGTACCGGTCTGCTGACCTACCTAGCCAGCTGGAGCGGCTGGTTCGTTTCATCCACCGCCTATTACCGTAACTGGGCGGCTGAGCATCCGGGTGAGGGGCTGCTCTGGCTCCCTGACTCGTTGCGTTCCCTCTGGGAGTATCACCGCTCTGCCTTCAGCTTTCACGCGGGTCTCAGCTCGCCTCATACCTACCAGTCCTCAGCAGCCGAGTGGTTAATTTTGGGGCGACCGACCAGTTACTTCTACGAATCCTCCAGCATGGGTGAGGGTGCTTGCACCGTAGAATCCTGTTCTCAGGCGGTACTGAACATTGGCAACCCACTGATTTGGTGGTCCTTCATCATCGTTGCGGTGTTTTCCCTGCTCATCCTGCTGTGGCGCAGGGACTGGCGTTTCGGTACCCTGCTGGCAGTCTTCGCGGTGGGCTACCTACCCTGGTTCGCTTACCCAGAGCGGACCATGTTCTTCTTCTACGCCCTCTCCTTTGAGCCCTACCTTATTCTGATGCTGGCAGGGGTGCTGGGGCTGGCGCTTGGACGCCCGGGCGATAGCGTACGGCGCAAACGGCTGGGCCTGCTGACAGTGGGGCTCTTTACCGTCTTCGCGCTCCTCGTTTCAGTTTACTTCTGGCCCATTTGGACCGCTGAGGTGGTGCCCTATGACCAGTGGCGCCAGCGCATGTGGTTCGACGCCTGGATCTAAAGCAAGCACTATCTCGATGTAGCCCTACTGGCTGAGCTTCCTCTGGAGTTCCTGACGCTGCGCGCGGCGGGCAAGCGCCCGTTGCTTACGGGCTTGGGTAGGCCAGGTGAGCATCATGAGCACCAGGCTGAAGAGCAGGGTGAGGGTCGCGATAGCGAGCGCAGCGTCCACCCAGAACTGGGGTGGGTACAGGCGAATGAGGGTATCTGACATGCGGAACTGCCAGTTGCCCTGAGGGAAGAAAAGCTGGTGGAAGGCTGTGAAGAGGGGTTCCCAGCCCAAGAGCCCGATCACCAGCAGTGCGACGAGTACGCCCAGGGTGAGCCAGGAGCCGGTGAAAAGGCTCTTTCTGATGGCACCGGGTGCGCGGGTGCGTAGTGATCGGCTGGCACATAGAGCAGCGATAAAGAGCAGGGCGCCTGCGGTAAGTGCTATCAGCATGACCCGTTTTACGTCGGTCATGTGCTCTATCTCGGAGGCTAAAAAGGCGGTAGCTCCCCCGGTTTCGATCTCAGAGAGGTAGGTGTGGGGGGCAAAGTTGAGGATGTAGTCCAGACCGTAAGACCCCAGGCGTAGACGCTCTTGGGTGTCAAAGCCATAGCTGTCAGCGGGGAACCCCGGGCGGTGATACTCGGCCCAGAGGAAGCCGTGAGTGGCGATTAGCCGCACGGCTATTAGGAGGGTCAGCAGGGGAACCGCTAGCGCGATGAGTGCGGTACGGGCTGCTAGCCAGCGTGGGCGATCTTCCACAGCAGTCTCTCGAGCTTCAGCCCGCACACTGGCTTCTTCGGCAGTAACGACGGAGGCTGCTAGGGGCTGAGGAGCAGAGTCAGAGCCACCGATGGTCGGGGCTTCAGCGGTTGAGGCTTCAGTAGGCAGAGCCGCTGTGGTTTTTTGCTCAGCTGGCTGCCCGGGCTCTTCTAAGGCGTCTGCCCGGTGATTTGCCACCGCGGGCATGGAGGATGTCCAGGGAGTTTCCGTGCCGGGCGCTGGTGCCTCTGTGGGCACGATGCTTTCCTTACGACGAGCAGATAGAAGTGAGTCCGCTGTGGGTGAGGAAATAGCGGGCGAAAGTTTGCCCCATTCTCGTTCTGGCTTCTGGCTCTGATCTGGTCCCTGGGTCATGACGCTCCCCTGTGATTGATGTGTGCTTGCTTCACTGTACTGTATGCAGCCAGGCGCAGAGAAGCTCCCACCCACGGGAGGGGCGGGAGCTTCTCTAAAGGGCTGGCCTACCAGTTACCTACCCAGCTTGAGTCGCTGTAGTGCTCAAAGGGAATATTCCAGTCGCCGTAGCCATCATCCGGGTCAGCCTGGGGGTAGCCGGTGTTCACGGTTTCCACGATGTCACCTACACCGAAGGTGTTGTAGAAGAATTTTGCATCCTCAGGCAGCATGCCGATGCAGCCGTGTGACACGTTGTAGACACCTACAGAAGACCAGGCGGTGGGTAGTGCCTGGTGCACAAAGACACCGCCGCTGGTCAGTCGCGCCGTCCAGGACGCCCAGAAAGGCTCGTAATAATGTTCATCATCCTCTTCAAGATCAAGAGAAGTAGGGTTGAAGTAGTAGCTTTCAGACTTCTCCATGATAGGCAGTTCCCCTACCACTGAGGGCCACTCAGCATTACCCAGAGTGATGGGGTTCTCCCGCACCAGAACATCATCAACGTAAATCTTGATGGTCTTGGTGAGGTTATCCGCTAGTGCGTACCGCTTATTCCAGGTCTTGAAACTCAGGGCGGTGTTGTGATTACCAATCATGCCGTTGCCGATATCCAGCCCAAACAAATCGATGTTAAGGGTGATGGTTGAGTTGGTGGCCCACTTATCAGCGGGACGGTAGCGTGCCATGTAATCGTTGTACCAGCGGAATTTGCCTGCCTGGTCGCCACCGCCGGTGATTTTAATTCGCTTTTCCACCTCGGCCTTGTTGAGCACGGGTTCAGAGAAGTTGAACTGAAGAATTCGCCCAATGCCGTAGGTGCTGCCGTCGGTAACGTTGACAATGACATCTGCTTCGTGAGGAGAGGTGACGGTTGTGAAGGTGCTTTCGCCTTCGCCCGCTGTTCCTTCAGCATCCGCTGCCTGCCAACTCACGGTGTAGTCGCTGTGGAAAAGCATGTTGTCCGTGGAAGTCCAGGTGCTTCCGTCTTCTGAAAGTTCACCAGCTAACTCAGCGCCCTCAGGGGTGGTGACAATGACGTCGGTCAGGGTTGAGTCAGGGCTGGTTACAGTCACCTTCTCGACGGGGTTGATTTCTACCTCACCCAAAGCAGGGTAGACCTCTACCGTCCCGGCAAACTCCTTATCAGGGGTCGATGAAGGGGTGGCGGAAGTGGTGCTAGGTGAAGCCTCGCTCTCAGTTGCATTCTCAGAGGATGTCGAACAGGCAGCTAGGGTAACGGTACCTAAGGCGCCCACGGTAACAAAGGACCGCCTGGTCCAGGCATCGCGAGATAAACCGGAGTGAGGATGTTCCACGAATACGTACTTCCTTAAAGGTAACGGGGGTGCGAGTGTGTTGGTGTGCTCATCAAATTTTATCTGATGTGAACTACTAAAGACATAGTTGGAGAGTCGGTTATGTGACCTGCCCACGTCACGCACCTGTGATTAAGGTCAAGTAAACGCGGGGTGACGGTTTCATATGAGCCAGTGGGATCTCCGCTCACACAAAGGACCCGCTGCCACATTAAGAGGGTGATTTACAGACCGCGAAGCGGCGGGTAGGACGCCTGGGTTGGAACTTCTTGCTCAGGTGTAGCACTCACCGGGGAAGCTACGCGAACAACGTCCCAGCCCTGGGGAGCGGTCAGACGGTCCGCGTGAAATTCACACAGGTCGTAAGCATGCGGTTCACGGTGCACCGAAAGAGGGCCAATGACAGCCGTGGAATTGGAATATGCATAGGTGAGCGTGAAAATAGCTTCACGCTGGCAGGTCTGGCGCGAGCACTGGCGAGTAGTTGCCATATGACAAGCCCTTCTTTCTTAGATTGCTTGCTTGCGCAGACGACGGCGCTCGCGCTCTGAAAGACCGCCCCAGATGCCGAAGCGTTCGTCATTTTCCATGGCATATTCTAGGCAGGCCTCACGTACGGGGCATTCACTGCACACGCGCTTGGCGTCCCTAGTTGATCCACCTTTTTCGGGGAAAAAAGCCTCAGGATCAGTCTGTGCGCACAGAGCATCAGCTTGCCACGAGAGCTCGCCTTCGTCCCCATCTGTGCTGTAGATACCGGCTGCCTGCTGCCACAGTGACAGGTTATCGGCGTCACTGGACGCAGCCTCGTGGGGTCCTGCAGAACCCGTCTGGGGTGTGCGGGCTGGCTCCCGTTCTGCAACGGGGGCAAGAAAGTTGCTTGCTTGGTGTTCAAGGTATTGGGCGGAGTGCATATTGTGGTGCTGAACCCCTGCAGTGCGCCCACCGGCATCGCCGTGAGGCTGGTGACTGTAAGAGCCCATTGTCTTCCCTTTCATATCCCGGTCAGGACTGAATGCGCGGTAGATATAAAACCGGCGACTGGGCGCCGGACTGCCGCTTTGGCCTTCCCGAACAGCCTGGCCTACAGCGCCTTTTTATTCCCCGAAGGGGGCTAATAAGGCGCCGTGATATCTGTTCGTAAAAAATTCCCTGCACCTAATTACACGTGTGTGATGACCCTTTCGTCAAGCTGAGATTAAAAATTATGTGTTTCTGACCGGGCTTCTCACTCAGATTTGCGTTTCACTATGGTATATGCAAACCATAGCTTTCAGCTAGGCGCCCTGCTCTACGGCCCTCATCCGACGCTCTACTAAAGTAGAGAATATGACTTTAGATTCCATTCCCACTTTTACTGCCTTCATCTCATCTTTAGCCCGGCGTCAAAGCCCAGCCCTGCTTTGGTACTCAGCGCCGGGAGAGCGTATCGAGCTCTCAGGGCGCGTGTTAGATAACTGGGTCAGCAAGTCAGCGAATTTCTTGGTAGATGAATGTGAGCTGGGTGCCGCACAGCAATATACGCTGACCCCACAGGTGCACTGGCGCAGCTTAGTATTGCTTTTAGCGGGCCTAAGAGTGGGGGCGAGACTCACTTTTGAGGGTGGGGGCGAAGGTTCACAGGTGCACGCGGCTTTCTCACCGGATGAGATAGAGCAATCAGCGGCTGAATACCCTGTGCTGGTCGACCGCGGCCCCCTCTCAATGAGATTCATGGGGCAGGTTCCGGCAGGTACTACCGATTACTGTGCTGAGGTGCGTTCTCACTCTGATGCTTACAGCGGTTTCTCTTTGCCCCACGAGAGCGATGCGGCCTTCACGGGGCTAACCTACCGTGAGCTCATGCAGCGGGCAGCCGCCCGGGCGGCGCAACTATCGCAGCTCACAGCAACAGAGACCCACTCGCTGCTCCTTGAAACTTCTAAGCTCAGCCTCAATGCCACCGTTGATGTACTGGGAGCGCTCATGGCTGGTTACAGCGTGCTAGTTCTTGACCCACAAGAAGAGTGGGCCGATGAGCGCAAGAATCGCATTATCTCCGATGAAAGAGCTGCAGCTCCTAAAGATTTAGGCTAGCGATCAGCTCTGATGGAGCCGTTGCTCCCAGGGCGCTTAATTTGCTGAGCCTTAACCTGTGGGATGTGTCCGGTCATGATCTGCGTAGTCTCGGCAATAAGCTGAGCACGGCGCTCTTCTTCGGTCAGGTCAGTTTTGCCCTTGCTCTTGGAAAAGACCCAGAATTTGTAGAGGAAGTAGCGCACGATGGTACCCAAAATGGTGCCGATAATGGTGCCCGAGATGAAGGACGCCGTGGGACTGGTCAACTGCAGAACATAGAAACTAAAGAGCACGCAACCTAACTCAACACCGATACCGATTGCGTTCACGATGGCAAATTCAACCGCTTCGCGCCACTTGTTTCCGGTGCGCTTTTCCTTAAAAGTCCACAGGCGGTTAGCTACCCAGGAAAAGAGGGTAGCAACAATACCGGCGGCTACTTTAGCTTTACCGTGCCCGTCCTCAAAGATGGAGTGCATGAGAGTCCACGTCACGGCCGAGTTAATGACAAAGGCCGCGCCGCCCACGGACAAAAACTGTAGGACTTCACGGCCGTGCGACTGCCAGATGAGTTTTAGCCGCTCAGAAAAAGAGCTCATGGTTTCCTTATCTTCGGTGCCCCCAGCGGGCCCAGCACCGAAAAGCTTGGGCCCAGCACCCCGAATTAGTTCAGGTTAGGGCTGTATTGAGTCAAATATACAGCGGCCCCTGTGCGAGCCCTCGAAAGTTCGTTACGTATTTGCTCACAGGCCACCCTGTCTTAGCCCCTAGGACATGCTTTTACAAGCGGTAATGTGACCGGTACCCTAAAAGAGTGACTTTTCCTGTAACTGGCCCCAAAATCGGTGTCGTCGGAGGCGGGCAGCTTGCCCGCATGATGGCACCCGCTGCAACCGAACTCGGTCTAGAACTACAGGTTCTAGCCGAATCTGATGATGTTTGCGCCACTCGCGCTGTTCCCTACGCCCCGGTGGGCGACTACAGGGACTTTGATACCCTGCACGAGTTCGCTCGCGGCGTCGATGTGCTGACGTTTGATCACGAACATGTGCCCACCGATTTCTTGCAACGGCTCATTGATGATGGCATCAACGTTCAGCCTCGACCTGGCGCCCTGGTGCATGCCCAGGACAAACTAGAGATGCGCAAAGCGGTAGACCGCCTGGGTCTACCCAATCCCACCTGGGCTGAAGTAAAGACCCTCAACGAACTACTGGTCTTCGGCGAAGAAACCGGCTGGCCCGTCGTCCTTAAAACACCGCGTGGCGGGTATGACGGCAAAGGCGTGTTGGTGCTGGATGACGCCGATCAGGCGCGCCACCAGGCAGCTACCTGGTTTGACCAGCTGCCCGAACGCACCGATTTTTCATCCCTCCTCGTTGAAGAAAAGGTACCCTTTACCCGCGAACTTTCGGCTCTGGTAGCCCGCCGAGATTCCGGTGAAGTACGTGCATGGCCGGTAGCTGAATCTATTCAAGTGAACTCGGTCTGCGATGAAGTGATTGCTCCTGCCCCGGGCCTCTCTGAAGATCTCGTGAAAGCAGCGACAGCGGCCGCTGTTCAGGTCGCCACCGAGCTAGAGGTTACCGGTGTCATGGCAGCTGAACTCTTTGAAGTGCCCGGCTCTGCTGCTGGTTTCATGGTCAATGAGTTTGCTATGCGCCCCCACAATTCTGGGCACTGGACCCAGGACGGATCTGTCACCAGCCAGTTTGAACAGCACCTGCGTGCAGTTGCCAACCTTCCTTTGGGAGATACCTCTCTCAAGGGCGATTACGCTCTGATGAAAAATTTCTTGGGTGGAGAAAATCAAGACATCTTCGGTGTTTACCCCCAGGTTCTGGGCAACTACCCTGCCGCCAAATTGCACTTCTACGGAAAAGAGCCCAAGCACGGGCGCAAAATCGGTCACATCAATATGGTAGGTAGCAACCTGCCCACTATGCGGCAGCAGGCAACCACGGCCGCTCACCTACTCACCCACGGCGCCTAGCCACTACTTCAAGGAGACGCTCATGAGCTCACCCTACGATTCATCTAACCCCATCGTCGGCATTGTCATGGGCTCTGACTCTGACTGGCCCGTCATGGAAGCCGCAGCCCAGGTGCTCGAAGAATTCGGGATTCCTTACGAAGCTGATGTGGTCTCAGCCCACCGCATGCCTGAGGACATGATTGATTACGGCAAAAAAGCTCACGAACGCGGCATCCGTGTCATCATTGCCGGAGCAGGCGGTGCTGCTCACCTGCCGGGCATGCTGGCTGCAGTGACTCCCCTGCCGGTCATCGGCGTCCCAGTCAAGCTCAAGAGCCTAGAGGGCATGGATTCTCTGCTGTCCATTGTGCAGATGCCCGCCGGAGTGCCCGTGGCTACTGTTTCCATCAACGGTGCCCGTAATGCCGGTCTGCTGGCTCTGCGTATCCTGGGCAGCGGCGATGACAGCTTTGCCCGTCAGGTGCGCTCAGACATGATCGACTTTGCGGCTTCACTGCGCCAGACCGCCATGGACAAGGGCTCAGCCCTGCGCGCTAAAGTCACCGAACGCATCGAGGACGCCGCTGAAGAAGCCGGCGAGCGCCCTGCCCCCGCACGCCCAGCTCCTGATGCATCAGAAAGCGATGCTAAGGCACCCTACGCCCCCTAAAGAATAGCGTCATATTTGTGAAGTGTGCCTCCTCTCAGGGTTTAGCCCCCTTGTGCCGGTGGTACACCCAGGTTCTTTAGCTAATGTGGTGAGGCAGAGTTTTTCTCTGTTAGACAAAGAGCATATTGGTGCTGTTCAGCCCAGGGGAGGCCATCGTGTTAGATCAGCGTGATTCTCAACCCGTTCATCCGATTAGCGGGATGCGTAGTCGTGGTCAGAATCTGGGCGCACCCAATCTGACTGATCCTTTGCATCACCCAGAAGCAGCTTCACCTGCGTTGCGGTCTAAAAGAGCATGGATGTTTCTGTTGCTCACTTTGGTCTTACCCGGTTCTGTTCAACTGATGACCGACCGCAAGGTGGTAGGAAAGCGGGCACTGGCCGTGACTCTCACGGTGTGGGCTTTCATCATTTTTATGCTGGGGCTCTGGCTGATGCGCCGCACCATGGTGCTTTCGCTGTTTACCAATACCTGGTTTCTCTCCGCCTTCGCCCTGCTCCTGCTGGCTCTAGCCGCAGGCTGGGTGTATCTCTTCCTTGATACTCTGCGTGCTATCCGCCCAGGTCTGCTGGCCGGTAAGCACCGCACTCTGGTAACCCTTTGCCTGATTACAGCAATTTTTGTCACCGGTGGTGGCTTGGGCTACGGCGCCTACATCACCTGGGTAGGCAGGGGAGCTCTCGGTTCTATCTTCGCTGACGGCGCGCTGAATGAGAACGAGGGCCGTTACAACATTCTGCTCATGGGAGGGGATGCCGGCGAAGACCGGGTGGGCCGCCGCCCGGATTCTATGACGGTAGTCAGTATTGACGCTTCAACAGGGCAGGCCATCACTATCTCGGTGCCGCGCAACCTGCAGAACGCAATCTTCGAGCAGGGTTCCCCTCTCTGGTCTGTTTACCCAGAGGGCTTCAACTGCGGAGACGAGTGTATTCTCAACGCTCTCTACCCTGATGTCACCGCTAACTACCCAGACCTGTACCCGGAGGCAGAGGATCCTGGCGCTGAAGCTACCATGGATGCGGTATCAGGGGTTTTGGGGATTACGGTTGAGAACTACCTACTGATTGATATGAGCGGTTTTGAGCAACTGGTGGACGCCCTGGGTGGTATCACCATTGATGTGGGAGGTTACGTTCCCATTGGCGGGGGCACCAACGAGCTCACGGGTGAGCCCAACCCCATTGACGGTTACATTAAGCCAGGTGTGCAGAAGCTAGATGGTTTCCACGCTCTCTGGTATGCCCGTTCCCGAGAGGGCGCCTCGGATTACGACCGTCAGGCACGCCAGCGGTGCGTTCAGGCTGCTATGCTCAAGCAGCTTGACCCTGCTAATGTGCTGACCAAATTCGCCGATATCACTGCTGCAGGTGAGCAGGTGGTAGAAACCAATATCCCTCAGAGCGGTCTGTCCCAGCTGGGTGATGTGGCGCTGAAGTCCAAGGACTACGATCTGATTCAGTTCGCCGCTGGGCCGCCCTACTTCAGCGAAGATTTCCCGACCTACCCAGACTTTGATCAGCTCCATGCAGCGGTAGAAAAAATGATTTCTGAGTCGGCCCAGGGCATCGCCCCCACGGCCACCACGGCGCAGGGTGGGTCTTCTGCCTCAGAAATAGCTGACACCGATACAAGCACCATCTCTGACGCTGTGACGGTTGAACCCGTGGCTTTCCGCGCGCAGCTAGCCAGTGAGCTCTCACCCAATGGCACCTGCTCCGTGCCCTAACCGGTAGACTGAACGCCATGAGTAACATTCTGCAGTCAGATATTTGGGCTAAACTTCAGGAACATAATGGGCACACGGTAGTGCGGGGTTCGGGCGAAGGCTGGAACTACATGGCAACCGTTGAAGGTGGCTCAACAGGGCGTTACCTTTACTCTCCCTACGGCCCTGAGGCAGAGAATGCTGCAGCCTTTGATGCGGCCATAGCCGATATGAAGAGAGTTGCTGCCGAGCACAAGTGCTGGTTCATTCGTGTGGAGCCAACTAACGACAGCATCTGGGGCCAGCAGAGCGGCGAATCTTTCTTGGCAGCGCGAGGCTTCAAGCTCTCCCCGCGCCAGATTCAGCCCGGTCACACCCAAATTATTGACTTAACCCTCTCCGAGGATGAACTTCTCAAGGGCATGATTTCCTCCAACCGAAACCTACACCGCAATATCCATAAAAAGGGTGTGACGTTTGAGAAGTCTCAGAACCCCGAAGACGTCAAAATTCTTCTGCACTACCTCAACGAGACCGCAGAGCGCCTTGGCTTTAACCGTCAGCAGGACGACTACCTGATGAACGTGGCTAAGGTCTTGATGCCTGAGGACGCCGCCACTCTCTTTATCGTCAAGGTTGACGGCGAACCCATCGGCGCTTCCCTCTGCTACGACTCAGACGATACCCGCGTCTACGCCCATACTGCAGTTAGCTTTGAGCACCGCAAGCTCAAAGCGGGTAACCCGTTGCTCTCCACCATCATGATGGACGCTAAGGAGAAGGGCCTGAAGTATATGGATCTTTTCGGCATCGCTCCCACTGATGACCCTAACCATGAGTGGGCAGGTTTCACGCAGTTCAAGAAGTCTTTTGGCGGCGAGTCAGTAGCTTTCCCCGGAACCTGGGATCTACCCGTATCATCTCAGGGTTATCGCGCCTACCAGGGTATTCGGGCCGCTCGTGAGGGCCTAGCTCAGGCTAAGAAGCTGGCCCAGACCAAGGTGCTACCGGCCGCACGCAAGACGATGGCCACCGTTCGTACTAAGGTCGGCAAGTAGAACTGAGGTTGACCCACAAAAAACGCCCCAGCCACGTGGCTGGGGCGTTTACGGTACTAGCGGGGCATGATACCGACTACGTTGGTGAGGTAGCGTGAGAGCTTGTGCTCAGCTTCGATGAGTCGCACGGTGCCTGAGAGCGAGCGCATAACCAGCGACTGGGTGGTGACGGTGTCGCGACCATAGCGCACACCGCGGAGCAGTTTGCCGTCGGTGATACCTGTAGCTGCGAAGAAGCAGTTATCGGTAGTTACCAGGTCATCGGTACTCAGCACGGCGTCCAGGTCATGACCAGCATCGAGGGCTTTCTGGCGCTCGGCATCATCTACCGGAGCCAGACGTCCTTGAATGACGCCGCCGGTTGCCTTGATAGCGCAGGCAGCGACAATACCTTCGGGGGTGCCGCCGGTGCCCATCATGAGATCCACACCGGTGCCTTCGCGGCACGCTGCGATGGCACCAGCCACGTCGCCGTCCAGAATCATGCGGGTGCGAGCGCCGGTGGCACGAATATCTTCAACCAGCTTGGCGTGACGTGGGCGGTCGAGCACACAGACGGTGAGCTGATTGATATGTGTGCCTTTAGCTTTAGCCACCAGGTGTAGGTTTTGTTTGACCGGTAGGCGTAGATCCACCATGTCGGCGGCTTCGGGGCCGGTGACCAGTTTTTCCATGTAAAAGACGGCTGAGGGGTCAAACATGGTGCCGCCTTCAGCAACCGCGATGACCGAGAGGGCGTTATCCATGCCCAGGGCGGTGAGGCGGGTACCGTCGATTGGGTCTACCGCAACGTCGAACTTAGCGCCGCTACCATCACCGACTTGCTCACCATTGAAGAGCATAGGGGCTTCGTCTTTTTCGCCTTCACCAATGACCACGGTGCCGTTGAAGTGAACCGTCTTCAGGCGGGCGCGCATGGCATCTACCGCGGCTCCGTCTGCCATGTTTTTGTCTCCAGCACCTACGAACGGGCCGGAGGCGATGGCTGCGGCTTCGGTAGCACGCACTAGTTCTAGGGCTAGGTTACGGTCTGACATGTAGGGTTCGATCATCTTCTCACCTTTGAGTTGTTGCTCCGGGGCACCTTGGCATACTGGTCCCGGTGTGGCTATGTGCCTCTATTTAGCCTACTCTCTTCCAGGCTTTGTTAAGGAACATTTACGGAAGACCCGATGGGGGGGGTGAGGTAGGTCATAGGCAAGAGCTGTCTTCGATTTCTATGCTTTGGTAGGTCATACTAGAAAGCGTGACTTCATCGAACAATACTCCCGATTTCCAGCCCTCAGCGCAGCCTGCCGACGCCCCCGCGTCCTCTGATGCGCAAGGAGGTGAGCAGGTGCTGCCTCAGATTACTGAAAAGCAAGCAAGGCGTATTAACGCTCCGGCGAGAAACATGATTATTTCGATGGTGGTGATGTTGCTACTCATCATCCCCGTGCTCTGGCTAATGCCGCAACCTAACAAGAACCCCTACCAGCCCACCGTAGATGTGCCGGTCGTTGCCTACGAAGCAAGCCGTGAGGCCGGTTACCATGTGGCTGCGGCCGAGCAGGAAGGCTGGCACTACAACTACGCTCGCTGGAACACCGGCGCTGCAGACGGCATCAATTATTGGTCCAGCGGTCAGGTGACCCCCAGCAACCATTTCATCGAGCTGGTCCAGGCTCAGGATGCCAACCCCACCTGGGTTGCGCAACAGGTAGGCAATGCAGTGCCCGAAGCGCAGGTTCAGATGGCGGGGACTGAGTGGGAAGTGCGCTCTCAGGTTGACCCTGATGATAAGAATAAGATCACCACCAACTATATCGGAGAGCTTGAAGGCACCACGGTCATCATGATGGGTGAAGCAGACGCACCCGAATTTGAGTCTCTGGCAGAAGCAACGGTTGCTTACCTGAAGGCTCCGTCTTCTACCTCCTCGCCCACTCCTTCTAGCGGCATTGAATAAAAGTTAGGTGTGTCATACTATTTTTGGAAGCCTAGCTTGCTAGCTTAGACCCTAGAAACACTGCTTCGTAGAGAAGAGAACATTGTGAGCCTGATTGCAACACCGCAGCAAGCTTGGGAGCGACTGTTAGAAGGCAACGAACGCTTCGTGGCCAACACCAGCTCCCACCCCCGCCAGGACGCCGCCCGGCGTGCTGAGCTAGTCAGCGGGCAACACCCTTTTGCCGCTATTCTGGGCTGCGGGGATTCACGTCTAGCCGCCGAAATCATTTTTGATCTGGGCTTGGGAGATGCGTTTGTGGTGCGTACCGCTGGTCAGGTGCTCGATGATGCGGTGCTGGGCTCCCTTGAATACTCAGCAGCTGAACTCGAAATCCCCCTCATCATGGTGCTGGGGCACGACTCCTGCGGCGCAGTCACTGCCACCCGTAATTCACTGATTTCTGGCACCATGCCTCCAGGGTTCATCCGCAACCTCGTCGAAGGCATCTTGCCATCGGTGATCTCCCCCGATCTACCCGATGATGCCACCATTAACGAGATGGTCATTGAACACACCCGCCAGACCGCTGCCCGCATCGCCGAGCAGTCAGCCATCATTCGTGAGGCGGTCGAGGGTGGAACCGTGGCTGTCATTGGCGTCTTCTATCACCTCGCCGACGGTAAGGCCGAGCTGGTCTACTCCAGCTCCCCCAGCATCACCGATTAGTTCTGCGGCCAGGTTTTCCGCCGTCATGTTGCGCTCCAATGCGACAGGCGTCACTGCTTCGTACTAAAATCATGGGTATGGCTGAAAACACTGAATACCGCATTGAACACGACACCATGGGCGAAGTCCGCGTACCGGTAGATGCCCTCTACCGCGCGCAAACCCAGCGTGCCGTGGAAAACTTCCCCATCTCCGGTCAGACACTGGAGTCTGCCCACATCCGTGCACTGGCCCTCATCAAGAAAGCCGCTGCAAAGGCTAACGAAGAACTGGGCGTGCTCGACGCTGAGCGCTCTACCGCTATCCAGAAGGCCGCAGACCTGGTGGCCGCCGGCGAGTACGATGCACACTTCCCCATCGATGTGTTCCAGACCGGTTCTGGCACTTCGTCAAATATGAACACCAACGAGGTACTGGCAACCCTTGCCAACCGCGAGCTTGAAGGCTCCGAGGCTGAGGTGCACCCCAACGACCACGTCAACGCGTCCCAGTCCTCTAACGACGTCTTCCCCACCTCTGTACACGTGGCAGCGACCGAAGCGCTAATCAAAGACCTGGTGCCCGCTCTTGAGTACCTTGCTGAGTCACTTGAGCGCAAGGCTGTGGAGTTCAAGGACGTCGTTAAGTCCGGCCGCACCCACCTGATGGACGCTACCCCCGTGACCCTGGGCCAAGAGTTTGGCGGCTACGCAGCACAGGTACGCTACGGTGTTGAGCGAATCCACGCCTCCCTGCCTCGCATCGCAGAGGTCCCTTTGGGCGGTACCGCTGTTGGGACCGGCATTAACACCCCTGACGGCTTTAGCGCGCGCGTCATTGAACTGCTGGCGGAAGAAACCGGTCTGCCCCTGACCGAGGCGCGCAACCATTTTGAAGCCCAGGCAAACCGTGACGGCCTAATTGAAGCCTCCGGCCAGTTGCGCAACATCGCCTACTCCTTCATGAAAATCAACAATGATATTCGTTGGATGGGTTCAGGGCCCAACACCGGCCTGGGCGAACTGCACATCCCCGATTTGCAGCCCGGCTCCTCGATTATGCCCGGCAAGGTTAACCCCGTGATCTGTGAAGCCGCCATCATGGTAGCGGCCCAGGTCATCGGTAACGACACCACCATCGCCCTTTCCTCCACCAATGGCGCCTTTGAGCTCAACGTGGGCATCCCCGTCATGGCAGCTAACCTCCTGCAATCCATCCGTCTGCTGGCCAACACCTCACGCGTTATGGCTGACAAGATGATTAACGGTCTTGAAGCTAACGTGGAGCGTGCCCGCTTCCTGGCAGAGGCCTCCCCCTCTACCGTGACCCCTATGAATAAGCTGATCGGTTACGAGGCATCAGCCAAGATCGCTAAGTACTCGGTGGCTAATAAGACCACCGTGCGCGAGGCGGTCATTGCCCTGGGCTACGTGGAGCGCGGCGAAGTGACCGAGGCTCAGCTAGACGAGGCCCTGGACGTCACCAAGATGCTGGGCAACTTCTAAACTCTCCCCAGCTTCAACCAGCCCTTCAAGGGAAAGCACGGTGCGCGCCTGCCAAACCACAGCAGATGAGCACCGTGCTTTCTTTTCCGCTAGGCTAGGCTGGCCTCCGACGAGGGTCTTGGGCTAGCACCATCGAATCTTCTTAGACAGCCTCGAAACCAAACCGTGCGCCATCCCGATAGTTGAGGGCAGCGTCAATACGGTCTAACATGCGTTCACCGCAATAGTCAGCGAGCTGTTCTACCGGCACCCAGCGCACCTGGCTGGACTCTTCATCGTTGACGCGCGCTTCGCCCGAAATGTAACGGCAGTAGAAGGTGTGGTCTAAAAACTGACAGCGGTCGCCATTGGTGAACTGCTGAGGAGGGTCAGCCTTAAGCTGGGCAAAGGCAACCACCTCAATCTCCACGTTGGCTTCTTCTTGCGCCTCCCGCAGGCAGGTTAGCGCGGGGTTCTCGCCGGGGTCTACGATGCCGGTGACCGGCGTCCAATTGCCATTATCGGAGCGTCGCACCAGCAAAATATCCCCGCTATCGCGCTGGATGACGGCAGTGGCGCCGGAGAGCCAGAGCAGTTCACTGCCGATTTTCTCTCGCAGGGAGGTAATGAATTCTGGAGTGGGCATGAGCGCGGCTTTCGTAGGATGTAGAGGGTCAGGCGGGGAAGAATACTGCTAGCGCCGTGCCCAGCAGCATGAAAGGACCAAAAGCGATATGAGTCTTGGTGTTAGCGCGGCGGGCCAGGACTAGAGTCAGTGCCCAGAGCCCACCGAATAAGAAGATAAGCACATTACCCCACAGCAGGTTAGTGGGTGAGAAAAAACCCAAGAGCATGCCCAGCACACCGGCGAGCTTAACGTCGCCGAAGCCCAGAGCGCGGCGGGAGGCTAGACGCATCACCCAGTAGAAGCCCGTCATCAGCACCCCACTATAAGCTATCTCGCGGGCATCGTTAAAGGTGTTTGACCCCAGAAAGGCAACAGCAAAGAGAGGCGCTCCCACTCCGGCATACATGGGTAGCACCAGCCGGTCAGGCAGGCGGTGTTCCCTCACATCGATAACCCAGAGCTTCCAGGCAGTGACCAGAAAGTAACCCAGCACCCACACCAGCAGAAGAGCTGAGGCGCCCGCACGCCAGTCCCCGCTCAACCCCCGAGCGGCGAAATCCGCAATGATTGTCAGCATCGGGCCCTAGGAGCCGAAGCGGCGTTGCCGCTGGGCGTAGTCACGTAGAGCGCGCAGAAAGTCAACGCGGCGGAAGTCCGGCCAGAGTGCCTCGCAGAAGTAGAACTCCGAGTAGGCGGACTGCCAGGTCATAAAGCCCGAAAGCCGCTGCTCACCGGAGGTACGAATCAGCAGGTCGGGGTCCGGCATACCGCTGGTGTAAAGATGACGGGAAATATCGTCAATGGTGATGCTCTCAGAGAGCTCTGCCAGGGACGCACCACTGGTAGCAGCCTCTCGCAGAAGGCCACGCACGGCGTCGGCGATTTCCTGGCGGCCGCCATAGCCCACCGCCACATTCACCTGCAGGTCCTGCACGTTTTTGGTCCGGGCAGTTGCACCTTCAAAGGCAGATCTCAGGCTATCTGGCAACGACTCCAGCTGACCCACCGCTCGGATACGAGCCAGCCCAGACTCAGCCAACTGACCAATAAACCCTTCAATAACCTCCACCAAATCGATGAGCTCTTCGCTGCTTCGTTTGAGGTTCTCGGTTGAAAGCATGTAGAGGGTGACCATCGGAATTCTAAGCTCAGTGCACCACCCCAAAAATTCGATAATGCGCGCAGCACCGGCCTGGTGCCCGTGCTTGGTGCTTTGACCCAACAAAGCCGCCCAACGGCGGTTACCGTCCACCAGAACACCGATGTGCTGGGGCAACTTTTCAACGGGCAAGGAGGCCGCCAGCGACCGCTCATACACCGTGTAGAGGGGTTGAGGTAGTTTCATGCTGGCTCCTGACCGATCAGAGAGGTTTTTCACTCCCCTATTCTAGCTCTTTGCCCTGGTGCCGGGCGCTGTCCCATCAGCCTACAGCTCAAGATCACTGCACGTCCCAGCATCTACTTTTCACCAGAATTTATACCTGCCATACTAAATATATGGAAAAGACCACCAACTCACCGTCCTCCGGCCAGCAGGTAGCACCTCATGACCGTTACCACGGGGTCATGGAGCGTCTTAGCGAAACCCAGCACGAAATCATGGAGTTCTACCGTCTCAACGGTAAACCTAAAATGCGCGGCTGGATTCATACGGCCTTCGCACCCGTAGCTTTTGTTGCCGGCATCGTCCTCATCGCCCTTTCAGGGGGCGGACCGCTTGCTCTTGCCTGCGCCGTTTTCGCCCTCACCGGCGTGCTACTCTTTGGTGTCTCGGGCATGTACCACCGTGGCTTCTGGCCAGCTAAAGCGCGAATGCTGCTCAAGCGGCTGGATCACGCGAATATTGCCCTGCTCATTGCTGGCACCTATACCCCCATCGCACTCACTCTGCTGAGCGGAACCAAGCAGGCGGTCCTGCTCTGGACGATCTGGGGGTGTGCACTATCGGTGGTGCTCTTCCGCGTACTCTGGACGGGTGCTCCCCGCTGGCTCTACACCCCGATTTACATAGTGATGGGTCTCTTAGCGGTTTTCTTCCTCGGTGATTTCTGGCAAGTATCACCTGCCGCCATGATCCTGATTGCCACAGGCGGTGCTTTCTATATCGTTGGCGCAATCTTTTACGCCAGCAAGTGGCCGCGCATGTCCCCCTCCATCTTTGGTTTCCACGAACTTTTCCATGCCTGTACCGTAATCGGTTTTATTCTGCATTACATTGCGGTCATGCTGGCAATTTTCGCTGTCTAGTCCAGGAGCATAAGAAAAACCTGGCACCCCATGTGGGGCTGCCAGGTTTCTTTTATGACATTAGGGCACGGTAGCTAGTGCGGGCGGCGCAAATGATCCTGCGCTACCACCGCTTCATCTTTGACAGTGGGGTGCACTTCAGGGGTAGCGGCTTGGGCAGCGGATGCCGCGGCCTCGGCCTTCGCTAGCTCCTCAGCTTCACGGGCAATGGCGTATTCGCTCCGATAGCGCAGACGGCGAGCGCGGCGGGTGAGGTCAAGACCCAGCATCACGATGACCACAGCCAGCACGAAGGTCACTCCGAAACCGATGATCCCGGGAGACCCGCGGAAGGTGCCATCAGGGTTAACCGTGGTGATGACGGTGGGGGTCGCTTCTGCTGCAACGGTGAGGGCTGCAAGGGTCAGAGATGACACGGTGGGGCGTCCTTAGGGTCGTGGAACGTAAAAAGCGCTTAGGCCTGTCTCCCCATTATAGGTGGTGGGGAAGATAGCTTACCCTTCTTAGCGCGCTGCGTAATCAATACCTGCTGCGAAGCAGGTTTCTGGCAGTTGGGAGCTGACTCTGCTGAAAGCAAGTACGTAGTCTTCAAAGGGCCAGATTTGGCTTTGTTCCTGGGGGCTGATAGCAAAGAAGAGGGAGTCGGGGGCAACCTGTGACTGGTGGGCCAGTAGAGCTGCATCTCGCTGGTCAAAGTGGTCTGCCGCAAGGATGCGGGTGGTGGTTTGGTGGCGGGAAACCGGTGGGGTGTGCCCCTTGCCGTCACCTTCCATTGCCTCAGCTACCCAGCGAGCAAACGGTGATTCGTGCCCCTGCTCCACCAGATAGTTGTGAAAAGTCGTCATACGATCAGGGCTGAAGGCAAGGTCGTAATAAATTTTGGAGACTTCCCAGGGCGCCCCGGTTTCGGGGTAGGCGGTGGCGTCTCCAGCTTTCTCGTAGGCCTCCATAGCTACCCGGTGGCTCATAATGTGATCCGGGTGGGGGTAGCCGCCGATCTCATCGTAAGCGAGAATCACGTGGGGCTTGAAGTCCCGCACCAGCCGAATGAGAGGCGCGGCGGCCTGTTCAAGGGGTAGCGTTGCGAAGGAGCCGAAGGGCAAAGGCGGCAGGGGGTCACCTTCAGGAAGACCCGAATCGACAAACCCTACCCAACGGTGCTCTACACCCAGAATTTCAGCGGCCTTTTTCATCTCGGACCGCCGGACTCCCGGTAGGTCGCGGTGAGCTGCCGGGTTGCTATCAACCTCAGCGTTCAAAATATCGCCGCGTTCACCACCTGTCATGGATGCAACCATCACGCGCGCTCCGCGCTGAACATAAGCTGCCATGGATGCGGCGCCCTTAGAGGACTCGTCATCGGGGTGGGCATGCACTGCTAAGATGCGCAAACCGGTGTAGTCCTCCTCAAGCGGAGCAAGGTGCGCGTGATCAAAGAGAGGTTGTGACTGAGGTGTATTCATCATGATGCTTTCGGCGCTAGGAGGTGAATCGGTGAATGAGAAACGGTATCGTGGGAGTGGTGACCCGCTGTTTTGCTGTGCTCAATTCTAGCGAAAGAGCCGAGCACCATAAACCTCAGTATTACCCCGGATGAATGAGCACAATGACCGCACCCACCCTTTCTGACCGCTACGGTCAACGCACCCAACGCAAAAAAATGTCCCCAGCTTTCTGGTATACCCTGGCAGCACTGGGCGTTGCTTTGGGCGTGGCATTTGTCCTTTGGGTACAGACCTCCTCACAGGATAAGCCTACGGCTCGGGACGTCGGATTCACACTGACCAGTGTTAATGAAGTTGATGTCACTTTCGAGGTCAGTAAAAACCCTGAAGACACCGCAGTGTGCGCGCTCAAGGCTCTCAACCCTTCAGGCGCGCCGGTAGGTTGGAAGGAAGTTGCTATTGGTCCCTACGCCGATGAAAACGGCAACGGAATCTCTGTGCAAACCGTAGCTTTACGCACGCTTGGTGAAGCCCATACAGTGACCGTTGATGCCTGTTGGATTCCAGAACAGAAGTAGCTCTTTAGCTCAGGGGGAACATTAGGTCAACGCCTGCCTCTATGGGTAAAATTGGTCACATATATCTCAGGGCGGCACCCAGTTAGCGGGTGCCTCTCTCGCTAGTAGCGGATCTTTCCCAGCCTAGCTGGAAAGCCGCACCCAAGGAGGAAAAATGGCTGAAAACGAAGGCGCCTGGCTCACCCAGGAGGCATATGACCGTCTGCAGGCTGAGCTCGACCACCTTTCTGGCCCCTACCGCCAGGAAATTGTGGAGCGCATCTCAGCTGCCCGTGATGAAGGCGATCTTAAAGAAAATGGCGGCTATCACGCAGCCCGCGAGGAGCAGGGCAAGAACGAAGGCCGTATCGCCCAGCTCAAGCATCTGCTGGACAACGCCCAGGTCTCAGATCAGCCCGTTGCTGATGACGGTATCGTTGAGCCCGGCATGGTCATTGAGGCTGAAATCGGCGGTAAGGCGATAAGCTTCTTGCTCGGCTCTCGCGAAGTTGCTGACTCGCTGGTGGGTGACAGCGAACTGCAGGTTTTCAGTGAAAAGTCACCCATGGGTGCTGCCATCAATGGTCACACGGTTGGTGATGAACTTTCCTACGAAGCACCTAACGGTAAGCAGATTCCCGTTAAGATCATCTCAGCTAAGCCCTTTACCGGCTAAAAGCTCGCAAACAACTAAGGCCCCGATGTCTTCACCCTCACAGGTGGGAGGCGCCGGGGCCTTGTTGTATACCAGGCTGAAAAGCAGATTATTGAACGACGATTGGCTGGTAGCCCTCAGCCTCTAGGGCAACGATGACCTCTTTGCAATGCTCGGCGCCCTTAGTTTCCATGTCGATGGTGATTGAAACATCGCCCATGGACAGGGCACCGCCTAAGCGGGTGTGGTCCACGCCAGTTACGTTGGCGTCGTGTTCAGAGATGATACGGGAGATTGAGGTGAGCTCACCGGGGCGGTCAGTTAGCATCAGTTTGATGGTCATGAATCTACCTGCCGCTGATAGACCGCGCTGGATGACCTTGAGCATCAGCATGGGGTCAATGTTACCGCCCGAAAGCAGACACACAGTGGTGCCCAAATCACCGTACTTCTCGGTCAATGAACCGCTCATGAGGGCAGCAACCGGTACAGAACCCGCAGGTTCAACTACCAGCTTGTTGCGTTCAAGAAGGAAGATGAGTGCCCGGGCGATATCGTCTTCAGAGACGGTATGAACATCGTCCACCAGGGATTTGATGATGGTAAAGGGCAACTGACCTGGACGGCCAACCGCGATACCGTCAGCGATGGTTGAGACCTTTTTGAGGGGTACTAGGGCATCCGCTGCCAGTGAGGGCGGGTAGGCAGCAGCGTGTTCTGCTTGCACACCGATAATACGGATTTTTTTGCCCAGTTCCTTCTCCTTGGCACGTACCGCCACAGAAAGACCGGCCAGTAGCCCGCCCCCGCCTACACCAACCAGGATAGTATCTACGTCAGAGACCTGGTCGAGAATCTCAAGACCCAGGGTTCCTTGACCAGCGATGATGTCCTCGTTGTCGAAGGGATGCACAAAAATCGCGCCGGTCTGCTGGGCATACTGCTTGGCTTCTGCGAGAGCATCGTCCACAGTGTTGCCGTGCAAAATTACCTCAGCGCCATGGCTGCGAGTTGCAGCGATTTTAGGCAGGGCTGCACCGCGCGGCATATAAATTCGGGCTTCAATCCCCAGGCGGGAGGCCGCGAGGGCTACACCCTGGGCGTGGTTGCCCGCTGACGCTGCTACGACACCCAGCGCTTTCTCAGCGTCACTGAGCTGCGCCATACGGACGTAGGCCCCACGTACCTTGAAAGAACCGGATCGTTGCAGGTTCTCACATTTGAGAAAGACCTCGGTCCCCAGAATCTCACTAAGCGCACGGGAGTGAGCCACAGGGGTGCGCTCAATAACGCCTTCGAGCAGGTCGGCGGCGTTTTGGATATCTGCAAGCTGAACGGGCAGTTCTTCCACTGATGTCTACCTTTGTATTGTGGGCTGGTTGCTAACGGGCTGCTGAAGAATCGGGGGCGGTGGAGGTCTCAACCGCTTCTGCAGTAGCTTCCTGTTGCTTCTCTATTTCCTTCTTGCGTTCTAAGCGTTCCTTAACTTTTTCAGCAATCGCTTTTTTGGTGCGGCGTTTTATTTCGTGCGGGTAGAGGAACTCACTCTGCCTAATATCGGGGTCACTCTCCCACTCTCGTCCAGCAAGGTATCTCACTACCGTGTTGACGACTGCAAGCACAGGCACAGCAAAGAGGGCGCCAACAATACCGTAAAGGGTTGAGCCAGCAATGACCACGATAACGACAGCGAGCGGGTGCAGAGCGACAGCCTTACCCATGACCAGGGGCTGAAGAATATTAGATTCAATCTGCTGCACGATCAGCACCATCATCAGCATGATAAGAGCGTTGACAGGTCCGTTAGCTACCAGAGCGAGCAGTACCGCGATAGCACCGGTCAGAAGTGCACCAACCACGGGAATAAAGGAACCCAGGAAAACCAGGACGCCCAGGGGGAAGGCCAGCGGCACGCCCAAGAAGAAGGCTGAGAGACCAATACCTACGGCGTCCACCGCCGCGACGAAGACCTGTACGCGCACGTAGCTGACCAGTGACTTCCACCCACGACGGCCAGCTCCGTTGACGGCAAGGCGTGAACGGCGTGGGAAAAGCTTAACGATGAAAAGCCAGATACGCTCACCTTCCATGAGGAAGAAGATGAGGGTAAAGAGAACGATGACGGTGCCGGTGCCAATATCAGCGGCGGTTGAGCCCACACTGGCGACACCGCTGATGATGCTGGATGTGTTGTTCTGGATTGCCTCGGTAAGCTGGCTAATATAGCCATCAATACGGTCGGCACCTAGCTCAATGGGAAGGTTGTTGAGCATCGCGACCAACTGATTCCAGCCCTCTGCCACCTGATCAGACAGGGAGGAGAACCCAGCGGTAAGTTGCTGACCAACAAGCGTTAGCAGGCCGATGACGCCAGCAATAAGACCGATTTCGGTGATAGCTGTTGCGATACCTGCATGAATTTTGTTTTTCCGCAGGAAGTAAACGACAGGGGACACGAGCCCTGCCAAAAGCGCGGCAATCATGATAGAAATGACGATCAGCGAAATCTTGGAGAACATCCAGTAGAGCGCAGCTGCGGCGATACCCACCACGAGTAGACGCCAAGACCAGCCAGCCGCTATTTTAAGCGCGGGTGAAACATAGTGGGCAGAGGACTCTTGGGTGTCTCTGCTTCTGGTGTTGGGGACTTGTACACTCATATTTTTATCTTCCCACGATTATCTCGTGCTTGTTCTAGCTATCTCATATACCGGCGATAAGGGAATTTGTACGCGAGAAGGGGAGGGATGCTTAACGCTTCTCCCTCCCCCTTCCGGTACCGGATGATGGTTTAGTTATCTGCCATGGATCGCACGAAGTAAACGACGCGCAGAATCTCGATGTAGAGCCACACGAGGGTGACAATCAGACCGAAGGCAAGACGCCAGGATTCGCGCTCAGGCTGACCCATCTTCACTGCTTCACTGACGTTGGTGAAGTCAAGCAGCAGCGAGTAGGTCGCCAGTAGCACGGCGAAGAGACCGATGATGAGACCCAGGGGGATACCCATGATGGTGATGTCGCTACGCATATCGAAACCAAAGAAGAGTGCTGAGCCCAGATTGATGAGAGCGAAAACTAGGTAAGAGATCGTCGCAATCATGAAGAAGCGGGTCATCTTAGCGGTGGCACGAATTTTGCCTGAAGAGTAAAGAGTCAGCACCGTGGCAAAGACAATGAGGGTTGCTAGAACAGCCTGGACCACGATACCGGGGTACATGGTTTCGAAGAGACCAGAGATACCGCCTACGAGCAGACCCTGCGCAAAGGAGTAGGCCATGACCAGGGCAGGTGAGACCTTTTTCTTCACTGCGTTGGTTATGCCCAGCGCCAGGCCGGCAATCATGCCAACAAACATCAGAGCAGGGAATGCCCACCCAATGACCGCGCCCAGCACAACGATACCGAGGTTCAGACCGGTCTTGACGATGACATCGTTAATGGTCAAACGGTTGGTATCCGCGGGCCCCGCGGTACCAGCGCCGTACATCTGGTTCAGCTCGTCTGCAGTCGGTTGAGCGTGCTGCTGCTGACCGTAGGGGTTCTGCCCATACTGAGGCTGCTGGTAGTTACCGTAGGTCTGCTGACCGTAGGGGTGAGCGGTTGAGGTGCCGCCAGCACCAAACTGACCAAAGCGGGGATCACCCTTTGGCTTAGTCATACTGTTGAGAAGTGGGTTACCTGCCACGGCTGTGTTCTCCTAATGGTAGTCGTGGAAACGTTACCTGTTAGCCTACCGAAAAGTGTGCTTCTTTGCTGGGTATTTTTCTCTGGGCTATACACTCCCCAGGCAATTTTCAGGCTAAGGGGCAGTAAGCGTCGCTTCGATATGATCTAGCACCGCGCCGTCCTGGTTGCTACCAATACTAAAATCTGCTTCAGGTAGAAGACGTGGATCACTTTCTTCCATAGCGATGGCGGTGGCGGCGTACTGGAACATTTCAAGGTCATTCCCTGAGTCCCCATAGGCTATGGTTTGGCTCTGTGGAATGCTCAAATGATTAGCTAGCCATGCCAGACCACGGCCTTTATGATTGCCGGTAAGAATCAGGTCAATCGCCCCAAAACCAGATGAGGTAGGAGTAACGCCCTCAGGCAGGGTCTGATGCAGCATACTCATCGTCTCATAAACATCAGCAGAAGAATCGGTGTTGAGGGCAACCTTAACTACGGTGTCCTTAATGGCTTGTACATCGTCAATTGCCTCAACGTTGGGGTAGAAGGGACGAATCACGGTGAGAGGGTCAGCGGGATCATAACCGGGTATTTCCATGCCACTAGCAGAGAGGTATGAGTGAACGATTGCCGAAATGGTGTCAAGGCGGTCTGCTGGGATATACGAATGGTGACGGCAAGAAACAATAATGCCTAGCTTGAGGTGTTGCTGCAAAGCCTCCAGGGTGTCATGCACCAGTTGGGGGCTAAAACCCCAGAGGGCCAAATCTCTACCCTGGTTATGGATGATGGCACCGTTTTCTGCGATGTAGTGCAAGTTGGCGTGATGCTCGTGCCCTGCCAGGTACTCATCAACCTTGGGCATCTGATTTCCAGTGGCAATCGCCAAGTGCGACCCCTCCGCAGCCATCAGCTCAAGAACGCGGTCCAATTGCTCATGGTTATACGTTTTAGTATCGGTGAGAAGGGTACCGTCAAGGTCTACGGCAAAGAGGCGCGGGCTAGTCATGCTGGGCTTTCAGTTACATACGAAAAGGGTAAGAGGTACTTGCTATACAAAAGACCCGATGCTAGTAGCACCGGGTCTCAGTGTTGTGCCCCTACTGGGACTCGAACCCAGAACACAAGGATTTTAAGTCCTCTGCCTCTGCCAATTGGGCTATAGGGGCGCACAGGGCCCGCACGCACAATGCGGGCACCCATTATTTATACCAGAAAAAGGTTAGAGACGTGGCTTCTCTTTTTCAGGTGCGGTACCGGTTGCTTCCTGGAAAGCGCGGCGGGGTGAACGCTGGTGGCGGATGTGGGAGGTATCTCGACCGAAGATCTGGTTGAGAGCCCAGATTGCCATGACGCGTGCGGTGCGCTCGGTGGTGGGGATTGCGGTACCGTGGTAGCCGCGGTGCATGATCCAAGCCAGGGGGCCGCCGATGGTCTTGCCCTTGAAGTTAGCAACGCCCTTCCACAGACCCAGACCAGCAACAACGCCGATGGTCTCGTGGTAGTAGTCGGTCAGTGACTCACCGCGGCGGTTAGCCAGCAGGTTTTCAGCCAGCTTAACTGCCTGACGTGAGGCGTGCTGAGCGTTAGGTACGCAGAAGCCACCCACGCCGCCACCGGTGAGGTCGGGAACAGCAGCGTTATCGCCTGCAGCCCAAGCGCCTTCGATAACACCCTCGTCGCCGGTGATGCGAAGGTCAGCACCTACACGCACACGACCGCGCTCATCGATGGGGAAATCGGTGTTCTTGAGCATGGGAGAGGCTGCGACACCTGCAGTCCAGATGAGGGTGTCGGTATCCAGTTCACCGGCAGGTGACTTGTCGCCCATGTTGATGAGCTGCAGGTGACCGTCGGTTGCATCTGACAGTGAGGTGTTGAGCAGAACTTCGATGCCGCGGCCGCGTAGTTCAGCAACAACCTTCTCAGCACGATCTGCGGGGACCTCGGGCATGATGCGGGGGGCAGCTTCAACCATGACGAAGCGGATGTCAGAAACGCGCAAGCGCTCATTACGGTTGACAGCTTCGCGAGCCATATCTTCGAGTTCTGAGATGGTCTCAACACCAGCGAAACCGCCACCAACGACGACGAAAGTCAGGGCGCGACGGCGGGCGTCCTCATCAATTTCAAGAGAAGCAACTTCGATGCGTTCCAGTACCCAGTTGCGAACAGAAACAGCTTCTTCAATGGTCTTCATACCGATGGCAACTTCTGCCAGGCCGGGGATGGGGAAGGCACGGGTTACTGAACCAGCACCGATAACGATTTCATCGTAGGTCAGTTCAAAGTTCTCGCCAGCGTTGATGGGTTCAATGGTGGCGGTCTTGGTGGCGTGGTTGATAGCTACAACGCGTCCGCCAATGATTTCGGAGTCGCGCAGATGCTGACGCAGTGGAACGGTTGCGTTACGGCCTTCCATGGAACCAGCAGCTACTTCGGGAAGGAAGGGCTGGTAGGTCATGTAGGGGTTGGGGTCTACAACGGTGACAACGCCACCGGATTCCTTAATAACCTTCTGAATCTTCTGAGCGACGGTGAAGCCGACGTAGCCGCCACCGACGATGAGAACGCGAGGGCGGTCCTGTGCAATCTTATTGAAAGCCATTGAGTTTGCTACTTCCTGTTGGTTGTTTGCCGGTGTACGGCAAAAAAGTCTCCATGCTTATCTTGCCACTTTTGGCGCCTTTAAGCACGGTTTGAGAAAAAGGTCTTACGGTTTGGTTCGGGTCTATTTTCTCACGTTTTTCAATTTCTAGACGGCTAGACCAGAGTCACCAGAAAGGTGCATGCAAAGTGCCGGGTGAGAGTCTGATGGACTGGTTTTACCGGCGGCGGCTTGCGCGTCGGGCCAGTGAGTCCAGACGGCGCAGGCTACCGGCTGTAATCACCACCATCCAAAAACCGAAGGCCGTCAACACGATGAAGGGCAGGATGCCCGAATCTTCAGCTGGACGCACGGGCTGAGGAGCAGCAACTGCCTCGATGCTCTCTCCCTCTTCATGCACTGGCGCAGCAGTGGGACTGGATGTGGGGCTTGCTGTGCCGGTGTTTTTACGGTGCACCGAAACCCACTCTTTCATCGACCCCAGGGGGTTAGACTCCGCTGAATCGGGTGTATTGGGAGCTAGCGCCCGTTGCGGGTTGATCACCCCGAAACCGTAGAAGGCGTCGCGCCCGCTCTCCCCCGCGTCATCGGTGCTGGAGATAATACGCTCAATGACCTGGCTACCGGTAAGGTCGGGGTGCTTTTCCATGATGAGAGCGGCTAGGCCAGAAACCGTAGGTGCAGCCGCGCTAGTGCCGCTCCAGGTAGCATACTTGTTATTGGGAATCGCGCCCACCATGGACTCACTCGGGGCTGAGACAGCGATAGAAATACCCTGAGAGGACGAGGACCAGGAATCCTTCTTACTCTTGTCAACCCCACCTACGGTAAGAACACCGGGCATGGTAGCGGGAGCACCGACCTGGGTAAGTCCCGCTCCCCTATTGCCGGCTGAGGCGATGATAATGACATCTTTTTCTTCGGCATAGGTGAAGGCAGAATCCCAGCTCTCGGGCCAAGAGGTGCTGTCTGACCCCACCGAAAGGTTGATGATGTCCGCGCCAGCGTCCACAGCGTAGCGGACAGCAGCGGGAATCTGCTCATCCACGGACTTAGTAGAGCTACCCACGGTGCCCAGCTCTAAGGAAATCGGCAAGATGGTAGCTTCTGGCGCTACACCTATCATGCCTGCGGGACCATCCCCGGGTTCTCCTGGGTTAGTCGGAGTGCCCCCATCGGAGTGTCCATGCCCAGCAATGACAGAAGCGACCAGAGTGCCGTGCTCCGGCTCGACACCCAGGCCCTTCCAGCCCTGACCGGAGCCATTGCCCGAAGCGTCAAAGCCGTCAATGACATTGCCCTTGAGATCTTGGTGGTTGCCGTCGACTCCGGTATCAATGACCGCGACGGTTACTCCCTGACCGGTAGCTTCCTTCCAGAGATCCGCGAACCCATACTGCATCAACCAGTACTGCCTAGCCCGAATGGAGTCACCGCGCGGGGTATCGATGGTAGGAACGGAGGTCAGGTGCGACGGGCTGGGGGCGGCAGATCTGGTTCCCCCGCTGGGGGATGCACTGGGTTCAGTAGCAAGGGCGGCACGAAAGCCAGTGGTCATCAGCAGAGCACTAGCAACAAGCGCTAGAACCTGGCGAAGGCTGAACCGAGCCATGGAAGCACACTCCTTACCGTAGTTTGCTGAGAGGTAATCGGTGTTGTGAGGGGGTCAAAGCCCTACCGAGCTAATGAGAGGGCAATGCCGTCCAGAATATCTTTTTCAGATGCAATGGCGGTAGAAACCCGCCCCTCGGTCATCTTCGAAATACGCTCGATAATACGAGCCCAGACAATTGAGCCGGCGCCAATAACGTCAACACGGCCCTCGTGCATAAAGCCCAGTTCAGCGCGTTCTTCGGTGGTCATAGCCACCAAATCAGCCGCCGCCTTCGAAATATCTTTGATGGACAGTTCGGTGCGGTCAATAGCTTGCGGGTCATAGGAATCGAGACCCAGCGCATGCGCAGTGACCGTAGTGACCGTACCAGCGACCCCCACCAGACGTTCAGCAACAGAGAAGTCAACCTCAGCAGATGCACCCCCAATAGCCCGGTCTGTATCTGCAATTACGCGGGCAATCTGATCCACGCTCGGAGGGTTAGAACTAACATGGCGCTCAGTCATGCGCACGCAGCCGATATTGACCGACTGCGAGGCCGCTACCCCGTCCTTGTTACCGAGGACGAACTCGGTAGAGCCGCCGCCTAGGTCAATCACCAGCGTCATCTGCTCGGTATTACCCACCGATGATAGGGCACCAGCAAAGGACAGCGCAGCCTCTTCAGTGCCAGAAATAATCTCGGGTTCAACCCCCAGAATCTCCTGGATACCGTTCATGAAAATGTGGCGGTTACCGGCATCGCGGGTGGCACTGGTAGCCACAAAACGAACTTTCTGCGCACCGTGTTCCTTCAGCAAACCGGCGTATTCACGGGCTGCCTCAAAAGTGCGCTCCAAAGATTCTTTGGCCAGCCACCCGGTGGCGTCCACGCCCTTTCCTAGGCGCACAATCTTCATACGGCGCACCACCTCTGATAGGTGGATAGCACCGTCTGCGCCCTCTTCCATGTCAGCGATGAGCAGGCGGATTGAGTTGGTTCCGCAGTCGATAGCACCTACGCGCATCTTCTACCCCTTAAGCTTCAGTAGCGGCGTCAGCACGCCAGGCAGGGTCGCAGTGGCAAACCTCGGGAGTCCACCACTCAGAAATCATATCCAGGGTGCGATCCCCGTAGGGGTTGATGCCGCGCCCCACCGACAGGGTATGACCCAGCACCGCGTGCAGGCACTTAACGCGGGTAGGCATGCCACCGGCAGAGATGCCCTCAATTTCGGGTACCTCACCGGTGTTAGTCGCCACGCGGATGCGCTCACGCTCAGCTAAGTAGTTTTCGTGGGCAGCGCGATAAGCTTCAGCCATTGCTTGATCAGCGGCGACCTCGTCGGTCATGGCGTACATCGCACCTTCTGCTTCGAGGCGAGACGCTGCTGCAGTGATAACAGGGTGCGCCAGGTAAAAAACGGTGGGGAAAGGAGTTCCGTTCGACAAACGCGGGGCGGTAGCAGCCACCAGCGGGTTACCGCAGATACAACGAGCAGGAATCTCGGCCACGTCACGAACTTTTCTCCCCAATTGTGCCGAGAGAACCTGAATATCGAGTTCGGTGGGGGCAAGGGTTTCAGCGGTGACGCCGAAGCCGTGAGGTAAGTGAGTGGTCATGGGATCCTTTATCATCATGGTTGAACGGTGGATTAGCTATAAGTGTACGCGGTGACACCCACCGACTTTAAGCAGGGGTCACTCGCTAGGGGTAACACTAAGATCAGGGCTAGGCGCGTCAGAAGAATCAGTTTCTTCCGCCTCAGAGCCGGCGCCCACCGCTGGGGCGTCCTGTCCAGAAGCTAATTGGAAAGAGCCCCATAACTTGGTAGTCCAGGGGTCTTCTGGGGCCGTTTTCGCTGCGGCACTGGTGTCATCAATTAACGCTGAGGTGCCGTCCAGGCCTACCACCAGGTAGGGTGTCTGACCGGGTTCAACGTAAAAGAGGCGGCTGCGTGCCTGCTGTTTGACGTAGTTATCATCTTCCCACCAGCTGACCTGCGCCTCTAAAGCGTCCTGCTCAGCTTCAAGTGCGGCGATAGTTTCTTTGGCGTCGTTAATCTCATCTCGCTGTTTGAGGAAAGAACTCAAAGGGCCGTAAATAGAGACGGCAATGATAGCGATGATGAGCGCAAAGGTAATGAAGTGACTAGAGAAAGAATGAGCTGCAACGGGAACTTGCGTGTCAGTGTCACCGGAAGGGCTAGAAACTGCTCTGGATGGGGTGGGTTTCTTCTTATTCTTGTGCGGCTGGACGCCGAGGTTCGAGAGACCAAAACCAAAAAAGGCAGCAATCGGGTTACGCCCGCGTTGCTTCTTTTGACCTGCCATGTTCTACCGCTCCCCTCGTCGCTGATCTGTGCCTCACCAGTCTACCGCCTTTTGCTGACAGACCGGTGGGCATACAAAAGCCGGCAGACGGGCAAACCCGCCTGCCGGCTTTGTGCTTAAGCTAAAGACTACTTAGCGAAGCGGGGGAAAGCACCCTTGCCCGCATAAACAGCCTGCTCGCCCAGTTCTTCTTCGATGCGCAGAAGCTGGTTGTACTTAGCAACGCGCTCGGAGCGGGCGGGAGCACCGGTCTTGATCTGGCCAGCGTTGGTAGCAACAGCCAGGTCAGCGATGGTGACGTCTTCGGTCTCACCTGAACGGTGTGAAACCATGCAACGGTATTCGTTGCGCTGAGCCAGGCTCATAGCGTCGAAAGTCTCGGTCAGTGAACCAATCTGGTTTACTTTGACCAGCAGTGCGTTGGCAGCGCCTTCAGCGATGCCCTTACCCAGACGCTCGGGGTTGGTGACGAAGAGGTCGTCACCAACGATCTGAACCTTGTCGCCGATCATTTCGGTCAGGGTCTTGTAGCCGTCCCAGTCGTTCTCGTCCAGGGGATCCTCGATAGACACGAGGGGGTACTTAGCGACCAGGTCAGCGTAGTACTGTGACATCTCTTCAGCTGAACGCTTCTGACCCTCAAAGTCGTAGGCGCCATCGTTGTAGAACTCTGATGAAGCAACGTCGAGAGCCAGTGCGATTTCCTCGCCAGGCTTGTAGCCAGCCTTCTCGATAGCTTCGATGATCAGGTCAAGCGCAGCAGCGTTTGAATCCAGGTTGGGTGCGAAGCCGCCCTCGTCACCCAGACCGGTGGAGAGTTCGCGTGAGTGCAGAACGCTCTTTAGTGCGTGGTAGACCTCAACGCCAGCCTGCAGAGCAGCTGAGAAGGTATCGAAACCGATGGGAGCGATCATGAACTCCTGGATATCAACGTTGGAGTCAGCGTGTGAGCCACCGTTGAGGATGTTCATCATGGGAACGGGCAGGACGTGAGCGTTGGGGCCACCCAGGTACTTGTAGAGGGGCAGGTCAGCTGACTCAGCAGCTGCCTTAGCGACGGCCATGGACAGGCCCAGGATAGCGTTAGCGCCCAGCTTGCCCTTGTTGTCGGTGCCGTCAAGAGCAATCATGGCTGCGTCAACAGCGCGCTGATCTGAAGCGTCGATACCGATAACTTCTTCGGAGATTTCATCGATTACTGCAGAAACAGCACCGAGAACGCCCTTGCCCAGGTAAACAGCTTTATCGTCATCGCGACGCTCTACTGCTTCCCACTCACCGGTGGATGCACCTGAGGGAACTGCTGCGCGGCCAAAAGCGCCGTCTTCGAGCAGAACCTCAACCTCAACGGTGGGGTTGCCGCGTGAGTCAAGAATCTGACGAGCGTGAACTGCGGTAATCAAAGCCATGAATATGCTCCTTGAAGGATAGAAATGAAAATGGCTAATCTGCGCTTCGAGCCCCACCGGCGGGCGGTGAGCTCCGAAGCACGGTTATGCCTTTAGTCTACCAAAAAACCCACATAAGCAAACAGAAATTCACTAATTCCCACTAATATTTCGGCAAATAGCAGAGGGTTTAGTGGCTCTTTACCCACGGTTACCCACATTGCTCACGAAATAGAACGCAAGGAGGGGCACACCAAGCTGCCTTGACTCTAGCTGTGTTGGGCGATGAGGTTGCGGGTCGCCGTGCGCAGGGCACGTTCGGCGTCCAGCCCCCGGCTTTTGGCGGCGGCGACCAGGGTTAGCAGGTGCTCCCCCAGTTCCTCTTCGGTAGTGAAGCTAGAGCCAGCACCCATTTCCTCCGGGTCGAGCAACCCAGCTTTGGAGGCTTTGGACAGGGTTTTTTCGGCCAGGGCTAAGGCAGGGAGGTGAGGTGGGATTCCATCCAGGGGGCCGGTGCGTTCGGGCTTTTCCTTCTTTTTGAGTTCGTCCCAGCGGGTCAGCACGTCATCGCCCGTGGCCGCTTCTTCGTCGCCGAAGACGTGAGGATGGCGGCGTTCAAGCTTGTCGTTGAGGGCGGTAAGCACCTGCACGATGTCAAAGCCACCCTGTTCGGCCGGGGTTTCCTCGGCTACACGGGAGTGGAAGACCACCTGCAGCAACACATCCCCCAGCTCTTCTTTCAGCAGGGCGCGGTCGATTCCAGCGGGGGCCTCGATTGCTTCCACCACTTCGTAGGCTTCTTCTACCAGATAACGCAGTAGGGATTCGTGGGTCTGTTCGCCGTCCCAGGGGCAGCCGCCGGGACTGCGTAGGGTATCCATGATGGTAACCAGACGTTGGAATTGGCTGCCTGCGTTCTCAAGCTGGCTCATTCTAGCCTTCCTGCTCTGCTGGGGACTGCTCTGCCTGCTGGAGTTCCCGGGAGATTTGGGCGTAGGCACTCTGCACGCTTTGCATGAGTGCCTGCTTTTCGTCGAAGGTGCAGAAGGCCCCGTTGATTGCGTTGAGCGTCATTTCGAAGAACTCGGGTATGCCAAAGCCAGCGCTGCGGGAGAGTTCAACGAATTCTCGGGTGATGCTGGTGGAGCTCATCAGACGGTTATCCGGGTTGACAGTGACGGCGAAGCCGGCTGAGAAGAGCAGGGCCAGCGGATGCTCTTCGTGGGTGCGTGCCGGGTCGAAAGCGGCCCCGGTGCCCACCAGGTCAATTTTCTGGGCGGCATCGGTTTGCAGGTTAGAGCAGGGGCAGCATTCTAGGACGATGCGCTGGTTCTTCACCCATTCAGCCACGGGGCCCAGTTGCAGTACGGTAGCCTCGCGGTCAGCGCCGGGCATAAGGGTGCCCTCGGGGTCAATCTCGGCAACGGTGCGGGCGGTGATGTCTTCGGTAATGCGGACGCCGTGACCGAGGCGGCGGGCGCGGCCGTCAACGAGGGCTGAGCGGATAGATTTGAGGCCATCGGCTTCACCGGCGTGCAGGGTAACGGGCATGAAGTGGGCGGCGGCGTAGTCCAGGGCTTCGGTGAAGAGGCTGGCTGGATAACCTGCTTCTGGGCCTGCCAGGTCAAAGCCGACAATGCCCATCTGGCGGTTAGCCACGGCAAGCTGGGCAATTTCTAGGCCCCGGTCGTTCTGGCGCATGGCGCAGAGAATTTGGTTAACCAGAATGCGGCCGCCCAGCGTTCCGATGTATTCCATGCCGTCCATGAGCCCGTCAGCAACGGCCTCTACCGCTTCTTGCAGGCTCAGCCCGCGGCGGGTGTGAAGCTCCGGTGCCCAGCGCACTTCCCCGTAGATGACGCCGTCTGCTGCCAGTGTCACCACGTGGTCGCGGGCAACCTTACGCAGATGCTCGGCAGTTTGCATGGCCGCCACCGTGTGTTCGAAGGTTTCCAAATAGTGTTCTAGTGAGCGGGAGTCAGCTGCCTCACGGAACCAGACGGCTAGCTCTTGGGGATCTGTGGCAGGTAATTCGTGACCAATCTCCGCAGCGTGCTTAATCAGCGTTTCTGTCTGCACCCCACCGTCCAGGTGATCGTGAAGGCTAATCTTGGGCAGTTTTTGAATCCAGGTAGGTTCTTGCGTCACGGTTTCTCTTTTATTCTCGGTGTCATAGGTTTGGTGCCAGTGTACAGAAACCGCCCGGGCGCTGCATGATCAGCTAGCAGATGGTAGCTAGCAGGCAGTGACCGGGCGGTGAACTACAGTGGGTTTTAGAAGGTCCAGGACGCCAGCGCGTCGTTCATATGCGCCGGGATGTTAGCGCCGGTGCGGGGGAACATGCGCAGCTCTTCAACGTACTGCTGGGCGGGCAGGCGCTCAGGGTAGCTGATGAACGCTTCCTCATCGTTGTAGTCGAAACTGACTGCTGCGGGCACACCGGGGGTGAAGCGGATATTGATGGCCAGGGGTGAGCCGCTCCCCTCCTTGTAAGAATCAGCTTTGAGCTGCAAGATAGCCAAGGTTTCCTCGGGCACCAGGTCAAAGGTGCGCACCTGTTCCCAGAAGCCGTTGCGGCGCACGTGAGTTAGAGCATCGTAGTAGGAGCCCAGCGAGCGCACCCGAATCAGCACCGTGGAGACATCCAGCGCTGTGCCGTTCTCACCAAAGAGAGTATCGTAGGCAGGTGCGAAGCGGGAGACGACCTCTGCTTCGGTCAGCACCAGGTTGCCTTCAGCCAAGGTGGTTTCTGAGGGCTTGGTGTAGCTCTGGGCGGCAAAGGAGGGAGCGACGTCCACATTAGCGCCCGCACTGGGGGCATCAAGCGGTGCCGATGCCAGGGCAGGGCGGGAGGCAGCTGCCGGAGCGACCACGGTCTGCTCATCGTGGGTATCAAAAGCGTCATCATCGAGATGGATGGGCAGGTCGCTGGGACCGCCCAGGGGTAGAACGGGAGCTACCGCTGTGCTCTCTTCCTCATCCTGTGAGTCTGCAGGACTATCGGCAGCAGGGTTATGATTCTCGGGGTTCTCTAGGGTCTCATTCCTATCGGCACGGTCTCCAGCGGTTTCAGAGGCAGCGTTGAACTCTTTGGACCCCTCTGTTTCAGTTTCGGCTGGGCCAGGAGCTTCAGTAAGCTGGGCAGGAACCTCGGTCTGTTGACTCGCAGGTGCACCCCCAACCTCAGCTGCGGTGCCCTCATTGGGGCCTTCAGAAGATATGCTCTCGATTGTGGCATCAGAAGTATCTTCAGAAGTAGCCGGGGGAGCCAGGAACTCAGCCTTATGAGTGTTCGCCTGCTCATCTGCGCTCTCTTCGGCCTCGTTCGATGCCGCTAGGCTAGCCGATTCACGCTCCCCCGGGTTACTTGCAGTCGGGCCGTCCTCAGGGGCAGGTTCGGACGCCACGCTTGCTGTCTCAAGGTGCTCTACCTCGGTTGACTCCTGTTCCGTCTCAACCGGCTCAGCCTGAGCCTGCTCAGAGGACGCTACCGGCTCATCAGCAGTTAGGGCGTAGTTCAGGTTGTGGCTGCTGCCCTTTTCAGAATTGATGAAAGAGGCCTGCACCTGTTCCTCCCCGGCAACAGCGGGGCTCACCATAATGAGGGCACGGGTAAAGGCTCCGCGCTCGCCCTTTTCCTCATCAACGTAAAGATCAGCGACCTCAGTAAACCAGTCGCCACCGGGTAGCACGCTACCTTTTTCTAGCTCGTTGCCCCGCTGGTAGAAGGTGTAGCTCATATCGTTCCCCTGCTGAACCAGGTGGAGGGTAATTTGTCCATCAGCGGAGGCGCGCATCTTCTGCGCGAGAGCGCGCAATGCACCGCCTACTTCTGCCTGTTGCTCGGTGGCACGCGCAGACTCTTCCGAAGGTGCAATAAGGGCAGGAGCTAGAACATCGCGAGGTGCGGTTACAGCTGCCCGCTGCTGATCTTTTTTACGGCTGAAGAGACCCATGGCTTATCTTCTCTTTTCTGGCTAGGGAGTGGCGCGCTAGGCGTTAATACGATCAAGGATGATGGAAGTTTCTGACAGTTGGCCATTAATATCCCATGCACCCTCAAGAGACTGCAGGGCACGGTCAAACCGTTCAGGGGTGTCGGTCATGAGGGTCATCAGGGGTTGCCCCTCAGTCACGGTGTCCCCGGGTTTTGCGTGAAGCTTGATACCTGCAGCTAGCTGCACAGCGTCCTCCTTGCGGGCTCGGCCAGCCCCAAGACGCCAGGACGCCACACCCACCGAGAGTGCGTCTAAGCGGGTCAGGGTGCCGGCCTGCGGAGCAAGTACAGTATGGGTTTCACGAGCCACCGGCAGGGCAGCATCAGGGTCACCGCCCTGGGCTGAAATCATCTGACGCCACTTGTCCATGGCGCGCCCATCTTTAAGAGCTTCAGCGGGGTCGGCATCTACGCCAGAGTTCCTCAGCATCACCCGCGCTAGTTCCAGCGTCAGTTCAACGACATCCGCTGGGCCGCCACCGGCGAGAACCTCAACCGACTCTTCAACCTCACAGGCATTACCTACGGTCAGGCCCAGGGGGGTGTCCATGTTGGTGAGCAGCGCACTGGTAGTGACGCCGGCGTCCTGCCCCAGTCCCACCATGACCTCAGCTAGTTCGCGAGCCTGCTGAATGTCCTTCATAAAAGCGCCCGAGCCAACCTTGACATCGAGCACCAGAGACCCGGTGCCTTCAGCAATTTTCTTGCTCATGATGGATGAGGCGATGAGCGGGATGGCTTCAACGGTGCTGGTGGTGTCCCTCAGTGCGTAGAGCTTCTTATCAGCCGGCGCCAGCCCTGAGCCGGCGGCAGAAATAACTGCACCGATAGAACCTAGAATATCGATGGTTCGCTCGTTGGAGATACTAGCCTGCCAGCCGGGAATGGCCTCTAGCTTATCGAGGGTTCCACCGGTATGGCCCAACCCGCGGCCAGATAGCTGCGGCACCGCAACCCCATAGACGGCTACCAAAGGGGCCAAAGGTAGGGTGATTTTATCGCCCACACCCCCGGTGGAATGTTTATCGGCGGTAGCAATCTTCTTGCCCGGGCCAATGATGGACGAGAAATCCATGCGCTCACCCGAACGAATCATGGCATCGGTCCACCGAGCAATTTCAGCCCGGCTCATGCCGTTGAGGAAAATTGCCATGGCAAGGGCACTCATCTGCTCATCAGCTACTACACCACGGGTGTAGGCATCAATGACCCAATCAATCTGATCATTCGATAGCTGCCCGCCGTCCCTCTTGGTACGGATGACATCTACAGCGTCAAAAGCCTCGTTACTCACGCGCGTCCTCTCATCAACAGGGCCATTTCGCCCCACCTCTTTGTGTTTTGTCTATCTTCCAGTATGCCAGTTGAAGCTAGTGCTTACCCGTCTAAAGCAGCTGTCTACTGGTTTAGAGCCGTTCGGGGCCAAACGCATCGGGTAACATCTGCTCGATGGTCATGATTCCACCGGCAGACTTAATCATCATTCCTGCGGCACTGTGTTCATAGAGCAGCTGACGGCAACGTCCGCAGGGCATGAGCGGCTCCCCTGCCCCGTCCACGCAGGCAAAGGCCATCAGTTTACCGCCGCCGGTACGAAATAAATCAGAGATCAGCGAACACTCGGCACAGAGGGTTATACCCAAGGAGGCGTTCTCGATATTGGCGCCAGAGACGATGCGGCCGTCCTCCGTTAGTGCAGCAGCACCCACCGGGTACTTGGAGTAGGGAGCATAGGAGGTGGCCAAGGCACGGCGTGCCGCATCTGTTAGTTCATCCCAGTTAATTGAAGTCATCATGCCTTCCTTAGACAGCAATGGCTACCGCACTCTTATCGTGCAGTAGCCATTCGTCGGTCGTTATTCCTTGACGTAGGGCGTGCCCACAGCTGCAGGGCCACGTGAACGGCCTACCAGACCTGCCACCGCAAAGATGGTAACCAGATAGGGCAGCATTGCCAGTAGCTCGGTGGGCACCTGCGTGCCCAGAATGGAGAGCACGAACTGAAGGTTGAGTGAGAAACCAAAGAGAAGGGCTGCGCTCAGGGCACCCACCGGAGTCCAGCGTCCAAAAATGAGTGCGGCCAGCGCGATGTAGCCCTGCCCCGCTGTCATGTCAGAGTTGAAGGCTGACACCGACACCAGGGTGAAGAAGGCTCCACCCATACCGGCTACGGCACCGGCCAGCAGCACGTTCATCAGACGCAGTCGGTTGACGTTAACGCCCAGAGTGTCAGCTGCCTTGGGGTGTTCACCCACCGCGCGGGTACGCAGACCCCATTTGGTCTTGTTGAGCGCGAACCAAATCAGCCCTACGACGAAGTACATGAGGTAGACCAGAACATTCTGGTCGAACAGTACCGGTCCGATGACAGGGATCTGTGACAAAACGGGGATTTCGAAGCTAGGCAGCTTGGGCGCAGAGTTAAGGGTGGGTGCATTGGGTTGCAGGACACGTGCAAAGAGGAAGCCGGTGAGACCCGAGACCAGTACGTTAACCACCACGCCCACGATCACCTGATCCACCAGGTATTTGATGGAGAAGAGGGCCAGGACAGCCGAAACCAGCACGCCACCGGCCATAGCGGCCAATAAACCTGCCCAGGGGCTACCGGTGAGAGAGCCAACCAGCACCGCCGAAAAAGCGCCGAAGAGCAGCTGACCCTCGATAGCAATGTTGACGATGCCTGAGCGCTCGCAGAGCAGACCACCCATGGAACCAAAAATCATGGGGATAGACAGTGCTACCGCACCGGTCAGCAGTGAGACCAATGACAGGGAGGGTTTGGCGGTAGAACCAATAGCCCAAACCAATAGACCGGTGACAAAAGTAAGCCAAAAGAGGGGGGCTACCCAGCGGCCTAGTAACTTACCAGTGTTGGTTGTTACCAGAGCGTAGGCGGCTAGAGCCAGCATGATCGCTACAGCAATCCAGCCGTAAACCTGGGGGTTAATCTGCAGAGGTTCGGCCTGGAACCAGCGGACGCCGTCGGAAATGCCGAGGCTGATGGTCTTCTCAGGGGCACGGAACCCAATCAAGAAGACCGAGAGCAGAGCCAGGACCGTGTAAATAACCGGGTTTTTCCAGTTCTTCACAACACCGGTTTCGGTCTCAGCTGAGACCTTAGTGTTTTGAGTAGCTACGACACTCATGCTGCTGCCTCCACTGCCTTAGATGCGGACTTCTTCTTTTTGGTGCGCGGTGCCCCGGTGGGGTCGGGCAGACGGAAGATTGCGCGCACCAGCGGAGGTGCGGCAATAAAGAGAACGATAAGAGCCTGGAGCACCAAGACGATGTCAATGTCGGTACCGGTGCTGACCTGCATTGATACGCCACCGGCGCGGAAGGCTCCGTAGAGAAGAGCTGCGAAGAAGGTGCCCACAGGCTTGGAGCGGCCCAGTAGCGCTACGGTAATGGCGTCAAAGCCGAGGGACGCCGCAATACCGGTAGAGAGCACCTTTTCGGTTCCAGCTACCTGGGCTGCGCCCGCGAGACCGGCCAAAGCACCCGATAGAGCCATCACCACAATGTAGCCCGATGCCACGGAGATACCGGCGGTGCGGGCGGCGTTGGGGTTAGCGCCCACCGCGCGCAGGCGAAAACCGACGGTAGATCTATTTAGCAACCACCAGACGAAAGCTACTGCTAGGAGCGCCGCCAAGAAACCTGCGTGCAGACGGAACTGCGGGCCCAGCAGGAGCGGGAAGAGTGCGTTCTCGCCCAGTTTCTCTGAAATGGGGTTAGAACTACCTTCGCGCTGCAGCAACGGAGTCTTCAGCAGGTAGACCAAAAGGTTGGCAGCGATGTAGTTCATCATAATAGAGAGGATGACCTCGTGCGCGCCCGTGCGAGCCTTGAGAACACCAATGATGCCGCCCCAGATAGCGCCACCAACGATACCCCCCAGCAGAATCAAGGGAACCATAACGAGAACGGGGAGGCCCGCGTTCAGGGCTACCCAACCTGAGACGATGGCACCCAGAATAATCTGGCCCTGAGCACCGATGTTAAAGAGACCTGCTCGGAAGGACAGTGCCACGGCCAGACCTGCAAAAATGAGCGGTGTTGCAACGGTCAAGGTTTCTGTCAGCGGACGAATCTGCTGGGTGAAGTTCCTGCCGTTGGGGTTGAAGATTGAACCCTGCAAAAGAGCTACGTAGGAGTCATAAGCAGCGCTCCACCCAGCGGCAAGGGTATCCAGCGGGCGCGCAAAGAAGTACCGTGATGCTGCCTGAGTCGCGGGGTCGGTTACAGCAATTAGCAGGCCGCCCACAATGAAAGCAGCCAGTGCTGCGCCAATAGAGAGGCCAATACTACCGCCAACAATCCGGGCGAAGAGGGAGGGCTTCTGGGTTTCCACCAGTTGCGAAGGGACATCCTGAGGAGGAGTCGGTGCGTCGGTGTCGGCTGCCAGAGCAGGGTCTACCTGCTGGGCAGCGGGCTGCTTATCGCTCATTCTCTTCTCCTTCTGCCCACGGAGCAGACTCGGTTACCTGGGTTTTAGCAGCAGAGACACTCGATGCCTCTGAGTGCTCGGTATCAGCTGCCAGCACCTCCTCGTAGGTGGCACCTGCCATCATCTGGCCCAGCACAGATCTGGGGGTGGTCGGTGGGACGATGCCCATCAGCTCACCGTGGAAGAAGACGGCAATGCGATCGGCAAGACCGTAGACCTCATCCAGTTCGGTAGAAACGATGAGAACGGGCACGCCCTTATCGCGTTCTTGCACGATGCGTTTGTGAATAAATTCGATTGAACCGACATCCACACCGCGGGTGAGCTGGGAGCCAACAAAAAGTTGCAGGTCCCGGCTCAGCTCGCGCGCTACAACGATTTTCTGCTGGTTGCCGCCGGATAGGGTGGATGCAGTGTGCTCCTTAGAGCCCATTCTGATATCAAATTCAGTACCAGCGCGATCAGCGTTAGCTGAAATCTTTGAACGGTTGAGAGTACCGGCTGAAGAAAACTCAGGGGTATCAAACAGGTCGAGCACCAGATTCTCAGAAATCGAGAAGGAGCCGATGAGCCCGTCCTTGCTACGGTCTTCAGGCACAAAGCCAACCCCAGAGCGTAACACCTGCTTGGTGCTCATGCCCAACAGCTCGGTGCCGTTGAGACTCAGAGAGCCTGTTGCCTTAGGGTGAAGGCCAATAATGCTTTCTGCCAGTTCGGTCTGCCCGTTACCCTGCACACCAGCCACAGCAAGAATCTCACCGCCGCGCACCTCAAAGCTGACATCCTTGAGCAGAGGCACACCGTTATCTGCCATCAGGGTCAGGTTTTTAACCTCAAAGACCTTGTCACTGAGCTGGGCTGCGTCCTTATCTACGGTTAGCTGAACATTTTTGCCCACCATCATGGAAGCCAGCTCAGTGGTTGACATGGTGGGCTGGGCGTGACCAACCACCTTACCGCGGCGAATCACGGTGATATCATCAGAAATTTCGCGCACCTCACGCAGCTTGTGTGAGATGAAGAGCAGAGATTTTCCGTCCTTGCGCAGCTGATCCATAATGCCCAACAGCTGATCAGTTTCCGCAGGGGTAAGGACGGCGGTAGGCTCGTCCAGAATGAGGATTTCAGCGTCGCGCACCAGTGCCTTGATGATCTCAACGCGCTGCTGAACGCCCACCGGCAAATCCTCAACCACCGCATCCGGGTCTACATGGAAGCCGTAGCGATCAGAGATTTCACGGATTTTCTTGCGGGTTGACTCAAGATCAAGGGTGGCGCCCTTGATTGATTCAGCACCCAGGGCTACGTTTTCTGCCACCGTGAACACGGGGACCAGCATAAAGTGCTGGTGCACCATACCGATACCGGCTGCCATTGCATCCGAAGGCCCGGAGAATTCCACCGGCTGATCATCAATGAGCATCTGACCCTCTGTAGGGCGGTAGAGACCATAGATGACGTTCATCAGAGTAGATTTACCCGCCCCGTTTTCCCCCAGGAGACAGTGAACCGTGCCAGGGGTGACGGTCAGGTCAATGCTGTCGTTAGCGGTAAAATCACCAAACCGTTTAGCAACCTTGCGCAGTTCGAGTTTCATCGAGTGGCTTTCTGTGTAAGAACCGGCGCAGCCCCTTACCCAGCGGCAAACTGGAGTGGCTTCGCGTATACGTCGTGCTTTAGTCTAACTGGTCTCTTGCCGAGGAAAGAACCAGGGGGCAAACAAGCGGCTCACACTACCCTAGGGGAAGTGCGAGCCGCATTTACTATGGCTCAACCGCTAGGAGTTATGCGGTGGGTGAGCCAGCGGTTTCGACCTTGATAGTACCGGAGATAATATCTTCTTTGATCTTGTCCAGTTCAGCCTTGGTCTCGTCAGTTACCTCGGAATCAAAGTTGTGGAAGGGAGCCAAGCCCACACCATCGTTCTCCAAAGTACCGATGTAAGCCTCGGAGGTGAAGTTACCGTCCATGTCAGCCTTGATGGTCTCGGTGATAGCGTCATCCATTTTCTTCATGACAGAGGTGAGGATGATGTCCTGGTAGTCAGCGTTGGTCTCGAAACCATCAGCGTCAACCCATACAACAGATGCGGGTGAATCGGGGTTTGATGCGTTGTATTCCTTAACAGCTTCAAGAGTACCTGAACCTACGGGGCCAGCAACGGGCATGATGACGTCAGCACCCTGGTCAAGGAAGTTCTGAGTGTTGGTCTTGCCCTTGGTGGCATCCTCAAAGTCACCGGTGAAAGTACCGCTCTGGCTGTCGCTGTTCCAGCCCAGAACCTCAACGTCTGCGTTCTTCTGCTCGTTATAGTACTCCACACCCTGCGCGAAGCCATCCATGAAGATAGTAACGGTGGGGAATTCCATACCACCGTAGGTAGCTACCTTGCCGGTCTTTGACTGTGCTGCAGCAACGTAACCGGCCTGGAAAGCAGCCTGAGCGGTGTCAAAGACAATGGGGCGCACATTATCCAGCTCGATGGAGTTATCATCCACAATGGTGAAGTGCAGATCGGGGTTAGCTTCGGCGATTTCTTTGGTGGTATCAGCCAAACCGAAGCCCACAGTAACGGTGAGGTTACAACCAGCCTGGACCATCTCGTTGAGGTTGGGGGCGTAGTCGGTCTCAGCGGTGGACTGAGCTTCCTTCACGTTAATACCGAACTCGGTCTCAGCGTGCTTTACGCCAGCGTAGGAGTTCTGGTTGAAGGACTTGTCCTGGAAACCACCAAAGTCAGATACGATGCAACCAAGGTAGTCGCTGGACTCCCCGGATGCTGATGATGATTCTTCGGGAGCCGCTCCACAACCTGCAAGCAGGAGGGCGGAGACACCCAGCAGTGAACCGGTTGATGCAATGTGCTTGCGTGAGAAAGCCATGAGAGTCCTTTTCGTACGGTTCTGAAAGCGTGCCCTGCGCAACCTTGCGCCGGTGTTTTAACCCGCCCCAGAGAATATTTTGCGTAACACAACACATCTTAGTGTGATTTAAGTTTCTATTCATCTCCGGCCGCCCAGCATACAAGTGAACCAGGCTACACTTCTGGGTGCCCCTGAGTGAATACCCCATTATTTACGCTAATCACAGCGGCAGTAGCCGGATACCGGAATAGAGACGGGCCAGTTCAAGGTTTTTTAAAATATTCCCTTTCTTGGCCGTGCAACATTTCTCTAGGGAGGGTAGCCCTCTAGCGGACTAGTTCAGCGCGGATAGCGCGGAGGGCAGTAGCTGCCATGACGCGCACCCCAACTTCAATGGCACGTTCATCAGGGGCATAGTCCCCGCGGTGCAGATCAAAGGTGTAACCCCCGGGTACACGCGTACCCAAACGGATAAGCGCACCGGGCACCTCTTGTAGCACCCAGGCGAAATCCTCGCCGCCCATAGACTGCTCAACCAGCACCACTGCGTCCTCCCCCAGCTCGGCACGCGCAGCGTTCTCGAGCATAGCAACCTCGTCTTCGGTGTTAACTGCCGGCGGGACGCCGCGGAAATGCTCTAGCTCCACCTCGACGTTATAGGGGGCAGCAATCTGTTCAACCACTTCGTCAAGCATTGAACCCGCCTGCTTCCAGACGTCTGCATCCAGGCAGCGCATGGTCCCGGCGAGAAAGGCGGTGGAGGGGATGGCATTGGGGGCCACCCCCGCTTCAATCTGGCCCCAGACCACCAAAACCCCGCTGCGCACGTCAGTCTTGCGAGAGAGCACAGCGGGCACATTGATGGCGATCTGACTCAGAGCATAAACGATGTCTTCGGTCAGGTGCGGGCGCGAAGTATGACCGCCCCGGCCTTTAAGGCTGATTTTAATGGTGTCAGACGCACTGGTAATCGCCCCGATACGGGTGCCGATTTTGCCCACATCCACCTTGGGGTCGCAGTGCAGGGCAAAGGCGCGGGGCATGCCCTCTAGGATTCTTTGAGCCAGCACATCGACAGCGCCGCCAGGCAGCTGTTCCTCAGCCGGCTGGAAAATAATACGAATGCTAGCACCCAGCGGGTTTTTTTGGTGCAGGCGGTGCAGGGCGATGGCAACACCCAACATGACGGTCTGGTGGATGTCGTGCCCGCAGGCGTGCATGACCCCATTGACTGTGGAGGCGTAGGGCAAATCGGTTTCCTCTTGGATGGGTAGCGCATCAATGTCAGCACGAAAGGCTGCCGCGAAAGGTCCCTCCCCCACATCAACATAGCAACCGGTGCCCTTGAGGTGCTGAGGCTTCAACCCGGCCTCAGTCAGAGCGCTAAAGATGCGCTCGGTGGTTTTCTTCTCCAGGTAGGACAACTCGGGGTTGGCATGCACCTCACGGCGGAAGCGGATGAGCTCCGGGGCGAGCGTGCGAAGGCGCTGCCCAAAGATTGGAGAGTTCACATCAAGGGTAATCGCTGCTGAAGAAGACATACATCTAAGATAGCCCCTGCCCCGCAATCCTGCGAAGTGAGACCGCTCGTGAAGCACCACCCTCTCTATGACGCTTCTGTGACACTTCTTCACCAGATGCAGGACGCCGCCGCGCTCCCCTACCCTGATGGCAGGTGAGACGCGGCGGCGTCCTGTCGATGCTCTAGCGGCTAGAGTGAGCGGACGAGAATTGCCTGCTTGACCTCGGCGATAGCCTTGGTGATCTCAATACCGCGGGGGCAAGCCTCGGTACAGTTGAAGGTGGTGCGGCAGCGCCAGACGCCTTCTTTGTCGTTGAGGATTTCTAGTCGCATATCGCCGGCGTCATCGCGTGAGTCGAAGATAAAACGGTGGGCGTTGACGATCGCTGCCGGGCCGAAGTACTGGCCGTCGGTCCAGAAAACGGGGCAGGACGAGGTGCAGGCCGCGCAGAGGATGCACTTGGTGGTGTCATCAAAGCGAGCACGGTCTTCCTGGGACTGGTAGCGCTCACGCTCAGGCTCGTGGGTGTCATTGACCAAGAAGGGCATCACCTCACGGTAGGCCTGGAAGAAGGGCTCCATATCGACGATGAGGTCCTTCTCGCAGGGCAAACCCTTGATGGGCTCGACGGTAATCGGCTTAGCCAGATCGAGGTCCTTAATGAGGGTCTTGCAGGCTAGGCGGTTGCGGCCGTTGATGCGCATGGCATCCGAGCCACAGATACCGTGTGCGCAGGAACGGCGGAAGGACAGCGAACCGTCAATCTCCCACTTAATCTTGTGCAGGGCATCCAGTACGCGGTCTGTGCCGTACATGGTGAGCTGGAATTCGTCCCAGTGCACTTCTGCCGACAGCTCGGGGTCGTAGCGGCGTACCTGAACAGTGATGTCAAAGGTGGGCGTTGCGCCCGCACCACCGGTTTCAGATGCTAGCTGAACCTTTGATTCTGGTTCACGTGCTTCAAAATCAGCCATTTTAGTACTTACGCTCCATCGGTTCGTAGCGGGTGAAGGTCACGGGCTTGGTGTCGAAACGCAGACCCTTGATGCCTTCCATCTCGGTGGTCTCATCGCGGTAGACCATGGAGTGCTTCATGAAGTTAGCATCGTCGCGGTCGGGGTAGTCCTCGCGGAAGTGACCGCCGCGGGATTCCTTGCGATGTAGGGCAGCGACCGACATAACCTTGGCAAGTTCCAAGAGGAAGCCCAGTTCAACAGCTTCGAGCAGATCCAGGTTAAAGCGCTTGCCCTTGTCCTGGACCTGGATGTTCTTGTAGCGCTCTTCGAGTTCAACAATCTTGTCGACGGCGTTGTGGATGGTCTCTTCGGTGCGGAATACCTGCATGTCGGCGTCCATAACATCCTGCAGTTCCTTGCGGAGCTGGCCTACCTTTTCAGCGCCTTCGCCGTTGCGGATCTGATTGAGCAGGGCGAGGGTTTCGTCGGCTGCATCATCGGGTACAGGCAGGAAGTCAGCGCTTGCAGCGTACTCAGCAGCGTACATACCGGCGCGCTTGCCGAAGACGTTAATATCCAGCAGGGAGTTGGTGCCCAAGCGGTTTGAACCGTGTACAGACACGCAGGCTACCTCACCGGCTGCGTAGAGACCGGGGATGATGTCTTCTGAGTTGGCGTGAACCTCAGCCTTGATGTTGGTGGGGATGCCACCCATTGCGTAGTGAGCGGTGGGGAACACAGGCACAGGCTCGGTGTAGGGTTCAACACCCAGGTAGGTGCGCGCGAACTCGGTGATGTCCGGCAGCTTCTCATCGATGTGTGAGGGTTCCAGGTGGGTGAGATCCAAAAGGACGTAGTCCTTGTTGGGGCCACAGCCGCGGCCTTCACGCACTTCGTTAGCCATAGAGCGGGCAACGATATCGCGGGGTGCTAGGTCTTTAATGGTCGGCGCGTAGCGTTCCATAAAGCGTTCACCGTCTGAGTTGCGCAGGATGCCGCCTTCACCGCGGGCTGCCTCTGAGACCAGGATGCCCAGGCCAGCCAGGCCGGTCGGGTGGAACTGTACGAACTCCATATCCTCCAGGGGAATGCCGTTGCGCAGGGCAATCGCCATGCCGTCGCCGGTGAGGGTGTGGGCGTTAGAGGTGGTCTTGAAGATCTTGCCACAGCCACCGGAGGCGAAAATGATGGACTTGGCCTGGAAGACATGGACGTCACCGGTTGCCAGGTCGTAGGAGACCACGCCAGCGGGGCGGCGGACGCCGTCCTCATCTTCAACCATGACCAGATCGAGCACGTAGTACTCGTTATAGAACTCAACGTTGTGCTTAACGCAGTTCTGGTACAGGGTCTGCAGAATCATGTGGCCGGTGCGGTCTGCTGCGTAGCAGGAGCGGCGCACGGGTGCTTTACCGTGGTCACGGGTGTGGCCACCAAAGCGTCGCTGGTCGATGCGTCCTTCAGGGGTTCGGTTGAAGGGTAGACCCATCTTTTCAAGATCCAGCACGGCTTCAATGGCTTCCTTAGCCATTACCTCTGCTGAATCCTGGTCAACGAGGTAGTCCCCGCCCTTAATGGTGTCAAAGGTGTGCCATTCCCAGTTGTCTTCTTCGACGTTGGCAAGGGCTGCACACATGCCACCCTGGGCTGCACCGGTGTGGGAGCGCGTAGGGTAAAGCTTGGTGAGAACAGCAGTGCGGACGCGCTGACCAGCTTCAATTGCTGCGCGCATGCCGGCACCACCGGCACCAATAATTACGACATCGTACTTATGTACCTGCATTAGTCAATGCTTCTTTCTTCAGTGTCTCGTTCTTAGAAAACTTAGGGGGCTGCGCAGAAGGACGCAAGAAGCTCAGGATCAGCACCAGCGGGGCAGGGATCAAAGGTAAAGATGACCAGGGTGCCCAGAAGAATAACGAAGGCTGAGGCGAGGAAGAGCGCAACTTTAAGAACGAAACGTACGCCGTCCTTCTCTGCATAGTCATCAATGATGACGCGCATACCGTTGGTGCCGTGAAGCATAGCTAGCCAGAGCAACAGCAGATCCCAAACCTGCCAGAAGGGGTTAGCGAGTTTACCGCCCACGAAACCGAAGTCGATGCGGTGCACACCTTCGCCCATCATGAGGTTGACAAAGAGGTGACCGAAAATTAGTACAACCAGCAGCACACCAGAGATGCGCATGTAGAGCCAGGCTGCCATCTCAAAGTTGTTGCGCTTAGAAGATGAACGGTTGTATTTAACGCCCGAAATGCTGTGATCGCGGCTACGGGGAACAGAAATCTTAGTTTTCAGCGGTGTTGCCATGGCCTAGTGACCCCCAAATACGAGCATTGCGTGACGGATAATGAAGGGAATCATGACGACTGCCCAGAGAACGAGCACACCCCACAGCATGCCCTTCTGGTTGCGGGCACCGTTCTTCCAGAAATCAATGAGGATGATACGGATACCGTTAAAAGCGTGATAAACGATAGCTGCAACTAGTACAGCTTCACCGGCACCCATAATGGGGTTCTTGTAGACGCTCATAACGACGTTGTAGGCCTCCGGAGATACACGGACTACCGCGGTATCAAGGACGTGGACCAGCAAGAAAAAGAAAATAGCAATACCGGTGATGCGGTGGGCAACCCATGACCACATACCTTCGCGGCCACGGTACAGCGTGCCCTTGGATGTATTCGGCACTGAATAACCTCCTGTGTAATGCGGTTGAAGCAGCTCTAACCTGCCTGCGCGAGCTACCCGCACAACAACCTAGTGTGTGTTCTACTCAACAGTTAGGTTAGCAGGTTTTTAGGAGTGATAATGACATTGTGTCAGTCAGATCCTTAGCTCATTGACCGGAAATTAGGGCAATTTTTAATGACTTTATTGCCTTTTTCTGCGCGATACCGCAGGGTATCCCACGGGGTTCATGTCTACACGCCCGGCAAGGGTGGGCGTACACCTCTCTAACATTTCAGCAATATGACGTTATTTATCGGTACACTTAGACACGATGAGAACACCACTTGAACGGTTCTACCCCCTCATTCCGGCCGGCGGAGTGGGCTCACGCCTCTGGCCCCTCTCTCGTGCGGTAGAACCTAAATTCCTTCTTGACCTGACCGGAACAGGCTCTTCCCTGCTTCGTGCTACCTATGATCGGCTAGTTGATCTTGCAACTGATGGGGTCATGGTAATTACCGGCGAGGCCCACGCTAATGCTGTCACCCAGCAACTGCGTGAGCTCCGGGGCTCAGACCTCGTGCTCGAACCATCGCCCAGGGATTCTGCCGCAGCTATCGGTCTTGCCAGCGCAATTCTCTACCAGCGGGACCCCGAAGCAATTATCGGCTCCTTTGCTGCTGACCATGTGATTGACCCGGTTGAAGACTTCCAGGCGGTAGTTCGTGAAGCTGTTGCTGCCGCTGCCACCGGCAAGGTTGTAACCATAGGTATCGAACCAACCGAACCCTCCACCGCTTTTGGCTACATTAAGGCCAGCAAGAGCTTGGGTGCCAAGGATGCCCCCCATGCTCTTGCCGTCGAGGAGTTCGTGGAAAAGCCGGATGCCCAGACCGCAAGCGCTTATCTTGCAACCGGTGATTACACCTGGAATGCAGGCATGTTCGTAGCTCCAGCCCAGCTCATGCTAAAGCATATTGAAGCTAATGAGCCGGAACTTTACGCAGGGATCATGCAGATTGCCGGTGCCTGGGACACTCCAGAACGCGACGCCACCATGAACAGACTGTGGGACACTCTACCTAAGACCGCCATTGACTATGCTGTGGCGGAACCCGCTGCAGCAGCAGGTGATGTCGCCATGGTTCCCGGCTCCTTCAGTTGGGACGATGTTGGTGACTTTGACGCGGTTGCCCGTCTGAATATCGAGAAAACCGGAGACGATCTCTTTGTCCTGGGTGATAAAAATAATGTCATTACCGAGGATTCCACCGGAATTATCGTCAATAATACCCACCGTAAAATTTCGGTGATTGGTATGTCTGATGTGGTGATTGTTGATACCGCTGATGCACTCCTAGTCACCGTAAGGGATGACGCGCAGAGCGTGAAAAACACCGTGGCAAAGCTCAAAGAACAGGGCTTGAATAACCTGCTTTAGGCTATAACAACACTGGAACGGGAGCCCACCAAGGTGGCTCCCATTCTTTTTAATCTTCTCATGTAAATGATTCTCATTTAAGTTATGCTGTTTTTATGCATACACCGAAACACCGATTAATCCTATCCGCTGTCACTTGCATTGCCGCTTTTGCGCTGGCAGGCTGCAGTTCGGCATCCCCTTCCAGCACCCCAGCTACCACTTCATCGGCAACTTCTAGCGCCACAGCCCAGACAGAGATTAAAGAAGCATCAGCACCCTCCTCCCGCCTAGCACTAACCCATGACGGCGGGCTCATGGTCCTGGATGGCAAGACCTTTGAGGTGCTCGAAACCATTGAAAAAGAAGGTTTTTTGAGGCTCAACCCCGCTGGGGATAACCGTCATATGGTGGTGGCAGATGGCAGCTCCTACACCATGCTGGACATGGGCGCCTGGACGCAGGAGCATGGAGACCACGACCACTACTACACCACCGCTCCCACCCTTACATCACTGAGCTTTGCAGCCGAGGGTACCGGCCACGTCATAGTGGATTACGGCAAAGGCGCGATGTTTGCGGATAAAACCGGCACCTTCGACATCTATAGCCCAGCCGACTTGACCGGCGAAGATCAGCGTACGGTCTCCACACTTGAAACAACCACTGTGACACTCCCTGAGCCCCATCACGGCCTAGCTATTCCCCTGGAAGATGACCGCTACCTGGTAGCCGCGGGCAACGATGAAGAACGCAGCGGTGCAGCTGTGGTCGATGCTGAGGGCAAGACTATCGTTGAAAACAAGGAATGCCCGGGTATTCACGGCGAGGCAGTTGCTGCAGATGGCATCATCACCGTAGGGTGCCAGGACGGTGCCCTCATTTACAAGGATGGTGCTTTTACCAAAGTCAGCAACCCAGAAGACCCCTACTCCCGCTCCGGAAACCAGGTAGGCTCTAAGGCCTCCCACTTCGTCCTAGCTGACTACAAGACCGATAAAGAGGCTGAGCTTGAACGCCCCGAGCAGTTCTCTGTCATCGACACCGACGCCAAAACCCGCACCAAGGTAGCGCTACCTGAGGGCGTTTCTTACACCTTCCGCTCTCTAGCCCGCGGTGAGCAGGGCGAACACTTGCTGCTCACCACCGACGGCAAGCTACGTTTCTATGCTGAGGACGGCGCTGAGCTGGGCGCTGTTGATGTTATGGACTCCTGGGAAGAATCTACCGTCTGGCAGGACCCCCGCCCTGCTATCTGGGTGGACGGTCACACCGCGTATGTCACCGACCCCGCCAGCAAGAAACTACACGTCATTTCCCTAGCAAAAATTGCTCAGGGCGAAGCTGAAGTCTTTGAATCAGTTGACCTACCTGAGGTACCCAATGAAATCAACGGTATCTCCCGCACCGCATCTACAAAAATATCAGCAGAGGTAGAGCACAAGCACTAGCTCCCTCACCGCCCCGCCGAATAAACGGCAGGACTGCGGGGTTTTAGCCTGCGATGCTAGTGCAGGCTGATATCTGCTAGATGGTGCCAGGTTTCCTCTGTATAGCGGTAGGCCTGTAGCTGATCGATGATAAAACTGGTGAGTTGTGAATCAAGCCCGGCAAAATCACGCAGAGACCTAGCCAGGGCGGCCTCTTCAAGACCATGAGCTAGAGTCAGATGCGGTTCATAGGGGAAGGGCGATTCTGACTTCCCCAGAAGTTCAACGGAACGGCTGTGTAGGTATCTAAAGTAGTCCGACCCGCGGGCCAAGGGCAGATAGGTGACCGGGCTAGCCGGTTGAAAGGACTCAGGCTCCCCCAGGACTACCTCAACTGCTCCGTGCCCAGCCAGGGCAGCCTCTAGCTGCCCAAGCTTCCCCTCATCCGCGCTGTCCTGGGCAATAAGAAGGGTGATATGGCAGCTCTCGGCAACCGCGCCCACCATACCGTGCTCACGCCGCCACTTGACGATACGCTCGGCAAGGGGCGGAGGCACCCGAGCAATAATACTCAGGTACCCACCACCGGTCAGCAGGGTTGGTGACACCGCCACTGTTTGCGACTCTACCTATTGGGCGGGCAAGAAGCCCACGGCGTCGTAAACGTTCTTGATCGTCACCGAAGCAATCTCGCGAGCCTTGCCAGCACCGATTGCCAGCAGACGGTCGAGCTCTGCAGGGTCATCCATGAGCTCTAGCACGCGAGCGCGGATGGGAGAGAGCTCTTCGACCACGATTTCTGCCAGGTCAACCTTGAGATGGCCGTACATCTTGCCCTCGTAGTCAGCGACGATGCTGTCAACATCGCGGCCGGTGACGGCGGAGTAGATGGAGAGCAGGTTGGAGACCCCGGGCTTATTCTCGCGGTCATAGGAAATCTCTGTGCCCGCGTCGGTGACCGCTGACTTGATTTTCTTAGCGGTCTTCTTGGGGTCATCGAGCAACCAGATAATGCCCTTGTCGGTGGCTGCCGACTTGCTCATCTTGTTGCCCGGCTCCTGCAGATCGTAAATCTTGGCGGTCTCTTTGAGTATCTTGGGCTCCGGCACTACAAAGGTGTCGCCAAAGCGGGAGTTGAAGCGCTGAGCAAGGTTGCGGGTAAGCTCCAGGTGCTGACGCTGGTCCTCACCCACCGGCACGACGTCCGCCTGGTAAAGCAGAATGTCAGCGGCCATAAGAACGGGGTAGGTGAAAAGACCTACCGAGGCGTTATCAGCACCCTGCCTGGCTGCCTTGTCCTTAAACTGGGTCATGCGCGCTGCTTCGCCGTAACCAGTAATGCAGTTCAGCACCCAGGCAAGCTGCGCGTGCTCGGGTACGTGAGACTGCACAAAGAGTGGGGTCTTTTCGGGGTCAATACCCGCAGCGATGTACTGGGCAGCTGTCTTGCGGGTGCGTTCTAAAAGTACCACGGGGTCCTGAGGCACGGTAATGGAGTGCATATCGGGGATGAAGTAAAGGCAGTCGTGGTCCTGCTGCAAGGTCACCCAGTTATTAACGGCCCCAATATAGTTACCCAGGTGCATAGAATCAGCTGAGGGCTGGGCGCCCGAGAAGGCGCGGGGAGCGCTGGTAGCTGCATGAGGAATAGAGGCTTTTGACATCTGTTCAGGCTGTGAGGTGCTCACGGGGTTTCCTTTGTGCTGAAAAGGCTGGGCTTTCAAGCTGCTAGTCGGTGGGGTTGGCCTTGGGGCTTACGCGCCTTCTTTGGCAAGTTCCATGCCGTTTTTGGCGGTGAAGTTAATGGTGTCCAGAGCTCGGTCAATCATGTCACGCGAGTGAGCATCATCAGCTTCGAGCTGCTCAGCAATAACCTTGGACTGGACCAGGCAAATCTGGAAGGAGTGCGCCAGTTTTTCGGTATGCACATCAGCCTCATACTCTGCCCGCTTCTCTGCGTGGTTTTCATAGGCCTTACGCTGGGCAATCAACGTACGGTTGACGCTCACCAGTAAATAAATAGCTAAGCCCAGCCAGGCAGTGATAACACCCGCTAGGATCCACCCCAGGACTGACTCCTCATGGGCTGCCTGCAAGATTGCCCATACCAAAAGGAGCACCAGGATTCCCATACCGATGCTTGCTCCAATGAGCACGGTTTTATTGCTTTGCTGCTGCGCTATGTTCTCTGAGCCGTTTGTTTGCATGCTCACCATTATGTCAAAGGAAATAGCGGCGTAGTGAACTGCCCGAGCAGTTTTTCAGCACCTAGACTGGAAGTATGACCGGTATTACACGTGAAACCAAGTATGTGCAGGTAGCGCGTTCGGTAAAGGAACGTTATATCAAGCCCCAGCCGCCCCACTCCCCCTTGCCCGCGGAGCGCGAGTTGCAAGCTGAGTTTGGGGTGTCGCGAGATACTGTGCGGCGAGCCCTGCGGGTGTTAGCTGACCGAGGGTTGGTCTATCACGTTCAGGGGTCGGGCACTTTTGTTGCTGCACAGCACAACACCGTGAGAGCACCGTCTCTGCGTCCCTTTACCGAGGATATGAAGGCCCGCGGTCACAGGCCTCAATCGGTAACGATCTCCTGCCACATGGTGGTTGCTCCGCCGCTCGTTGCCAGAGATTTAACCCTGGACGCCGGCGCAAAGGTCATTGAAATGAAGCGCCTGCGCAGCGCTGACGGGGCCCCAGTCGCACTGGAGACGGCCCATTTTTTACCCGAGGCTTTTGCCCATCTACAACCCGCGGTGAGCGGATCTCTTGATGCACAGCTGCGCCGCAGCGGATACAGTGTGGAATCAGCTCTCCAGCGCATCTCGGCTACCAACCTCACAAAGCAAGAGTCCACCTGGCTAGAAGTGCCCCAGGGAACCGCTGCTCTACGCGTCGAAAAAGTTGGTTTTACAAGCCGCGGCCTGGCGGTGGAGAGCACTCAGACTCTTTACCGCGCAGACCGCTATGACTTTGAAGTGCAGGTAGAACGCTAAGCGGCATCCGCCATACGCTCAGCGGTTTCAACCACGTTGACTAGCAGCATAGCCCGGGTCATGGGGCCGACGCCGCCGGGGTTGGGTGAGTACCAGCTAGCCTTAGCAACGGCCTCCGGGGAAATATCACCGGTCAGCTTCTTCTTACCGGTCTCGGCATCCTCAACTCGTGAGACACCAACGTCCAGCAAGATGGCGCCGTCCTTAACCTGGTCGGCTTTCACCGCGTGGGGTACACCCACAGCAGCAACAATCACATCCGCCTCGCGCAGGGCTGCGCTGACATCCTCGGTGCCAGTGTGCACCAGGGTAGCAGTTGCGTTAACTTCCTTACGAGTTAGTAGCAGACCTAGAGGACGACCCACGGTAATACCGCGGCCCAGTACCGCCACTTTCTTGCCCTTCCAGGAAATTCCGTGGCGCTCCACCAGCTCAATGACTCCGTTGGGGGTGCAAGGGAGAGGTGAATTCAGCTCATCCCCCACGTTCAGCACCAAGCGCCCCAGATTAGTGGGGTGCAGGCCGTCCGCGTCCTTCTCGGGTGAAATCTTCTCAAGAATACGGTGGGTGTCGATGTGTTTGGGCAAGGGTAGCTGAACAATATAGCCGGTGCAGGCAGGATCGCTGTTGAGCTGCTCCAGCTCTGCTTCTAACTCTTCCTGAGTGACGGTCTCGGGCAGCTCCACGCGGAGGGAGGCAATACCCACCTCTTCGCAGTCACGGTGCTTACCACCCACGTAGGAGTGTGAGGCAGGATCATCCCCTACCAGAACGGTGGCCAGACCGGGGGATAGACCGCGCTCTTTGAGGGCAGCAACGCGCTCGGCGAGCTCCTGCTTGATGGTGGCTGCAGTTGCCTTACCGTCAAGAATCTGAGCAGCCATCCTTACCATTCCTCAATGCCGGAGTAGAGAGGGAACTTCTCGCACAGGGCGGTGACGCGCTCACGCTGTGCAGCAACGTCAACACCAGGCTTGAGGGTTTCAGCGATAATATCTGCAACCTCGGTGAAGGCCTCAGCGTCAAAACCGCGAGTTGCCAGCGCAGGGGTACCGATACGCAGGCCGGAAGTCACCATGGGCGGGCGGGGATCGTTGGGAATCGAGTTGCGGTTCACGGTAATGCCTGCCTCGTGCAGCAGGTCCTCTGCCTCTTTACCGTTAATCGCAGCGTTGCGCAGATCAACCAGCACCAGGTGCACACCGGTGCCACCGGTTAGGACGCTAATACCCGCCTCAGCAACATCTGGCTGAGATAGGCGCTCTGCAAGAATCTTAGCTCCCTCAAGAGTGCGCTGCTGGCGATCCTTGAACATCTCAGAGCCAGCAATTTTAAAGGCGGTTGCCTTACCCGCAATAGCGTGCATGAGGGGGCCGCCCTGCTGACCGGGGAATACCGCCGAATCGATTTTCTTCTTGAGGTCTTCAATGCACATGATGAAGCCCGATCGGGGGCCAGCCAAAGTCTTATGCACGGTTGAGGACACCACATGGGCATAGGGCACCGGTGAGGGGTGTAGGCCGGCCGCGACCAGACCCGCGAAGTGCGCCATATCAACCCAGAGGTAGGCTCCCACCTCATCAGCAATCGCACGGAAGGCAGCAAAATCTAGCTGGCGAGTGTAGGCACTCCAGCCGGCAATAATTACCTTAGGCTTTTCCGCTAGAGCCAGCTCACGAACCTCGTCCATGTTCACCCGTCCGGTCTCTTCGTCTACGCCGTAGGCAACCACTTCATAGAGTTTGCCAGACACATTCAGCTTCATGCCATGCGTCAGGTGACCACCGTGGGCTAGGGATAGGCCCATAATTTTATCCCCGGGGGTGAGCAGAGCATGCATCACCGCATTATTCGCCTGGGCGCCAGAATGCGGCTGGACGTTAGCGTGGTCAGCACCAAAAAGCGCTTTAGCGCGGTCAATAGCTAGCTGCTCCACCACGTCCACGTGCTCGCAACCGCCATAGTAGCGGCGCCCCGGGTAGCCTTCAGCGTACTTATTGGTCAGAACGGAACCCTGGGCTTCAAGAACCGCGCGCGGGGCAAAGTTCTCTGAAGCAATCATTTCTAGGGTGTTCTGCTGGCGGCCCTGCTCAGCAGCAATCGCTTCAGCAATTTCAGGGTCTACCTCTGCCAGGGGCAGATTGGTCACGTTCGGGGAAAGGTTGGTCATGCCACATCCTTTGGTGTAGTGAATCAGGCGCTGCCCGGCACAATGGGCAGACTCCCACCCGTAAACAGGTGGGGTTCTAAGGATTAAGTGTATGTGAGCTGCACCCCGTCTGCTCAATTGAGACATGGCTATCTGAGAAATTGCGGCAGATCGTCCGCTCTGAACTCACAGAGAAGAGTGGCCGGGTCTAGCCCTGACGCAAAATCGTGCGTGCAAACTCGAAATAGCGGTCAGCGTCGAAGTTAGCTAATGCAGTCGATTGCATCACAAAACCGGTAAAAACACTCAGCACAGCAGCTGCCAGCATGTCTAACCAAATTTCCAGTTCAGAACCGGTCAGATCCAGTTCAGCCTCAGCCCACCGTCGGTAAACCGCTATCATACGATCTCTCAACTGCCCCAGTTGCTCGTCAACTACCGCCGCGATTTCAGGGACGGTCGCAGCCTCACCCCAGGTGATAGCAAAAAAACGGGTGAGCTGGTGGTCGGTCTGTAGTTCTCGCAAGCAATGTTCCACAAAGTCCCAGGGCAATTCATCAGAGGAAGCAGTAAACCTGTCTAGATTTACACGGGCTGCAGCAGACATCAGCTCGGTTTTGCTCGAAAAATGATTATAAATAGCTCCGGCCGATAGACCAGTCGCAGCAATAATTTCGCTCATTGAAGCCTGCTGGTAGCCGCTCCGGGCAAAAAGAGACCGAGCCACCTCCACAATTTCGGAACGGCGATTTTGCATATATTCTTGACTGACTTTCGGCACGTTCCCTATTTTAGGACACCTTGATAACCCAGGTGCGCCAGTGCCTCCGCACATAAACATCCCCTTTTGTTGCTAGACTTTGAAAGAATATTGTGGCGCACTAGGGAATACGCGCCAACCATGCCCCTTTGCCTGGCCTACTAGGCATAGGTGCCCGCACGTGTATTCCGTATCGTCATGGGGGAAGGCAATACCGTGGATAGCTCACCGTCGCGGCGCGCAATGCGCGAGCAACAACGAAAGAAAACCATCCGGAAATGGGCAGCCACTGCTGCAGCAGCTACTATTCTGCTTTCGGGCGGAGTAGTAGTCGCTAATCATCTCATTGAAGGTGAGAGTAGGGGAACCTCACCGTCTCAGCAAGCTCTGCCTCCGGAGTGCGCAACCACCCGGAACGTCACCGTTGAGACCACGCCCACCATGGCACAGGTTCTTGAAAAAATCCCGGTTGATCCAGAAAAATGTATCACCCTTGATGTAAATATCGGTGAGAGCTCGGGAAAGGTGCTTTCGCAGGCGGCAAGCGGCAGCCCATATACCAACCTGTGGATCCCTGATTCTTCAACCCGTGCCACGCTGGCCATGGCCGAAGCCAAGACCGAGCTGACCTCCATCTCAGATTCACTGGCTCAAACGGTAGCGGTGGTGGTTACCGCAGCTGATACCCCCCACTTCAATCATTGGACCGATACCCTCGCTGACGGCGACGCCGCAAAAATGGGGGATCCTCGGCAAAATTCGGGTGCTTTCGCGGCATTCATGTCGGGAGTTGCTGAGGTATCAGCTGGTCAAAGTTCCCCCGAGAAACTCGCTGAAGGTACGGGCCTGCGTGCCACCACCATTGGCGTGGACGGCGAACCCCCTACGTCCGAAGATTTACTCGCACAGGTTGAGAAGGGCGAAATCCCGGCGGCGGTAGTTACCGAGGATGTATTTACCCGCTACCGCGCAGAACACGGCAGTGAATCCCTCAAGGCAACCGCGCCGGGTAGCAGCTCAGCGATACTGGATTTTCCGCTCTACAGAACCTCGACCGGCACCAATAGCGCTATCGACGACGCCGCCGCACTAATCAGCGATTTTATGGCAAGCGATGAAGGCCACCAGGCACTTTCTGAGGCAGGTCTGCGGCCCACCGGGCAAGAAGCTCTAAAGGATGGTGGGGCCCTAGGCAGTGTCACCCCGCTGACCCCAACCGATCCCGAAATTTTGGAGCGGACCTGGCTGAGTTACTCCCTGCAGTCCGCCCCTCTGAACGCTTTGGTTATTCTGGATGCTTCTGGGTCTATGCTGACTCCCGTAGAGGGGACCGATAAGACCCGTATGGACCTCACGGTGGACTCCGCGCTGGCAGGGTCACAGCTCTTCCCAGCTCGTGATTCTATGGGTCTTTGGAAGTTCTCCCGTAATCTCGCATTACCCGATGGCTGTATCTCCGATTACCAGAAACTGGTACCGGTGCGTGGTATGGAAGAGCTCACCGATGGGAAGACTCAACGTGAACTCCTTCAGGAGGCTGGAACCAGCATCTCAGGGTCTATCGGGAGCACCGATCCCACAGCTTTGCATGACACCCTGCTAGCGGGCTTCCGAGAGTTAAAAGAACATTACGAACCCGGGGCAGCCAACGTGGTCATTATGCTGACCGATGGTGAGAACTACGATGAGGGTTCCATCTCTCAAGAGGAACTTATCTCCACCATCCAGGCTGAGCAGGACGCCGATGAGCCTGTTTTCATCCTTCTGATTGGTATTTCGCAGGACGCCAACATGGAGGCGCTCCAGACTATCGCGTCGGTCACCGGCGGTGAGGCCTACCCGGCGCTCTCCCCCACTGACGTTCAGGTGATCTTCTCTGAAGGCTTGACTCAGGTTGCTGCCAAAAAGGCGAAGGAAGCAACCCAGTAAACCAGCGGGCTAGATGAGCCAGAAGCAAAGGACCCGCGGTGCCCTGAAAGTACCTCTCTAGGTGGGTACTTCTCCAGGGGACAGCGGGTCCTTTTGTGTGCAAGGGGTGTTGGTGGAAGAAGTGACGGGATGGAGGGCAAAATTCCGAGCGAGCGATGGATATAAATTTTGCCCGGAATCGGTGCCCGCCCTCCAGCGGAAACTTCTTAGTGGAAGAAGTGACGGGCACCGGTAAAGTACATGCTCACCCCAGCCTCTTGAGCTGCTGCGATGACTTCTTCGTCGCGGATGGAGCCACCGGGCTGAACGACGGCGCGCACCCCGGCGTCCAAAAGTACCTGTAGGCCGTCTGCGAACGGGAAGAAGGCGTCTGAGGCAGCTACTGCCCCGCGGGCGCGTTCGTCTCCGTCGGCTAGGGTGTTGGCGCGTTCTACCGAGAGGCGGCAGGAGTCTACGCGGTTGACCTGGCCCATGCCGATGCCCACTGCAGCACCGTGGTTAGCCAGCAGGATGGCGTTGGACTTAGCTGAGCGTAGTGCTCGCCAGGCGAAGGTCAGATCTGCTAGGGTTTTTGCGTCGACGGCTTCGCCGGCAACCAGTTGCCAGTTTTCGGGGGCGTCGCCATCTGCGTCCAGGCGGTCCGCCTGTTGAATGAGGGCCCCACCTGAGATCTGTCGGTATTCTAGGGTATCCAGGGCGAAGTCGGCGGGTAGCTGTAGGATGCGCAGGTTCTTTTTGCTCTGCAGAATCTCCAGTGCTTGAGCGCTGTAGGAGGGGGCAATGATGACCTCGGTGAAGATGCCCTTGACGGTTTCTGCCATGGCTGCGGTGACCTCGCGGTTAGCGGCAATAACGCCGCCGTAGGCTGAGAGGGGGTCGCAGGCGTGTGCTTTAGCGTGGGCGTCAGCAATTGGGTCAGCAGCACTGGCTGAGCTAACAGCGATTCCGCAGGGGTTGTTGTGTTTGATGATGGCAACGGCGGGCTCATCAAAGTCGTAGGCGGCGCGCAGGGCGGCATCGCCATCGACGTAGTTGTTGTAGCTCATGGCCTTGCCACCGAGCAGAGTTGCCTGGGCAATGCCCGGGGAGGCGGCGGCGTTGGTGTAGAGCGCGCCTGCCTGGTGGGGGTTTTCGCCGTAGCGCAGGGTGTCGGTCAGTTCAAAGGAGTTCCCTGCGAAGGGCGGCCAGATTTGCTCGTCATTGGTTTCAAACTGGGCTGCGGTCCAGGTGGCAACAGCGGTGTCATAGGCTGCGGTGTGGGCGAAGGCGGCGGACGCCAGGGCGCGACGCTGAGCTAGGTTGAAACCCCCGTTTTTGGCAGCTTCCACCACGGTGTTGTAGCGGGCCGGATCCACCACGATAGCTACAGCATCGTGATTCTTAGCAGCGGCACGCACCATGGAAGGCCCACCGATATCGATTTTCTCGATGATAGCGTCCTGATCAGCGCCGGACTTCACGGTATCGACGAAGGGGTAGAGGTTCACGACCACCAGGTCAAAAGCTTCAATGTCCATCTCTGCCAGAGTGTCGATGTGCTCCTGCTTGCGACGGTCAGCCAGGATACCAGCGTGGACGCGGGGGTGCAGGGTCTTAACGCGGCCCTCTAGGCACTCGGGGAAACCGGTCACATCTGAGACTTCAGTGACGGGCACGCCAGCTGCAGCGATGGTGGAGGCAGTGGAACCGGTGGAGACAATCGCGACCCCGGCTTCGTGCAGACCTTTGGCAAGATCTTCAAGGCCGGTCTTGTCAAAAACAGAAATGAGAGCGCGTTTGAGAGGTACGCGATCCAGCTGAATGAGGCTCACTAATGAACTCCGTTTCTTGTGCTGCGTGGGGCAGCAGGTGGTTGAGATACGTGAGTCGTATTTGAGAGCCCCGACCCGCGGGCTCAGCCCCGCGGGGCTAAAACTGTGGGTTTAAGGGGGAGGCTTCTAGCTGACCGATAGTTTTAACCAGAAGCGCTCGTTCTTTCAGCTTGATGCGTTCGTGCAGGGTTTCTTCGGTATCATCGGGCAGGACGTCCACCGCGGCTTGTGCCAAGATGGGGCCGGTATCAACCCCAGAATCAACCAGGTGCACGGTTAGACCGGTTACTTTCACCCCGTGGGCTAGTGCATCACGCACCCCGTGAGCTCCCGGAAAAGAGGGCAGAAGGGCGGGGTGGGTGTTGATGATACGGCCAGCAAAACGATCCACCAGCTGGGCATCTACGATGCGCATGAAACCCGCGAAGACAATGTAGTCGGGGCGATAAGCAGCGATTGCCTCTTCTAGTGCCCTGTTCCAGGCTGGGCGGTCTTGATAGTCAGCCGGTTGTACTAGGAAGGTTTCGATACCGGCGGCTACGGCTCGTTCAATGCCCTGACAGGGCTTATCTGCCCCCACTGCCACCACTTCGGTGGGCAGCTGGCCGGCCTTAACGGCGTCCACAATAGACTGCAGATTGGTGCCCGAACCGGAGACCATTACAACAACACGCATGGACTATAGTTTAGCTCACTCACCCACGAGATGTTGCTCTTTTCAGTGGGGCGGTAAGGTGGTATCTATGTCTGAGAACCATGAGCAGCCGAGTGCGCCCAGCCTTGAAGCCCTAGAGAACATCCGCATCTGGTCGCGGTGCACCTTCTTGTCACTGGTTCTCGCTTTTGGAATGACCAACTTTCCGGGGTGGGGCAACGCTCTTGCACTGCCTCTTTTTGCGCTCACCATTGGCTTCGCTATCACCACCATGGTAAAAATGCTGAAGGCTAAGTTCCCTTTTTTCTCGGTGCTGCTGATGGTTATGATCGTGGTCTGGTCGCTCTTTCTTAGCCTCTCATCGGGTGTTCAATTACTCTTCCCCGAGACTGCCGGCAATTACGCCACCTGTCTAGAGCAAGCGCTCACCATTGCCCGCAGCAATCAGTGCACCGAACAAATGAGTGACGGTATTTTCAGTCAGATTATGGGCGGCAACTAGCCTAAGAGCTAGCTCCGACGCCGGGACTTAGGGCGGCGTATGACCGGCCGGAAGGTTTTCTTAGGCTCTTCGGCAGGCTCGGTATCTGTACCAGCTACCGTGTCAGCGGCCTCTTCCTCAGGCAGTAAGGGAGCCGAAGTTTCTTCAGCGTCCGTCTCAATCTCACTGCTGACGCTTTCAGCCTCAGGCACCGCGTCAGCTGCCGAGTCTAGTTCTGCGGCATCATCAGTGGTTTTTTCTCCCGTTTCAGCTCGTACTGAACCGGTGGCTTCTTCCCCGTTAGTCTCAGGAGTCTCAGCCTCAATACTTGCTACCTTCTGACCCCGGCGCTTGCGCTTAAAACGAGTCTTGGGGTTGGCGGCATCCTCTGCGAATCGGTCAAGCTCACCGGTGGTATCACGCACCATCACGTGGGCTAGTCCCAGACCCAGCATGATGCCAGCGGCCAGTAGCACCGCAGCATACAGCCCAAACACCAGGGGGTTGGGGCCAATCTCGGTAAAGCGCCCCAGGCCCAAAGAACCGTTGGCAATCCAGCCCAGCAGAGCTGTAACCGTAAAGGTAGGAACCATGCTAAAGATCGCTAGACAGAGGGTAGAGAGCGGCCAAGAATACCAACGGAAACGAATTTTGAGGGCAAACCACTCATCCAGGTGATTTTCACCTTCACGGAAGAACCACCAGCCTCCCACCGCACCGGCAGCTACCGGCACTACCAGCGCCAACAGCCCCAGTGGGTAGGACGCGTGCGGCAGAGCCCCCAAAATGGGAAGGGCGGGCATCACACCAGCGTCGGTGCCGGTCAAATCAATCGATGTACCGGTGCCCAGAGCAAAGCCAGCCCCGGAGCTCCACGCCATGGCGTATATAACAAAATTAGGGATGAGACCCAGCTGCAACAGAGTCAGAGCAGTACCGCCCACAGCCCCAGCACGCAGGGTCTGGTAGAGGGCGATAACATCATCCCAGTGCCAGAAAACAGTGAGCGCCAACAGCAGGGCCCCGCCAGCTCCCAGCGCCAGCACACTCACCAGAGCAGCACGTACCGCTGCCCAAATGTAAGAGCCAGCCCAGCGGGAATACTGGCTAAATTTCTTAACCCAGTCGGCAGCATTCACACCAATCATGGCAGCCAAGGAGCCTGACTCCGCGTAACCACCGGCTAGGACACCCAGCGCCACTACCCACAGGGGAATAAGCGCCGCAAAAACCGGCGAGGTGGCAAAGTAGTCGCCGGTTGAAAGCGCACTAATAGCTACGCTAACCAGCGCGTAAGCACCCATACCGCCCAGTAGTGGCTGCCAGAATTGCCCCTCATAGGAGGCCCTCGCCAAACGCCTACCCGAACGGTAACAGAGCGCTAAAGGTATCAGTGTCAGCCCCAGAGGCATAAGACTCATCGTGCCCGAAATCGCCGAGAATGCACCCTGCGTTGGGATGTCCATAGCCAGTGGAACACCGTGCACCAGCAACCAAGTATGGCCGGCTACCGAGGTAGCACCGGCAAAGGTGCTGTTATCAAAACCGTTGGTATACCAAACAGCTGCCAACAAAAAGACAACGGCCAGGTAACTCAGCGCTGCAACGAGGGCAAGCTCAACGGCACCCTGCAACCACAGGGGCATGGGTAAAGAACGCGGGGGGCGGGCTGGTGTTTTCATCGCTTTTATCATGTCATGTTTCGTTTGCTGATACCCAAGCGCTCGGCGCCTTTACAGCAAGTTCCCCGAATGATGTTGAGCATGTTAGGTAAAGTGCACCTATGAGCATTGACCCATCCTACGTTCTGATTACTGGTGCCTCAGCTGGCATCGGCGCCGAATTTGCGCGCCAGTACGCCGCCGCCGGTTACCATTTGGTACTGACAGCTCGCAGGGTTGGCCCGCTGCAAGAGCTGGCTGAAAACCTGCGGGCGGAGTGCGGTGTCACCGTTGAGGTGCTTCCCGCTGACCTGCTCAATCCCGATGATTTAGAGCGCCTGGTAGCCCGTTTACAGCAGGATGAAGCTCCGGTGGAAATTCTGGTCAACAATGCAGGCTTCGGTTTAGGCAGCTCTTTCGACGCTGCCACTGCCCAGCAGCACCTTGCCCAGGTGGATGTTCTCGCTAAAGTTCCGTTGCTGCTCATGCACACCGCTATCACTACCATGCTGCCCAGGGGCAGGGGGCGCATCATTAACGTCGCCTCGGTGGCAGCCTTCACCCCCGGCGGCACCTACTCAGCGGTCAAAAGGTTTTTAGTCTCTATCTCAGAGTCAGCCAACCTACAGTACGCGCCGCGCGGCATCACCGTCACAGCCGTCTGCCCGGGTCTCACCCGCTCAGAATTCCACGATGCCATGGGGCAAGCAGCCCCTTCTCTACCTGGTTTTCTCTGGTTGACCCCGCAGAGGGTAGTAGCGGATGCCACTGCTGCTAGTCACCGGGGCAAAGCGCTCTGCGTGCCCTCAGTACCCTACAAAGTTGCGGTGAGCCTCACCAAGATTCTGCCCCGGGCAGCGGTGGCCAAGCTGATTGCGCGCACACGCAACTACTAGAGGAACAGCAGGGATGTCATGAGGCGCCTTCGAGCCAGGGATTTGAAGCGGGCACGCCCCAGCTGCGGTAGACCTCCGCCTTAGATGAGATAATTTCAAGCTCATGTACCGCCGCTGTGGCGCTCATCAGACCTTCCAGAGCAGCGGTTGGCAATGGGGTGGACGCCGCTGAGCCCACCGCGTGTAACTTAGGTTCGGCGTGCCGTCCGGCCCATTCCAGGGAGACTCGGGCGTCCACGTCCAGCACGTGATCGTTAAAGCGGTCGGTGAGCTCAGCCAACCAGCGGTCTGTCTCGGGGTAGGGGTAGAGACCCTTTAGCTCACCAAGGCTCAGCACCGAAATGTAGAGGGTGCGGTAGGAGCTGCGGCGCAAAAATGCCACCACAGTGGGGTGCGGGTTTACCTTGCGGATTTCGGCAAGGACGTCCGAATCAAGAAGAAGACCTACCTGGCTCATGCAGCTTTCAGAACACCGTATTCAGTAGCAGGGATGCCGCTCGGGTTAGGAGCCAGCAAAAAATTCAGGAACTCGCTACGCTCGTTCGAAATACGAGTGTAGTCCTGAATACTCATCGCGGTAAAACCACCGCGGGCAGGTACAGATGCAGCAGAGATATTCTTCTGGACAGAGATGTGGGGGCGAGCATTTGACATGGTGCCTTTGCGCGTAAGGTGCGCGTTCCTTTCATAACGTGCTCTTGTCTACACCAAACAGCGCCGATATGCGCGATGCAGACCGCTTCGTCATCCGAGCCACCCGTGAACATGGGGTTGGCGTTCAACTAAAGTCGGAGCTTAGCAGTTGAAACTCTTGAAGCTGGTTAAAACTGTAACCTACACCGGCCCAGCCTGTAAACAGGTTTCTCACCATTTGGTTGAGCAAATCAAGACCGATAGCTACCTGTCCACCAGCTGCACCCTTTGCTTCTGCGATAAGCTAGAAGACTAGGTTCATTCAGAAGTCGAATGCGCTCGTTTCCGCCCACTAAGTGGAGCTTCAACGATTAGCCGCTTTTGAATTTGCCCCGGTTTATTAGATTTCGCACCGAGGTTACTGTGTCATCCGCTTCTGCTTTCCCCGAGATTCCCGTGACTGCCCCTGCCTTGATTCGGCAAGTGGGTCACGGGGCCTATACGCGCGGTCAGCGGTATATGCGCGATGGTATGGTGGTGCGCTACACCTACGATGAGGGTGCCCGGACGCTGACGGGTCAGGTGGCTGGTAGCGGTTCAACGCCTTATGAGACGACCGTGATCTTTCCGGCTGAGGTGCTGGCCGGGTCATCATCTTTCACCTCGTATTGCTCTTGCCCGGTGTCCCATAACTGCAAGCATGCGGTGGCTCTGATGCTGACCGCCATTGACCGGTCTGCTAAGGCAAAGAAAGCGCTGACTGCTAGCTCTTCAACCTGGCGGTCTGCTGCTGAAAACGAGGTAACTTCTCTCCCGGTGGAGGACAAGCAAAAGCTGGTGGCGGACTTGCGGCAGCAGATGGCTCAGAGGGAAGCCGAGCTGGCGCTCCCGGCTGGTGACCCCACCGAAACGGTGCCGCCTGCTCATGGGACAGCGCCCAAGTTACCTGCCTGGCGCAGGTCTCTTGCCTATTCTCTCTCTAGCCGGCCGAGCTTTGATAGCAGGACGCACGGGGTCTCCGGCGCCCTGGATTTACGGCTGGTGGTGCCGGGTAAGTACGGCTGGAGCAAAAATAACGGTGCCCCCAAGATTAGTTTGGAGGTCCGCCCGGTCATGATGGGTGCCCGCGGCAAGTGGATTAAGGGTGGGCTGACCTGGGAGAAATTCTCTGGCACAGCAGCCGGGGCGTCCGGCACGGGCTTACTCCCCGAGCATGCCAGCTGGTTTACCGAATTCTATGCGGTCATTCGCGGTTCTCAGTCCATCTATTCCTCACACCGCGAGTGGGCATCCATTTCAAACGTTGATTCCTCTCTGCTCTGGCAGCTCTTGCGGTCCGCAGATGAGTTGAATTTGCCTATCCTGCTCGACGGACAAGAGGCAGGTTTAGCGGTAGCTGACGAGCCTGCGGTAGAGCTCAGCCTTGAAACAGTACCTGAACGCGGCAGTAGCAGCGATGCGCTGCGCCTTACCCCCATTCTGCGCTGGGGTGGCTACACCCTGCCGGCCAACCTTACCCACAAACTAGGCGTCACCCGCCGCGGTTTTATTGCACTGAGTGGGGCTGCCCAAAAACATTATGTGGACGCTGCCACCGCTGCCCGTTGGGAGTCCGCTCTGCCCTCTGCCCTAGCTCACGTCGATGAAGTAGCGGTGCCCAGTAAAGGCAGCTCGGTAGACGGTGAGAACCACCGCCCCTCCTGGCTCGACGCTGAGGCCCAGCTGGTTTTGATTCCGCTGGCAGAGCCGCTGGAACCGGTGGCCGAAGCTCTGGTGTCCGGTGAATCAGTCACCGTACCTGCCGCCGATGTGCCCACCTTTTTTAGCGATTTCTACCCCCAGCTCACCCGGTCCCTTCCCCTCTTTACCGCCGACGAAAAAGTGCAGCTACCCGCCGTCCGCTCACCACAACTGGTCTTAACCGTGGAGTTCACCCCCGGTAGCCAGGGATTTGAGGCGGCCACCCGCTGGCACTGGGACTACCCGGCTCATCCGGTAGGCACCGATGATGAGGTCATTACCCTAGACGCTCTGGGCTACCCCGGTGAGGACAGGGCAGATATTCGAGATACTGCCTATGAGCATCGGGTGCTGAAAGAAGTGAAGCGAGTACGCCCCGGTGTTCCTTTTGGCAAGAATCGTTTTGAAGGTTGGTCTACCCGCACCCTGCTAGAAACCTATCTACCCGCCTACCGGGATATCGACGGGGTTCAGGTGGAACTACTGGGTCAGGTACCGGAGTTCCGTGAACTGGATGAAGCCCCCGAAATCGTAGTCACCGTAGATGATACCCGCCGCCGTGACTGGTTCGGTCTGGGCATCGCTATCAAGGCCGGCGAGTGGCACGTTGCTTTCGCCGATGTGCTGGCAGCCCTCGCTAAGGGCCAGACCCACCTATTACTGGGCAACGGCGAATACTTTGCCTTAGACCGCCCGGAGTTCATGAAATTACAGGAGTTGCTACGTGAAGCGCGGGAGCTTTCCGATAAGAGCGGGCCTCTAGAAATCAGCCGCCACCAGGTAGGTCTCTGGGAAGAGCTCGAAGAGTTAGCGGCTGAAACCCAGACCGTTACTACCTGGGACGAGCAGGTCGCCGCTCTGCTAGATCTTGACCACCACTCCCCCGCAGAGGTACCCACTGCCCTTGCTGCCGAGTTGCGCCCCTACCAGGTAGAGGGCTACCAGTGGCTTGCCTTTCTCTGGGAACAGTATCTGGGTGGTGTGCTCGCCGATGATATGGGTCTGGGTAAAACGATGCAGACCATCGCCCTCTTTTTACAGGCCAAGTCAGTGTGGGAAGCCGAGCAGGCAGAAAAAGCTACACAGGACGCCGATGAGACTCAGGCGAGCTTCCCACCCTTCCTGGTGGTTGCGCCGACCTCTGTGGTGCCCAACTGGGTGCGGGAAATCCACCGCTTCGCCCCCAGCCTGAAGGTGGTGGGCATAGAAGAATCTACCCGAAAGTCCAAGCAGCGGCTGACCGACACCACTGCCGGTGCTGACGTTGTGGTTACCAGCTACGCCCTCTTCCGTCTGGACGAGGACAGCTACTTTAATATCGGTGCGGACGCGGAGTGGAACGGGCTCATCTTGGACGAGGCCCAGTTCGTGAAGAACGCCAAGACCAAAGCCCACAAAGCAGCCCGCGACCTCCCTGCCCGCGTCAAAATCGCGGTCACCGGCACGCCCATGGAGAACAACCTCATGGAACTATGGTCCATGTTCTCTATTTCAGCCCCCGGCCTCTTCCCCTCAGCCCGCGCCTTCAAGGACACCTACGCCACGCCCATCGAATCCGGGGAGGAGACCAAGGCGCTGGGCAGACTCCGCCGCCGTGTGCGTCCGCTCATGAAACGCCGCACCAAAGAACTGGTGGCAGCTGACCTGCCCGAGAAGACCGATGTGCGCGTGGACGTCCCTCTGGCCCCTGCCCACCGCAAGGCCTACGACACTCACCTGCAGCGCGAGCGCCAAAAGATTCTGGGTCTGCTGGAGGACATGGATAAGAACCGTTTTACCATCTTCCAGTCCCTGACCACCCTGCGCCGTCTTGCTCTGGATGCATCCCTGATTGATGCTGAAAAGTACGGGGCAGTGGAATCCTCCAAGTTGGACTACCTGCAGGAGAACTTGCCCGAGATTATTCACGACGGGCACCGTGCCCTGATTTTTAGCCAGTTCACCAGCTACCTGAAAAAGATCGCTGAACGGTTGGCTGATATGGGCATCCCCTACCTCTACCTGGACGGTTCCACTCGCAACCGCGGGGAAATTTTGGAGGCCTTTGAGCAGGGCTCTGCCCCAATCTTCCTGATTTCCCTCAAGGCAGGTGGCTTTGGTCTGAACCTGACCAGCGCGGACTACTGTTTCATCATGGACCCCTGGTGGAACCCTGCCGCTGAACAGCAGGCGGTAGACCGTGTGCACCGCATCGGGCAGACTAAGAACGTCATGGTCTACCGGCTGGTCTCTGCGGGAACCATTGAAGAGAAAGTCATGGAACTCAAGGACACCAAGGCAGCACTCTTCGATGCTGTAGTAGACGAGGGTCAGTTCTTTAGCGGTCAACTCACCGCAACCCAGGTGCGCGACCTGCTCACGTCAGCGTCGGAAGATTCTACTGACAGGCAACAGACCACTAGCTAGACTAAAGCTCATGCCCAAGCTCTTTATGGATACCGCCCCGCTCAAAACCTCACCGGAATTCCGGCGGATTTGGCTCGGTGGCATGTTCTCGACCGTCGGCTACCAGATCACAGCGGTTGCCATTGCCCTGGAAATCTATGCGCTCACAGGCTCACCGGCAGCAGTCGGGCTAACTGGGCTGGTTGCTTTGCCTTCCATGATTATCGGCGGGCTCTACGGTGGTGTCATTGCCGATCGCTATGACCGACGTAAGGTGGCTCTGACCGCTTCTATCGGTATGTGGGTGCTGGCAATGCTGGTCGCTCTGCAGGCCTGGCTGGCGCTGGAGCAGGTATGGGTTCTCTATGCGCTCATTGCCTGTGAGTCTCTGTTACAACCCATCAACCAGGCAGCCCGCGGGGCTATTATTCCCCGGTTGGTCAAGCGCAGGCTGTTACCCGCTGCTAATACCCTCATGATGAGCGTAGGCACCTTAGGGATGAGTCTGGGGCCTCTACTCAGCGGTTTACTGGTGGCCAGCGTGGGCTATCGGTGGACCTACCTCATTAACGTCTTTGCCTTCATGGTCGGGCTCTGGGCGCTCTACAAACTACCCCCTATGCTCCCCGAAGAAACCGGCCAACCCAAAGTGCGGGGCTTCCGCTCGGTGGCCCAGGGCCTCGCTTTTGTGAAGGGCAACAAAGTGGTAGGTATGTCCTTCCTAGTGGACATTCTTGGCATGCTTTTCGCCCAGGTACGTCCCCTCGTCCCCGCACTGGCAGCACTGACCTTTGGCGGCGGTGAGGCAGGGGCCGGTTTCCTTCTAGCCGCGGCTCCAACTGGTGCCCTGCTAGGTCTCTTCTTCTCAGGTTTCTTGGGCGGCATCGCCCGCCAGGGGCGTTTTCTAACGCTCAGCTACGCCGGATGGGGTGGCGGCTTCATGGTCTTTGGGCTGGTGGTTCTTGCCTACGAGGGGCGGCCGGTGAGCTCTTCGGTCTCCGAGTCTTTGGTTCCCCTGCTGTTGGCGGCTCTTCCCCTGGCGTTTATGGGCTGGGCGGACGCCCTGGGTGGGGTCTACCGCTCCACCATTTTGCAGACCGCTGCCCCGGATTCCCTGCGCGGACGCCTGCAGGGGCTGTTCATCATCACCGTTGCCGGAGGGCCCAACCTGGGTTTTGCGCTGGTCGGTGCGTCGGCAGAGCTGGTGGGTAGTGCTGCCACTGCTCTTGCCGGTGGTGCCTTGGTGATCGTGCTGATTGCTCTTGCCACGCTGGTGCAGCCTGCCCTCTGGCGCTACGTCCCAGAGCCCTTGCCCGATACCCGGCAGATGTCCTCTGTGTAAAGTGCGAGCATGTACCTTATTGCCGGACGTACAGCGGAGAGGCGCACTCTCGGTAATAAGCAGCACGTTGACTAATAACCAGCGCACAAAAACGGCCCGGCACACACAGGTGCCGGGCCGCTACCTACAATTCAAAACCGGGTGGGTTTAGAAGGTGATGGTTGCCGGGTCAGCGCCAATACGGCCGTCTTCACGGGAGAGGGCGTCAATAGCATTAACCTCATCACCGGTCAGCTCTACCTTGAGGGACTCAAAGTTCTCAACGATACGCTCGGCGGTCACCGACTTGGGGATAGCCACGTTGCCGATGGCGCGGTGCCATGCAAGAACTACCTGGGCGACGCTAGCGTCATGCTTTTGCGCAATCTCAGTCAGAACCGGGTTAGACAGTAGGTCTGACCCATTGCCCAGGGGGCTCCACGCCTGGGTAACGATACCCAGCTCAGCGTGCACCTCACGCAGGTTCTCCTGAGCGAAGTAGGGGTGCAGTTCAATCTGGTGAATAGCGGGGGTCACGCCGGTTTCAGCGATAATCTCGCGCAGCTGCTCCTCGGGGAAGTTGGAGACACCAATGGAACGCGTCTTGCCTTCCTTCTGTAGCTCAATCAGAGCCTTCCAGGTATCAACGTAGAGACCCTGCGAAGGCTTGGCCCAGTGAATTAGCAGCAGATCAACGTAGTCAGTGCCCAGTCGCTTCAAAGATGCCTCAGCGGCAGCCTTAGCTGCTTCAAAGCCCTGCTCATCGTTCCAAACCTTGGTGGTCAGGAAGACGTCTTCGCGGGGAACGCCCGAGTTAGCAATCGCCGTGCCGGTACCCTCTTCATTGCCGTAAATCTTGGCGGTATCGATGTGGCGGTAACCGGCGTCCAGTGCCAGGCCAACAACCTTTTCAGCAGTCTCGTTCTCTACCTGCCAGACGCCGTAGCCCAGCTGGGGAATCTCGTTGCCATCGTTGAAGGTGAGGCTGGGTGAAACAGTCATGAATTTCCTTTCCTAAATGTTCTTTACTCCAGCCTAGGCGAGTGCCGGATTAGCTGAACAGGGGTTTCGGCAGCAGTGAAACAGTGCCGTCACCTTGCGTCATAAAAGGTGGAGGATCTTAGGCGGTAAAGCTACGCCGGTCGCTGTAGGTGGGTGCGCCCACATCTCCTTCAGCGGGGTCGCCACCCAGGCGGTGGCCGCGATCAAGGGCGCTGATGGTCTCAACTTCAGCAGGTGTGAGCGGGAGGAACTGGGCAACGAAGTTGGATGCCATGCGCGCGGGTGTCTCGGTCTTGGGAATGACCACAAACCCGCGGGCGACGTGCCAGGCAATCATCAGTTCGGCAACTCCTACGCCGCGAGCAGCTGCCAGCTCACCCAGGGTTTCGTCCCCTAGTTCCAACCCGTAACCCAGCGGGCTCCAGGACTCCGTAAGAATATTGCGCGCCGCATGATCCTCTGCCGCCTGGGTCTGTGCCAGGTAGGGGTGCACCTCAATCTGATTGACTACAGGAGTCACACCGGTATCTGCGATGATGTCATCTAGCTGAGCGCCAGTGAAGTTAGAAACTCCAATAGAACGCACCAGCCCGCGCTCACGCAGTTCCACCAGAGCCTCCCACGACTCCCGGTAGCGCCCCAGGGCAGGCTGCGCCCAGTGAATGAGATAAAGGTCGAGGTAGTCCTGCCCCACGATCTCCAGCGAGCGTTCGCAGGCTTCAAGGGCAGTCTCACGCCCCTGGTCAGTGTTCCAGAGTTTGGTGGTTAAAAAGATGTCCTGCCGCGCCAGTCCAGAAGCGACGAGCGCTGCCCCTACCCCGGCCTCATTCTTGTAGATAGTAGCGGTGTCTATATGGCGGTAGCCGGCTTCTAGAGCAGCTAGGACGGCGCCCTCGGTCTTTTCGGGAGCAATACGGCAGGTGCCAAAGCCCAGCTGCGGAATGCTCTTTCCATCATTAAGGGGCAGAGTCAGCGGAGTAGTCATGAGGTCTTCCTTTCGACGGTGAACTTCTATACATGCAGTGGGGCCTAACCGCGGGTTAGTGCAGCTTAGGGCGAGCTGGCATGGGGCTGGCATGAATCACCTTGTGAGCGAAGCGAACCGGGCGAGAGGGTCAGCTCGCCCTTGCTATGCTAATCAGCGGTTGGGTCTAACTTTTGATAAATCTCAGATGAACTTAGCGGCGCTTGCGGGCCGGTGCGGGTTTGTCTTCTAGTAGGAGGGACAAGGAGATACGTTTGCGTTTGGGGTCTACCTCCACCACGCGCACGCGCACCACTTCGCCGGATTTGACCACGGTATGCGGGTCAGAGACAAAGCTGCGGCTCATCTGCGAGACGTGTACCAGGCCATCTTGGTGTACCCCGATATCTACGAAAGCTCCGAAGGCGGCAACGTTAGAGACGGTGCCTTCGAGGATCATTCCGGGGGCTAGGTCGCTGATGCTTTCAATGCCTTCGGCAAATTGGGCGGTTTTGAAGACAGGACGCGGGTCGCGGCCGGGTTTGGCGAGTTCAGCAAAGATGTCGGTGACGGTGGGTAGGCCCAGGGTGTCGGTGACGTAGTGGGCGGGGTTTAGCTGCGCTAGGGCTGCTTCATCCACCGCACCGACCGACGCATCGGCGTCCACCAGGATGGCGCGGGCGACCGGGTAGGCTTCGGGGTGCACACCGGAGGCGTCCAGAGGTTCGGTGCCGCCGATAATGCGCACGAAGCCGGCTGCCTGTTCAAAGGCTTTGTGGCCCAGACGAGGCACGTTGAGTAGGTCTTGGCGGCTGGCAAAGGGACCGTTCTCATTACGGTAGGCCACGATGTTCTCGGCAATGGTTCGGTTGAAACCAGCAACACGCGCCAGCAGGGCTGGTGAGGCACTGTTAACTAGCACACCCACGGCGTTCACGCAGTCCTCAATCACGGCGTCCAGGGCGCGGCCCAGAGCTGCAGGTGAAACATCGTGCTGGTACTGGCCCACACCGATGGACTGGGGGTCAATCTTGACCAGCTCAGCCAGCGGGTCCTGCAGGCGGCGGGCAATAGAGACAGCACCGCGCAGGGATACATCCAGGTCAGGTAGCTCCACCGAGGCAAGCTCGGAGGCCGAGTAAACCGAGGCGCCCGCCTCAGAGACCGTTACCTTTTGCACCCCGCTAACACCGGCGGACGTCAGGCGCTTCAGTAGATCAGCTGCCAGGCGGTCGGTTTCTCGTGAGGCCGTTCCGTTACCAATGGCAATCAACTGCACCCCGTAGCGTTTAACTAAATCTTCTAGGCGCGCTAGAGCCTCCTCCCACTGGTTGCGTGGAACGTGAGGGTAAATAGCACAGGTCTCTAGCACTTGCCCGGTGCCATCCACCACCGCTACTTTGACCCCGGTGCGCAAGCCCGGGTCCAGGCCCAGGGTAGGGCGTTCTCCCGCAGGGGCCGCCAAGAGCAAATCTCGCAGGTTAGAAGCAAAGACCCCGATGGCGTCCTTCTGTCCCTGCTCAAACAGGTCAGTACGCACCTGCCCGGCCAGACGCGGTAAAAGGCGCTGACGCCAGGCAAGGCGTACCGTCTTTGTCAGCCAACCCACCACGCGCTCCTCATCAGAAACCATGTTGAGCACCTGGGCGCCAATACCAAGAGACTCCGCGATGGTGCGCTCATACCAGCTGCGTTCGCGGTCGTATTCTTCTGCCAGGATTTCGGCTGCTTCACGGGCAGCACCGGTCAGTTTGGATTTGGCTGGGGGAAGTACGTCCACGTCGATGTTGATCTTAACTGCCCCCTCTTTTTCGGCGCGCAGTAGCGCCAGCACTCGGTGAGAGGGGATGCGGCGGATCTCTTCACTGAATTCAAAGTAGTCACTGAATTTGGCCCCTGCCACCTCCTGGCCGGGCACGAGCCGGGCAGTTACTACCCCGCGGCGGGTAAAACGCTGATGCAGGGTAGTAGCAAGGGCGACGTCGGTCGAAGCAGCTTCTAACAGGATGGCGCGGGCACCTTCTAGCGCATTGTCAGCGTTAGCTACCACGTGCTCCACGGTGCCCGGTTCAGCATCGACCAGCTCTGGCTCAACATAGGCCTGAGCGATATCGTAGGCAGAAGCGAAAGGCACTTCCAGCAGATCCTCCACTAGGGACTCCATGCCAGCTTCCCGTGCCAGGAAGGCTAGGGTCTTACGCTTGGTTTTGTGGGGGGCGTAGAGCGCTTCAAGCTCATTTTTTGTGGTTGCAGCGACCAGGGCTTCCCCCAGTTCATCGGTCAAAAGCGCCCGCTCGTGTAGAGTGCGCACGATAGCTTCGCGGCGTTCTTCAAGCTCCCGCAGGTAACGCAGTCGCTCCTCCAGAGCACGGAGTTGCACATCGGTCAGGCCGTCCGTAGCTTCCTTACGGTAACGAGCGATAAAAGGCACCGTAGACCCGTTATCCAGCAGCTGTACAGCGGCCCGAACTTGGGTAAGTTTAATCCCCAGCTCATCTGCAATAGTCTGCTCAATTGTGCGGTGGGTGCTGCCTGCTAACGTCATAGTTCCTAGTTTCTCATTAAGCGGATCAGCGGTGAGCTTTAAAACATGTCGTAACAGTTAGCCTGTCTAGTAGCATACAGGCGCTAGCCACCCTAAAGTTATGGAAGACATCCGTTCAGGGTGCTACCCCACAGCTCTTGGAGAACCATAATGACCAGCACCAATGACGCCGACTATCTGGCTTTTTGCGACCGTTATGAGTCCCTATTTTCTGGGCTAGTCTCAATGGGGTGGACGCACGCCGAGGTCTACACTCGAGTCACTACTCTCTTCCCCCATATCAACCGTGAACACTTCGAGGCCGCAATGGCCTCAGACCGTTGGGTTTTTACCGGGCGCCAGGAACAAACGCTCAATAATGTAATGATGGCGGCAGCACTCTGGTACGCAGTAGCGATAACCTACGACCTTGAGGCAGATCCTGAATACGCTGCGGTTCACCTTGACACCGTCATCCTGCAAGATTTGCCCCGTCTGCTCGACTCACTGGGATCCACCCCCGAAGATATTTCTGACATCATGGGCAAGCTGGGTGCCGCCCTGAAGTATCTGGCAAAGCACCCCTACACTGAGCTCCACGAAGCTGAGTATGATGATCTGCTTGAAAACCTGCCCGCCCCGGCAGCACGGTTAAGCGGCGGCACCCTTGAATGGCCCCCCACCCGCGCAGTCATCGAAAGCCGAGTGGGGGACCGTTCTTGGTCCGTTGCCCTCCTCAAAACAGGTATCTGCCCGCCGGACGCTGCCGACCAAGGTATCTCGCTTTCAGCAAGCTCCCTCACCGACCGCACTTTCCGCAACGCCCTAGGCGAGTTCCTCAACTACTGCGTGCGGTACGACCGCAAACCCACCGTGATGCTGTACGGCCACTGGGCGGAGTCCACCACCCGCCACTACAAGGCGCCTCACCTCGGCGCTATCCGCGCTAAATACGGCTCATGGCACACCGCACTCCAAGAAGGCCGCGCACTCATTAATGATGCCTTGAACCTCAGTAGCTCAGCTGCCCTGCCCGTGCGGAGCACCACTCACCCTGACCCCACCGAACCCCTTAACATCGATGACATCACAGCCCAGGGCATCGGCATAGTCCAGCCCAAAAAACTTAGCACCGAAGAAGAGACCCAAAAAGCCTGGGACGGCCTCACCCAGGTCATGCAGCAGCGCCTCGAAGAACTACCCTGGAGCCTCTCACTGCACCTCTATTACATCTCCCCCGCAGTAGCAGCAACCGGGGATTACACCAACTACGCCAGTGTGCTACGCTCCCCCGCAGGCTACTTCTGCGAGCTCACTTCAGCCAGCGAATTCACGTCTATCGATGTCACCATCACCGATGAGGTTCTCGCTGCCGCAGGATGGGAAAACCCCTTGAGCAACGGCAGGTGGACCAAAAACTTCCTCTCCGTCGGCGAAGCCGCCCAAGACATCATCGCCGCCATGCGCTATGGCATGGGCTGCACCCAGCCGGACTACTACCAGTCAGATGACCCGGCTAATATGCAGGCCCTCGAAGCTAACCCCAGCACCGGGTCAATCCCCATGGTGCCGGTCACCGGTGAAGGCTACGTCTCCATCGACAGTTTCTAGAACACCCTTCAAAATACCGCGAATCTCCACACCACCAGACCCATCAAGCTCAAACCAGCACGCTAGCGCTTAACTGATGGCGATTGCTCTTGTGCGCTCACAAGCTCGCACGCGCGACGCTTCAGCTCGCTTCGCTAGGGAAAACTCGCCGTCGGGGTCGAAGGTGGTCCGATTCGGCTACTCCTCGGCAATTAATGCACAGTAGGATAGACTCTTATGACTCCCCGCCGCCCCCATCGCAGACTACCTAACCCTACTGATCGTCAGATTAGAAACGCTGTGCGGGTGTTCGGCAGCTTCCCTACCAAGCTACGCGCCGTCCTGGCAGTAGGTTTACTTCTGACGCTTCTTGCCGCTGGTCTTCTCTGGCTTCAGTCCTATAACTGGGATGTTGAGGATGCCCTAAATGGCACCCGGCACAGCAGGGGTCAGTCGGTCAGCACCGGTTTTGCCGGCTCCGGGGTGCAGACCTACGGTAAAGCCTCCGATGTGCTGAACGGTTTAGAGGTGAGCAACACCGCGGCTCAGAGCACCTACAAACGGAGTCTTTATGGGGACCCCTGGGCAGACATAGACTCTAACGGCTGTGACCAGCGCAATGACGTGCTGACCCGCGATCTGCAGGATCTCGAGAAAAACGGGGAATGCAGAGTCATGGCGGGCACCATTATTGACCCCTACACCGCCGAAACCATTCATTTCGAACGAGGCCCTAAAACCAGTGAAGCGGTTCCTATCGACCACGTTGTAGCCCTCTCTAATGCGTGGGATAGCGGCGCCTGGCAGTGGAGCTATGAGAAGCGGGTACTGCTGGCCAACGACCCGCTGAACCTTCAGGCAACCGGGCAGCGCCCCAACACCGAAAAATCCGATAAGAGCGCGGATGCCTGGTTGCCGCAACCGGGCTACCGCTGCGAATATGTGGCCCGCCAAGTATCCGTCAAGGCCTCCTACGGGCTGTCTGTCACCTCGACTGAGAAACGTACCATGGCTCGCGTGCTGAGCAGCTGCCCTGAGCAGCCCGCTTACCGATCGGAATTTAGCCGCTAATAATAATCCGGTGAGCGTCGTCTTTACCCGTGATAAAGATAGAAGGGGGCAAGGACGCCCCGCCTAATGCTCAGCAAGGAGGCATCAGTGAGCACGGAGTTTGCCGGCTATCGGCGCGGCTCGAGTGAGTACCGCCGCCTGCTCATCGCCATGTTTGCCGCCGGTCTTGCCACGTTTGCCCAGCTCTATTCTCCCCAACCCTTGCTACCTGCTATTGCAGAGGATTTGGGTGTTTCTGCAGATACAGCAGCGCTAACCATGTCCTGTGCCACCGCCGGTCTTGCTCTCTGCACTCTGCTCTGGGCGTCGGTGGCTGACCATTTTGGGCGGGTGCGTACCATGACCGTTGCAGTACTGGGTGCCACATGTTTCGGGTTGCTTACCCCTTGGGTCAGTCACTACCCGCTCATGCTCCTGCTTCGCACCGTTGAGGGCGCCTTTCTGGGTGGGGTGGCTGGTCTGGCTGTCGCCGTCATTGTGTCAGAAGCCCACCCTTCGGTGCGCGCTGCTGCTACCGGGCTTTATATCTCGGGAACCAGTGTTGGTGGGCTAGCAGGCAGAATCATTGCTGGCCCTCTCTCTGAGGTCATGAGCTGGCGGCTCTCCATGTTCGCTGTCTCGGTGGTGGGGGCACTAGCTGCGGTTCTTTTTATCACGCTCATACCAGCCTCCCACGACCGTCAGCGAACACCTGGCGCCTCGCCAGAATCTAGCGGGGTAGGCTCTGCACCGGGTTTCCTCCACAAAATGAGAGGCCTGCTGACCAATATGCAGGTGCTAGCTCTCTTCTTTGCTGGTTTCGCTCTGATGGGCGCCCTGGTCAGTATCTACAACTACATCGGTTTCAAGCTGCAGGCACCCCCCTATTTTCTCTCCCCCACCCTCATCGCCTTCCTCTTCCTGATGTATCTTTTTGGCACGGTGTCATCGGGGGCGGCCTCACGGCTGACTGGTAGACACGGGCTCAAACCTGTTTTTCTGGCCTCCTGCCTGCTCATGGCGGCAGGTACTCTACTCACCCTGGCGGGTCCCCTGCCGGTGGTGGTGCTTGGCTTAGCTGTTCTCACCACCGGTTTCTTTGCCGCACACGCGATTGCCTCTGGTTGGGTGGGATTGCTCTCCCTCGATGCAAAAACCCAGGCAACTGCCCTCTACAACTCTTTTTATTACACTGGGTCTACTCTCGTGGGGTGGGCTACAGGCTTGCTCTACACGGCTGCTGGCTGGTCAGGCACTGCCCTTGCCTGCACGGGCATGCTACTGGTATCTGCTCTTTTTTCAGCTCTAGCCCTGGGCAAAAAAGCAGGGTGAAAATACGAGCTTTCTTTCCCCTGGCGTGCCGTCTTCAGCTAAGAAGCAATGGTGATTACGCTTGGGAGTAGCAAGACTGTTTCCGCTTGAAACCTGTGTCTTCCGTTGATGGATTTCACAGAAAAATGTTTTCACGGTAAAGTTTTCGTCATACTGATAAACCAACAGAACGGAATTTTCATGAGCCTTCTTTCAAACGCAGCTCTACGCGCAACTTCTGGCCCATTAATCCTCAACTCCGGCATCGGCAAGCTGAATATGGACGAGGGCACCTACGGCTACCTCAAGGGCATGGCAGCCACCGGCGTCCCTGCCGTTGAAAAGCTCTCAAATCAGCAGTTTGGTAAGGCACTTGCCTTCGGCGAAACCGCACTGGGTGCTGCCCTACTGCTCCCCGTCGTCCCCGCTAAGCTGGCTGGCCTGGGTCTGACCGTTTTCTCAGCCGGCATGCTGACCATGTACTTCGGCAACGATGAAATGACCCAGAATGACGGCATCCGTCCCACCCAGGAAGGCAACGGCCTGGCTAAGGACTTCATCATGCTCGGCGCTGGCCTAGCCCTGCTTTTCTCATCAAAGAAGTAGCTCAATATTCATAAAGCCCCGCACCAGCTGCCTCAGAGCAGCAGGTGCGGGGTTTTTTGTGCCTGCAAACAACACCGTGTGACCAGCCATAATCAACAGCCTACTGTTTATTTCGTGATACATTTCTGTCTAGGCAAACTACCCTTGCATCACAGGACACACCATGGACACGCTCCAAAACATACTCGATTCCGCTAGCTCCTTTATCTGGGGGCCTTGGCTCCTGCTCCCCCTCCTGGTAGGGACAGGTCTCTTTTTGAGTCTGCGACTGGGCCTTATCCAGCTTCGGCTCTTTACCAAGGCAATGAGCATCCAGTTTGGACACCGCGCCAAGCAGCCCGGGCTCAAGGGCGAGATTTCAGCCTTCCAGGCCATGAGCACCGCCCTCGGAGCTACGGTGGGTACCGGCAATATTGTGGGTGTAGCTCTGTCGATCAGTATCGGCGGTCCCGGTGCCCTCTTCTGGATGTGGGTCACCGCCATCTTGGGTATGGCCTCCAAGTACGCGGAATGCTTTTTGGGTGTGCGCTTTCGCCACTACGACAAAATGGGGGAACTGACCGGCGGCCCGCAGGCCTACCTGCAACGCGGCATCCCCAATAAGTTCGGAAAGTTCCTGGCGACCATGTTCGCCGTCTGCTGCGTCTTCGCCTGCTTTGGCATTGGCAACATGACCCAGTCCAACGCTATCTCTGCCAACCTGGACCACTCTTTTGGCGTCTCACCGGTAACAACGGCAATCTTCCTAACTGTACTTACTGCCGCCGCTCTCCTAGGCGGCATCAAGATTGTGTCTAAAGTCGCCTCAATCTGTGTGCCCCTCATGATCCTGCTTTACCTGGGCTTTGGTAGCTACATTATGATTCTCAACGCCGGGCAGATTCCCGAAGTTTTTGGCATGATTTTGCGAGGTGCCTTCACCGGTGAAGGTGCCGCCGGCGGCGCAGTGGGTGCTGGCTTCCTCATTGCCATGCAAATTGGCGCCCAGCGCTCACTCTTTTCTAATGAATCGGGGATGGGCACCGCGTCCATTCCTGCCGCAGTAGCAGCTACTTCTCACCCGGTGCGCCAGGGGCTAGCGTCCATGACCCAGACCTTCGTGGACACCATCATCGTCATTTCTATGACCGGCTTCGTCATCCTCACCACCGGCACCTGGACGGGCGATGACCCCGCAACCATGACCTCCCTAGCCTTCGCTACCGGATTACCCGGTGCCTGGGGCGGCTACATCGTGGCTTTCTGCCTGGTTCTCCTCGGTTATTCCACCGTGCTGGGCTGGTCCTACTACGGCGAGCGTGCCCTAGAATCTCTGGGTGGTGGGCGTCGTGCCATCACTGGCTACCGTTTGGCCTTCGCTGTTATGTGCGGTGTGGGAGCCATTGCACCCCTAACTATTGTTTTTACTTTCTCAGACCTGATGAACGGTCTGATGGCTCTACCTAACCTGATTGGCCTACTCTTGCTCTCAGGCTTAGTAGCACGGGAGACTAAGAAATACCTGACCCACGACCCCAATTTTGAGGCAACCGTGGATACCATTGACGGCTTTATGTACGGGCTGCCCGGCGGTTTGGACGCCCAGATTGACCATCAGGTGGACCTGTCCCAGAAGAACCCCGAGCTTGAACACCCGGACACCACCAGCCTCAAAGTGATTACCGAAAAAATGATTGAGGAGCATACGGCAACGGCTGAGGCGGCACCGGTCTACGATGTAAACCTCACTAACGTACAGACCGGTTCTATACCCCTGCAGACCGGTTCACTGCCCATCATCCAGCAGGCTAAACCCACCTTCGGCACTCCCACTGACCCCAGGGCCAGTAAACCTTAGAATCGACGCCAACGTGCATGCGCACTTTCCCCGGTAAACTGGTAGCTGCCCCACCCGGGGCGCAGGTGTGCACTTAGGTTTTCCGTGCCCCTGCCCATCGCACCGGTTACTGCCGGCACACGAGACCTCAGGGAGAGTCATGGAAACCAACAAGCAGAAGGCAGATTTAGAAGATAAGGCGCAGCGCGCAGCCGCCGGCAAGGACATCTACGCACCGGCACCCGAGATTTTTCATCGCCAGCCTTACTCTTTTGTGCGCCGCGGTGATCGCCTGACCGCCCGCCGTCAGAAGGCCTGGGACGCTTACGCCCCCAGCCACGTGCTGGATTTACCTCGCGCTATCGGTGATACCTCGGTAGCCGAGGGCGCTGTTTTTGACCAGGAAAAACTCTACGGTCGGACCGCTCCTCTAGTGCTTGAAATTGGTTCTGGTCTGGGTGAGGCTGTTGTGCACCGTGCTGCGCAGGTGCCCGAGAATGATTTCCTGGCGGTTGAGGTCTACAACCCGGGTATCGCTGACCTGCTGCTGAAGATGAGTCAGGCAGGGGTGGAAAATGTGCGGGTTGCCCAGGCAAACGCCCCCGAGCTGCTAGATCACCTGCTACCCGAGAACTCAGTGGATGAGGTGTGGGTATTTTTCCCGGACCCTTGGCACAAGGCACGCCACCACAAGCGTCGCCTGGTCTCCCCCGGCTTTGCAGATAAGATTGCCCGAGTTCTCAAACCCCGAGGAATCTGGCGCCTGGCTACCGACTGGGAAGAATACGCTCTGGTGATGCGCGAAGTTCTGGATGCTCACCCCGACTTCACCAACGCTCACGCGGGTGAAGGCATCACCGAAGAAGACCCCATTGGCGGTTGGGCACCGCGTTGGGAAGGGCGCACCCTGACCAGCTTTGAGCGCAAGGCAAGCGAAGCAGGGCGTCGTGCCCACGACCTGACCTACATTCGCAATTAGAAGATTTGTTCAAATGGCCCCTGCCAGCGGTACTGACCAGCACAGCTAGCAGGGGCCATTGTCGTCCCAAGCCATCACCCTACTGACTCGGCGGCATCTTCTTCATCAAGAGGGAACTCATCAGCAAACCATCTTTCACCGTTTGAGATTTGAGGTATGCCACCGTCTTACTTCTCAGTTGATCGCTCTACACCCGATGAGAATGAAGCGGGGCGTTTGCCCCTGACTTTAATGCAGCATATTTCTGAACGAGTAGCGATTATTCAACGAAGGAGAGCCGGGATGAACCCGGCTCTCGCTACACTTTCAATCTTTCAACCGGCGCACTTTAGCCCTCAGCCAGCAACTCACGCACGCGAGGAATCACCTGCGTGCCGTAGAGCTCAATAGAGCGCATGGAGTACTCGTGGGGCAGGGGGCCATTAGAGTATTTGAGGTCAAAACGCTGAATACCCAGGGCCTTGACGGTAGCGGCAATCTTCTGCGCTACCGTCTCGGGTGACCCGACATAGAGGGAGCCGTGAGTAATTTCGTGGTCGAACTCGGCGGCGCTAGCGGGGCCCCAGCCGCGTTCGGCGCCAATCTTGTTGCGGTTGGTGATCCAGTGCTGGCGCAGTTGCGCCTTAGCTTCTTCATCTGTATCTGCAATGTGACCGGGTGAGTGGACGGCAATAGGCAGATCGGTGTTGCCCAGTTGCGCGTTGGCCCGGTGGTAGAGGTCCACGAAAGGCTTGAAGCGCTCTGCAGGGCCTCCGATGATGGCAAGCATCAGTGGCATCTTGTACTGGGCTGCTCGCGCCACGGACTCGGGGCTGCCGCCCACAGCGATCCACTGTGCAAGGCCGTTTTCAGTCTTGGGGTAGATTTCCTGGTTGACCAGCGGGGTGCGGTTTCCGGGGTTCCAGTTGACGGGTTGCTCGGTGACAACGCGCGAGAAGAGTTCGAGTTTCTCAGCAAAGACCTGGTTATAGTCCTCCATCCTGTAGCCAAAGAGCGGGAAGGACTCGGTGAAGGAGCCGCGCCCCAGAACCACTTCAGCGCGGCCTTTGCTCATGGCGTCGATGGTAGCGAAGCGCTGGTAGACGCGAATGGGGTCATCGGAACTGAGTACGGTCACAGCTGAACCCAGGTGGATGCGCTCGGTTGCAGTGGAAATGCCTGCTAGGACGGCGTCGGGGGCTGACACGGCATAGTCAGGGCGGTGATGCTCACCAACACCGAAGAAGTCAATACCCACGCGGTCAGCCAGCTTTGCCTGTTCCACGACGTTGCGGATTACCTGCGCCTGATGTAGCGACTTGCCCTCTAGATCTTGGGTAGAGTCGCCGAAGGTATCCAGACCGAACTGGACGTCCATGTCGGTAACCGAGGGTAGGCGATCGCGGAGGCTTGTTGACGTAGTGATGTCGTCAGCAGTGAGGTCTGAGGTCACGATTTTCACCTTTCATCCGATGATAAAATATTTTACAAAGAAAGTATCTCACGGTGCGGAGAAAGGCACAAGAGACAATACAAGCCAGCACAACGCGCATTTCAGGCCATTAGGTGATGCAATGGCCCAGAACAACAAAAGCCCCTTTCAGGGAGTCAATAACCGCCTGAAAGGAGCTTTTAATTATTTACCGGTCTTAGGGCCGTAGAGCACCACAGCTTGGGAGCGCGGCCGGGCAACAAGACGCTGACCACGTGCCAGGTGCACGATATCGCCCGACACCCCGGCAGCAAAAACGCGTGATCCGTCATGCAAGCGGTGCAACAGGGCCTCGTTCTCTCGTAGAAGCTCAGCATTGCGAGCCTTAAGAGCTTCTACCTGGCGCTCCAGTTCCATGACCCGTTTGATGCCTTCTAGAGACACACCAGACTGTGAGAGATCCTGGATTTCTTGGAGCTTCTGCACATCCCGCTCAGAGTAGCGGCGGGCCTTACCCGGGGCACGGGAGGGTTGAACCAGGCCCAGGCGGTCGTACTGGCGCAGGGTCTGCGGGTGCATACCTGCCAGCTCGGCCGCCACCGAGATGACGAAGACCGGTCTGTCTGATTCAAAGGCCATGGTTACACACCGGCTTTCTTGAAGAGTTCTTCGCGCGGGTTACCTTGGGGTGCCAGCTCCATGAAACGGGATAGAGCTGCCTGCGCCTCGTCCGTCAGGTCGGTGGGTACCTGCACCTCGGGTATCACCAGCATATCCCCGGTTCCCTTCTTGGTCACGAAGCCGCGGCCCTTGGCTCGCATCTTACGGCCGGAGGGTGAACCTGCGGGGAGGCGAAGCCTCACGCTCTTACCGTCTAAGGTGGGCACCTCAAGAATGGTGCCATTAACAGCTTCTTCCAGGGTGACGGGAACACGCACCAGCACGTTATCGCCCTCGCGCTCAAAAATAGGGTGCGGGTCCACACGCACGGTCACCAGCAGGTCGCCAGCGCCGCCGTGACCGGCGTGCCCCTTGCCGCGCAAACGCACCTTTTGACCGTCCTTGACGCCCTGAGGCAGACGGGCTGTGGTCTGGGAACCGCCGGGACGGAAAACGCTAACTTCAGCGCCCTCGTAGGCCTGCTTGAGGCTGATGCGTGCACTGGTGGTGGCGTCTTCACCCTTAGGCGCGGACTGCTGGAAGGCACCGGAACCGCCGGGGAAACCTCCACCCATACCACCGGGGAAGCCGCCGCGGGATGAGCCACCGCCCATACCGCCGCCAAACATTCCGCCCAACAGGTCCTCTATATTGATGCCCTGGGAGCCACCACCGGTACTGTAGCTAAAGTTACCTGCCCCACCGGGGAAACCTCCCCCGGGGAACCCATCGGCACCGCCCGGGAAGCCACCGCCAAAACCGGCAGCCCCGTATTTACGCACCTGGTCATATTCTTCGCGCTGCTTCTTATCCGAGAGCACGTCGTTGGCTTCTGAGATCTCTTTGAACTTCTTTTCAGCCGCAGCGTCACCGGGGTTCTGGTCGGGGTGGTACTTACGCGCTAGCTTGCGGTAGGCCTTTTTGATGTCTGCATCTGAGGCGGTTTCAGAGACGCCCAGTACCTTATAAAAATCTGTGTTCAGCCAATTTTCACTAGCCATGTGCGTCTCCTTTCGGGTAGACGGTGATCGTTTAGAAAAAGTTTTTTGGTGCCCAATTAGGGCTGTGGGCGGGCACATGATGTGCCCGCCCACCGTGGTTTTAGTCTGCTTTATTCAGCGACTGCTACCGCTACCTGCGCGGTGCGGACGACGCGGTCGTTGACCTTGTAGCCGTAGCGCAGAACCATGGATACATGGTCGGGTTCCACCTCGCCGGTGGGCTGCTGTAGCACTGCCTCGTGCACCTGGGGATCGAAGGCGTCGCCGACTTCGCCGAAGCGGACTAGGCCCTGCTTGGTGAGGGTTTCATCCAGCTTCTTGGCGATTGCGGAGAAGGGGCCGTCTTCCAGGTCGCCGTGGGTGCGAGCCGCGTCAATGTCGTCAAAGACGGGCAGCAAAGAGGCGATAACATCGCCAATCACGTAGTCGCGCAGCTGCTCTTTTTCCTTGGCGGTGCGGTTCTTGTAGTTGGTGAACTCAGCCTGAAGGCGGCGGAGGTCTTCGAGACGTTCAGCTGCCAGGGCAGCATCTACAGAAGTTTCTGCAGTCTCGCCCGCCTCAGCGGCTGCACCGGTTTCACCCGGCGCAGCGGCCTCGTCGGTGACACCCTCGGTCGCTTCAGGGTGACCGTCAGCGGGGGGGGCGCTGAAGGCCTCCTCCAGCGAATCGGCTTCTTGGCCCTGGGGCTCGTTGGTGTTCTCAGACATAGTTACTTCTTTTCGTCTTCGTCGATAACTTCGGCGTCTACTACATCGTCTTCATCAGCCTTGGGCGCACCGGCGTCAGCGTTAGCTGCGTCAGCCTGTGCCTGGGCGTAGAGTGCTTCGCCCAGCTTGGTCTGTGAAGCCTGCAGCTTCTCGAATGCTGCCGTGACAGCGTCATCGTCTTCGCCTTCAAGGGCTGCCTTGACGGCGTCCACGTCAGCCTGAACCTCAGTCTTGACACCCTCGGATAGCTTCTCATCGTTTTCCTTGATGAGCTTCTCGATGGAGTAAGCGGAGTTCTCAGCTGCATTGCGGGTCTCGGCTGCCTCGCGGCGTGCCTTGTCCTGCTCAGCGTGTGCTTCGGCGTCCTTGACCATACGATCAATGTCTTCCTTGGAGAGTGATGAGCCACCGGTGATGGTCATGGACTGCTCGGTGCCGGTGCCCTTGTCCTTTGCGGATACGTGCACGATACCGTTGGCGTCGATGTCGAAGGTGACCTCAATTTGGGGCATACCGCGGGGTGCGGGGGCGATGCCGGTCAGCTCGAAGGTGCCCAGGTACTTGTTGTCGCGGGTAAACTCACGCTCACCCTGGAAGACCTGGATAGACACTGAAGGCTGGTTGTCTTCAGCGGTAGTGAAGGTTTCGCTACGCTTGGTGGGGATCGCGGTGTTGCGCTCAATCAGCTTGGTCATGACGCCGCCCTTGGTCTCGATACCGAGGGAGAGGGGGGTAACGTCGATCAGCAGAACATCCTTGCGCTCACCCTTCAGGACACCTGCCTGCAGAGCTGCACCCATAGCGACGACCTCATCGGGGTTGACGCCCTTGTTGGGTTCGCGGCCACCAGAGAGCTCCTTGACGACCTCGGTGACAGCGGGCATACGGGTTGAGCCACCGACCAGAACGATGTGAGCGATTTCTGAGACGGATACGCCGGCTTCTGAGATAACGTCCTTGAAGGGCTTCTTGGTGCGCTCCATCAGATCTGAGGTCATGTCCTGGAACTTAGCACGGGTCAGCTTCTCATCCAGATGGATAGGGCCCTCTGCGGTAACGGAGAGGTACTGCAGGGAGATGCTGGTTGAGGTGGCTGAGGACAGTTCCTTCTTAGCCTGCTCAGCTGCTTCGCGCAGACGCTGCAGAGCAATCTTGTCCTTGGACAGGTCAGCACCGGTCTTGGACTTGACCTGCTCCAGCAGGAAGTCAACGATGCGCTGATCCCAGTCGTCGCCGCCCAGACGGTTGTCACCGGAGGTTGCACGAACCTGGATGGTGGAGAAGCCGTCTTCATCCTTACCCACTTCGAGCAGGGAAACGTCGAAGGTGCCGCCGCCGAGGTCGAAGACTAGAATCAGTTCGTCTTCATTGCCCTTATCCAGGCCGTAAGCCAGAGCTGCTGCGGTGGGCTCGTTGACGATACGCAGGACATTGAGACCTGCGATTTCGCCGGCTTCCTTGGTTGCCTGACGCTCAGCGTCGTTGAAGTATGCGGGAACGGTGATCACAGCGTCGGTGACGGTGTCGTTCAGGTAGGCTTCAGCGTCACCCTTGAGCTTCATGAGGATACGAGCTGAGATTTCCTGAGCGGTGTACGCCTTACCGTCGATGTCCTTGGACCAGCTGGTGCCCATGTGACGCTTGACGGACGCGATGGTGCGGTCAACGTTGGTGACTGCCTGACGCTTTGCTACCTCGCCTACTAGAACCTCGCCGTCCTTGCTGAATGCTACGACGGAGGGGGTGGTGCGGGCGCCTTCGGAGTTAGCGATAACGGTGGGCTCGCCGCCTTCGAGGACTGCTACAACTGAGTTGGTGGTACCGAGGTCAATGCCTACTGCACGTGCCATGAGATTTACTCCTTGTATTGGTTTGATATTTACATTCGTGACATCTTCGAAGTTGAGCGCCTTTCACTCAACTCAGATGTCTTGTTTAACAGTTTGCACCCTTTGAGCAACTCTGTCAACAGACTTGAGTGAAATACGCTCAACTTTTTTGCGCAGCTCAATAGAAACTAATAATTGCTGTTGGGCGTAATTCTAGGTTTTCCGCTCTCCATCAAGATTTCGCACTTGATATCCACACTGGTTCAAAATGCGCGCGGCTAAATAACCGCGCAAACCAACCCGACAATGAACGATGATGGGGCGGCCAGTATTTCATCAGTAGCTGAATCAACCAACAGTTTCAGAGACATGCCCGAAGTGCCCGGGTAGTAGCCAGCATGATCTGAGGGGTGGGTATGGATTGCACGGTACCCTTTTCCACGGTATCTCCCACCGCATAGATATGAGGATTGCTAGTACGCATGTGGTCATCGACCAGAATTCCACCCCTCTCTGAAACGGCAAGACCAGCGCCTGCTCAACACCTGGCAAGGGGGCACAAAGGGGGTAGCACCCGGTGAGAGGATAAGCTCGTCATAATTCAGAGTTTCAGTACCGGCAACGGTTTTAACGTCAATGGTTTGAAGAGCCCTATCGATGGACAAGACCTCACTATTCACGCGCACATCGAGCTCAAAACGCTGCGCCAGCGATTCAGGGGTTTGCAAGAGTAAGCTGTTTCGCTCCTCAATAACGCCACCCAGATAATAGGGAAGGCCGCAGTTGGCAAAACTCACGTATCCACTTTTCTCCAGCACGATGATGCGCATTGATTCATCATGACGGCGCAGGCGGGTAGCGGCAGACATTCCGCCTGCCACACCTCCAACAATGACAACAGCTTTCTGATTCCGGTTCTTCGTTTAACCTTTCATTAACGCTCCAAGGAACACCCGTTCTTCAACCGAGGTGGACCAGTAGCAATTTAAACCTTCCTTGCCATTATACCCCTGGGGGTATAATGTTGTTGTAACTAGACCAACACATCTAAGGAGAAAACCATGTGTCGCCCCGCCACTTGTAAAGTCTGCTCAAAAACCACCTGGGCTGGCTGCGGCCAGCACATCGCCACTGTTAAGGCGTCCGTACCTGCGAGCCAGTGGTGCAACGGCAAGCACACCGACGCTGAAAAGGCCGCCGCCCAGCGCTCCGGCGGGTTCTTTAGCCGTCTTTTCGGGCGCTAAAGTCCTGCTATGCACATACCCCCGCACGTTCTTTCTTTGACCAGAGTTTTTTCTCCGGTTCAAGAGAGAAAGTACGGGGGTATCATATTTTTAGTCCCGTGCTTATCTGCAACGAAGAGCAGCTCATCCACAAAGTTTTTGGTCAGCCTCAGCTGGGGTCGGTTGGGTGCCATAGTTTTGGGCGTAGAGAATTTACCGCTGGCCAGATTTTTCTTTAGGTTAATAGTGGCTGGGGGTCCTGTGAGGCTCTGTCGTCATATCTGGTTTCGGTGAGACATCATTGTCAGCCCCACCTTATGCCGTATTTCTACTTACCACAGCATCGCTTGAAACCAGAGTCGGGACGCCCGAGCGCCGCGTATGTAGGCAACGCAAAAGCCCCGCACCTGTGTGGGGCGCGGGGCTTATGTCATCTCGAAAGAAACTCAAGAAACTGAGCGTATGGTGTTCCTCTAGTTCACTGCTGTATGACCCGGCGTGACCGCCTGAACACCATCAAGTGTGTGTACTTGTTAAGACTATACACAGTTTGGGCACAGTTTTCCGCCTGAGAAGATACTTTTACACACAGGTTTCTAAGGTTTCTGTGCACGATATACAAGCTCATCCTCCGCATGAAAATATATGAATATGTATAAAGTCATGACAGTCTGCACCGGCAATATTTGCCGCTCACCCACCGGTGAGTTTCTGCTCAAGGATGCCGCCACGCGCGCCAATCTACCCCTCGAAGTAGCTTCAAGTGGCATCTCCAACGAAGAGCGAGGAAACCCCATAGACCGCCGCGCTCAAAAGGTGCTGGATGAGCTAGGTATCGACACCACAACCCACCGCGCCCAGCAGTTTAATAGCCAAGATTTTGACCGCTTCAACCTCATTCTTGCGATGGACACTAACCACCACCACGCCCTCAAACGGCTGGCACCGAATGAGATAGCGGCAGCAAAGGTTCGGCTCATGCGAGAGTTTGACCCCGCTGTAGCGCATCTACCGCTAGAAGACCTAGGTATTTATGACCCTTGGTACGGAAACCAAGAAGATTTCTACGAAACATTTGAGATGATTCGCGCAGCGGTACCTGGCGTCCTGTCCTACATTGAAGAAGCACTAGAAAGCCAGTAACGTCTGCTTTCTCCCGCAGCGAGCTCCGCCCACCTCAGCTGGAGCTCACCACGGTCTAAGCGGTCTCGTCAATCCCTTGGACGTCCTGAACAGCGGCTTCGAGGTCTAAACCTAGGCGACGGCGCTCGTCGGCAATAATTTGGGTGGCCAACTTAGCGTCCGAAATATCCACTGATTCTGAGGCTGATTCTTTGGCGGCAGAGATGCGGGCATATTCATCAAAGAGCTGAGACTTGCGGCCCAAGATTTCTAGCATACGCTCGTCCACGGTATCGACGCCCAGCAGACGGAAAACGTCCACCGTGTGCAACTGCCCCATGCGGTGGGCTCGAGCAATCGCCTGGGATTCGATGGTGGGCTTAAACTGGGGTTCACAGAGAATAACGACAGAGGCGCTCTGAATATTCAGCCCAGCTCCGGCGGCAGTAATCTGCGCCAGCAGAACGGAGCCGGGGGCAGCCTCGCCTAGTTGATCGACGATTCCCTGCCGTTCTGCCGGTTCAACGCTACCGGTGATAAGGCCGATACTGCGCTCCCCCAAGGCTTTCTGCAGACGTTCTAAGACGCTGAGGAAGAAGGAGAAAACTAGCACCTTACGCCCAGCAGCCTCGGCTTCATCGACCAGTTCAAGCAGTCGGGTGAGCTTGGCAGAGTCTTCCGAAGCCCACGCCACCCTGCGCATGAGGGCGAAGTTGCCCTCGGTAACGGCGCCGCGGTATGCCTCGGTGTCCAGGCCCGTCAGTTCCACCCAGTCACGGTGCTCTGTCATATCGGGCAGTTCTGAGAGCACGTCCCTTTGATTGCGGCGTAGGTAGGCAGGAGCGATGCGGGTGCGGAATTCGCTGGCCAGCAGGGTCTCCATGCCGCTCTCAGCCACCAGGGCAGGTTGCAGGTAGTCCACCAGGGTAACGAACTCGCTGACCCGGTTTTCCATGGGGGTGCCTGAAAGTAGGACGGCGTATTCAGCACGGCGCACTAGAGCGGCAACTGCCTGCGAGCGCTGGGCGCCGGGGTTCTTGATCAGGTGCGCTTCATCGGCGATGAGGGCGTCGATGGGCCAGCTGTCATCGGCGTAGAGGCGCGCCCCGTCGTAGGTGGCAATGAGGACGCCGCCGGTCTTCTTCCACTCAGCTACGTCGCTTTCACGGGCATCACCGTAGGCGGTGTAGGGAGTGAGCTGGGAGAATTTTTGCAGTTCGCGTGCCCAATTAATGACCACAGAAGCGGGACAGATTACCACAAAGTGGGTTTTTCCCTGGTGGTATAGATGGGTGAGGGCGGCGATGGACTGCATGGTTTTACCCAAGCCCATCTCATCGCCCAGGATGACTTTTTTCTGCGCCAGCATGAACTTGGCACCGTAGTTTTGGTAGCCGCGCAGCGTGGCTGCCAAGCCCTCAAGTTTGATGGGGTACTTGCGGATTCGCTCGTTGATTTCGGCGGGCAGGTAGTCATCGCCATGGTTTTCGTTGCCCAGGTAGTGTGCCAGCAGTGCCTGGTAGGTGGAGGGGTCGGCCAGGTAGCGTAGCCAGGCTTCGTCTGCGGTGAGCCAGGTGGCTGGGGGGACGCTGATGGCCCCGTTGGCCTGGCACCAGGTGAGGTCTTCGAGCAGCTGGTCGTAGTCTGTGCGGTCCTCCCCTAATGCCACGTAGAAGTCACCGATGGGGGTGCCCTGGTTGAGCAGCGGGGCGTAGCCAGCAAGTCGTTCGCGCAGTTCTGCTTGCGGGATGGCAGCGTCAATCACTTGGAGGCGGTCTACGCCGATGAGCATGCGTTCGGCTGCTGGGGTGCGGTATTCGCCCAGGGTTTCTTTTTCTTGCCCTACTGCTTCTGCCAGCAGGCGCTGGGCGGCGGCGTGTAGCTGGGCGGCGGTGGTTTCGCCAATACCCGGGAAGCGGGTGAGATCCTGTGGAGTGTGGTCCAGCACTCGGTCAACGGTGCCGATTCCGGCGTCCGCCAGCGGCGCGGTGCGTACGGTTTTGCTGGTGAGCTCCCGCAGTTTGTCAACGGGGATATCGCGCAGGGTGAGGCGGGCACGTTCGGTTTTCAACGCCTCCATGTCAGCGCCCATACCGCTCATGAGTTGGGCACGTTCTGGGGTGTTGAGAGCACCGAGCACCTGCTGGTAAGCAGCCACCTGGGCTGCGGGCAACTTCTCCCAGGTCACCTGCTCCCAGCGTTCCCCGGCAAAGCGTGCCAGGGCCACTGCCGCGGCGTCCTGCAAGCCCAGGACATTAGTTTCAAAGGCTTGGGGCAGGGTGGGAACGCCGGATGCTGCTTCTGCCAGTAACCCCTGGACGTGCACCAGTGCCTGCCCCACCGATTCGAGCCTGGCAGTCAGGTCAGCACTGGCCGCCGCTGCTGCCTGTTTTTTAGCACCACTAAAGAAACGGGTGAGCACACCACCTTGACCATTACGAATCGCTTGTAGCATGGCAGGCACCTGGGCATCAGCTTGCGCCACGGCGCGTAAGGCATCAAAGTCTGACGGGGACCGGCGCTTCCACCAGGTCAGTGCCAGCCAGTTCTCTGCTCCGACCAGGTTCTGGGGGTCAAGCGGGGCAAGGCGATAGAGGGAACCGGCATAGCCCTGGGGCAGATTAAAACCCAGGGCAGCAGGCTGGCTGAGCAGGCCCAGCAGCAGGCGGCTCTCTTCGGCAGTTGCGAGTAGCTGCTCGCCCCGGCGGGTCAGTTCTTCGGTCATGGCAGGCATCTTTGGTCGGGGGTTGGTAGTTTTGGTTCAACTATAGAACGGCAGGCCCTGCAAGTGGCTTTCTTTTGGGGTAGTGGCGCGGTAAGTTCATCTGAGGTCAATCACGGACAATGAGAAGAGCATCATCGTGGCTGAATTTAGCAATCCCCAAGAACTGGCGGTCTTTATCACCGAGGCAGTAGAACACCACCAAGGGCAGACACCCTTAGTTGTTGCCCTGGATGGACGCAGCGGAGCTGGCAAAACCAGTTTGACCTCCCAGTTATCAGCATTACTCTCACAGCGGTTGCCGGTAGGGGTTTTCCGGCTGGATGACACCTACCAGGGCTGGGAAGGTCTTGCTCCAGCTGTTAGCCGTTGGCAGGCTCTCAGCGCTGAAATAGTTGCAGGGCAGACTCCTGGCCTCTGGTACGGCTGGGATTGGGCGGCCGGTCAACCAACCGGCCCGCACCCTTTTACTGCCACGACCAAGGCTGATTGCGGCGTCCTGCTGGTTGAGGGGGTTGGCACCCTCTGCGGTGCCCACCATTTAGGTATCTGGGTCGAGCTCTCTGATAGCGAGCGCAAGCAGCGGGCGCTGAGACGGGACGGGGAAACCTACCGTCCTTACTGGGATATGTGGGCCGCTCAGGAGGACGCCATTATCACCGCTAACGCACAGGTTTATGCCACCCCGACGCACCTTTATCAAACGCCATGAGCATCCACTTCCGTTTAGCTAGTGCCCTCAGCGAGTTTAGATAACTGTACGGAGGTCTTCTTCAGCTTTTCTTCCACCAAAGAATAGTGCACCCAGGTTCCCTTCTTCTGTCGGCTAATGAATCCACTGTCGGACAGTACTTTGAGATGGTGCGAGACTGTCGGTTGGCTAAGCTCAAGTGCGCCCGTCAGGTCACAGACACAGATTGTCTGAGGTGGCGGGGGTATCAAGAATAAAAGCAGGAGTCGGTTGGGGTCAGCCAGCGCTTTAAGAAGTTTAGCCTGCTCTTGGGCTATTTGATTCGGCAGAGTTCTGCGCCCGGCAGACACACAACCCTCCGCGGGCACAGTGACTGGTGATTTTTCCATAAACCCATCTTTTCATATATTGACATTTATCAATACAGATACCATTCCTATATTGATACATATCGATATATGGATGTTTACACCCTCAATTCCCCATGGAGTTTCAATGCCCTCTAAAGATCTCCCGTCTACCGCACCGCCTGAGCAACCTGTCATAGCAAAGCTCTCAACATTAGACAGATTTCTACCCCTCTGGATTATCGGCGCCATGGGGCTGGGGTTGGTTCTTGGCAAAACGGTTCCCCACCTGAACGAGAGTCTGGAAGCACTAAAAATTGGCCAGGTTTCGCTACCGATTGCAGTTGGTCTGCTAGTGATGATGTACCCCGTGCTCGCAAAAGTGCGATACAACCAGACCAGCTCAGTACTGACCGACAAAAAATTACTCATCACCAGCCTCGTCATTAACTGGTTGCTGGCTCCGGCTTTTATGTTTACACTAGCCTGGGTTTTTTTGCCCGACCTCCCGGAGTACCGAACGGGGCTCATCATCGTTGGTCTGGCTCGCTGTATTGCCATGGTCATGATCTGGAATGACCTAGCCTGCGGCGACCGTGAGTCAGCAGCCGTCCTCGTCTTTATCAACTCTGTTTTTCAGGTACTCACCTTCAGCCTGATGGGATGGTTCTACCTACAGATTCTGCCGGCCTGGTTGGGCTTGCCCGTGACCAGTGCTCACTTTTCACTGTGGACTATCACCCTCTCTGTCTTAGTTTTTCTTGGTATACCCTTAATCGCAGGTTATCTAACCCGTGTCTGGGGAGAAAGGGTGCGAGGCAGAACCTGGTACGAGGAAAAATTCCTTCCCATAATTAGCCCCTGGGCACTCTATGGGCTGTTGTTCACTATTACTCTGCTCTTCGCATTACAAGGGAAAACCATTCTTGAGCGGCCCTGGGATGTCGCTCGTATTGCTCTGCCTTTGCTGGTCTATTTCCTCGTGATCTTCACAGCAGGCATGATTATCGGCAAGGCCCTTAACCTCGGGTAGCCGAGGTTCTGTAAACGCACCTACCTCTCACACGAGTAGGAAGGTGGGGCCGAGAGATGGGCCACAACGAGCAGAAACAGAGCACGGATGCGTTGCAGGCGGTGGTGTACGTCAGAATCAGCGACGACCCAGAGGGCAGCGAACGGGGCGTAGATCGGCAGGAAGCCGACTGTCGTGCCTATGCAGAAGCCCACGGGTGGGAAGTCGCAGCGGTGTTTCGTGAGAATGACACGTCGGCGTTCAAGCAGCGCACGATCACGCTCCCGTCGGGTGAGCGGGTGCGGCGGGTGATCCGCCCGCAGTTTCGCACCATGTTGAAACACCTCACCGACGGGCACGCGCAGGTGATGGTCGCCTACGACTTGGATCGCGCGGTGCGCGACCCGCGCGATTTGGAAGACCTCATTGATGCGAAGGTGCTGGGCGGGTTCACCGTGCGTTCCGTGACAGGCTCGCTCCGGCTGGACACGGACTCTGATGTGGCGATGGCCAGGGTGCTGGTGGCGATGGCGAACAAGTCGTCCGCTGACACCGCCCGACGTGTGGCGAGGGCGGCGAAGCAGCAGGCCATCGAAGGAGCCTGGCACGGCGGCAGGGTGCCATTCGGATACCGGGCAGAGGCAGGCGCGCTCGTGATCGATCCCGTGACCGGGCCGCTGGTGGTCGAGGCGTACCAGCGGGTGCTGGCCGGTGAATCCCTGTATCGCATTCGCAAGGACTGGAACGCACAAGGCATCCTCACCACTCACGGGTGTGCGTGGTCGGATCGGACACTCAAGATGGTGCTCTACAACCCCTCCAACAAGGGAGTGCGCGAGTACCGGCCTGTGATGCCGGACGGAAGTCGCGCGAAGACGTCGAAGATGCAAGTGCAGGCGGCGTGGCCCGCGATTGTGGATGAGGACACCTGGCAGCAAGTCTCCGATGTCCTTGACGCACGCATGAAAGCCAGGAACTTTCACCAACCCGGTACGGGTGCGGCGGTGCGGATGTACCCGTTCTCGGGGCTAATTCGCTGCTCACTGTGCGGAACGTCGATGATTCACCGGGGCGGCGTGTACCAGTGCTTACAGCCGACCCCGGGCGGGTGCACCCGTTCGATTCGCTCTGCTGAAATCGCCAAGCTCGTCGAGGAAGCGGTGCTGGCGACGTTCGAGCAGATCACCCTCCACCCCAAGGTGCGCCGAACCTCTGGCAGTGACCTTGCGGCACGGGTTGGGCTCGCGGCGACGCTCGACCAAGATCGGGAGCGTCTGGCGCGGCTCGATGATGACTATTATGACGGGCTGATTGACAAAGCCATGTGGGTGCGGCAACGCGCACGGATCGCGGAACGGATCGAAGCCACCCGCCGCGAGTACACCGCGACCGCACCCGAGCACTCCGGGTTGAATATTGATGTCAGCACGGTCGCTGCTGAGTGGGAAGGGCGTACCCCAATGTGGCAGTACCAGGCGGCGAGTCTGATCTTGCAAGCGGTATTGGTGCACGCTCACCCCGCTGACATGATGACAGCTGTGCCTAAGCGCCGCAACGAGAGCACCGAGGCGTTCCATGTGCGCCGCGATGCGCACCGGGCGGCAGTGCTCGCGCGCCGGGTCGAATTCGTCTGGCGCGCGTAACCCCGGCGATTCGTGACCGGCCCCGCAGCTCTGAGCCGTTCAGGGTGCGGGGCCTTCGCGTTTCTCGGCGACGGGCGCGCGCATGGGGCGAGGTGTGGCGCAGAGCCCGCGCAGTTCGGCCAACACAACAGGATCGTCCACCATGGTGGCGAGACCCTGCGCGCAGCGGGAGGCAGCAGCGAGCCGTGCGCCAAGCGTGGTGTCAGATGACGAAGAAGAAGCGGTGGAGGTAGCAGCGGGGGTAACAGTACGAGTGCTCATACCGTTAGGTGCGGAAGCCCCACCCCCAAGTTAAGGCACGGTGCCTTTGTCGGGGTTGGCGGCGCGGATCATCTTCATCAGTGCCTCGTCGTCGCGCAGAGCGTCCAGTGTTTCGCCGTTCAGTAATCGCAGCAGCACCCCATCACCTATCGGAGTACCCATGTGCTTTGGGTCGGGGTGCCCGAGCACGATCCGCAACAGCGCAGACCACGACCGGGGCGGTATCTCGAGCAGCGTCGGGATCCCGCGGTCACGGCGCAGCACCTCGACCCCGCGCTGCCGGGAGGAGAGGTCGGCAAGCCGGTAAGCCACATGCTCGACGCACTCGGCGACCAGTGCAGCATCCCAGCCCGCCGACTCGAATAGTGCGACCGTGGCAGACAGCAGAGCGGCCACTCGCGCCTCATGCTCGCTCTCGTCCGGGTCGCCGTCGTAGTGTGTGAACGCGGGGTGATAGTCGGCCAGGCGCTCCCGCTCGGCGAACCGCACTGCATCGTGGAACCCGATGATCCTGGCGGTGTGGCGCACTTTGCTGGCTGATGTCAGCATCCCAGAGGCGCGAGTCTCCGCGTGACAGGTGATCTGCACAGCACGGGTCACCACAGCCCACGGGTGGCCCGCGTTGCGCGTCGAAGGCGCGAGCATCACCTCGAACGCAGCGGACGCCACCTCCCAGGCATCTAGCCCGTGCTTACGTGCGAGCGGCTGGTACTTGGTCGCTGTGTAGCGCATGAGTTCAGCTGCTTCACGGTCACCCCGCCACGCGCCCGGCCCGGCGCCGTGTAGCCGGGTGAGTAGGGAGCGTAGACCTTCTGGGCTCTCGAAACTGCTGCTGGCCGAGCCAGTCGTTCCCGCAGCATCGCTGGCAGCGGGTGAGGTGTGTTCGTCCACGGTGACGCCTCCCAAAAGGGAGGTGCGCCACTGGCACCCAGATCAGGGCGCGCATCGGTTTGCCCCGCACCTGCTGTTCGTCGGCAGGCGTACTGTTTTACCACCTCTCAGGGCGGGCACGCGACCCGTGACCGGGCGGAACCGTCTGCGGGCGAGGTGCCCACGTTGGTTTCGCCCGATCATCGGGGAACGTGACTATTCGGTTTGTCGGGCTGCTCGTGGGAGGCGCGCGAGCGAAGCTCCGCCGATCACTGCGAGCACAGCGGCGGTCACAAGCATCGCTGTGGTGAATCCCCATTGCCCGGTACTAATGCCGGTCAAAAGGGGCCCGCCTGCGAGCCCTGCGGCGTAGGCGAGGTTGTAGAGCGCGAACGAGCCGCCGAGTGTGGGCGGGTTCGACTTGTACCCCTGTTCGCTGATGAGTGTCGTGGCCGGTGCCAGCAGCAGCGCCGAGGAGACCCCAAGGAGGGCCATGCCGATGCAGGTCTGCCACAGTTCGGTCGCGAACCCGGTCACCAAGAGTGCCGCGGCGACCGCGGCGATCCCGGCACCGACGAGCATCCGCGGTGATGTGGTCGCGACGAGTCGGCCGACGATGGGGTTGGCGATGATCGAGGCGAGAGCGGCGAGTCCGAAGAGCAACCCGACCGTCAGCGCGCTCGCGCCGAGATGCACGGGCAGAACGGGCTCGATGCCGGAGAGCACAGCCGCGCCGACCACGACGGCGAGAACGATGGAGAGTGACCCCGGCACTTTGAGTACCGCGAGTGGTCCCGCGGTGTCGTCGGTGACCCGGGGTGAGTCCTTGACGAACACGATCCGCAGTACCCCGTCCGCGAGGGCGACGGCGGCGGCGAACAGGAACGGGGAAGCGGTGCCCAAGTGCTCGACCAGGAACCCCGCCAACGGCGGGCCGATGAGCACACCAAGGGTGATGGTCGACAGTGCGATACCCATCGACTGCCCGCGTTTCTCCATCGGTGTGGTTGCCGCGATCAGCGAGAGCGCGGCGACCCAGGACATGCCGCCCGCGATCCCCTGAGCGAGGCGAGCGACGAGCAGCAGCCAGTATGGGCCTCCCGTGGCGAACAACAGCGTCGCCGCGGCGAGCCCGACCAGGCCGATCAGCAGGGGTGTGCGTGGCCCGTACCGGTCAACGATGCGACCGGCGAACAGTGTCGCAACGATCATTGCCGCCGCGTACGAGGAGAAGAGGATGCCGGTTGCTTCTGGCCCTGCAGCGACGACGGAGGGCAACAGCGGCAGCACGGGGACGGCGAGGCCGTGCACGAGCATGTCCGTGAATAACGCAGCGGACGATACGACCAGTGCGCGCGTGGGAGTCGTGCCCCCGGTGGGGGCAGTGTGTGGAGTTGTCATGGGGAACGAATGGTCTTTCTAGGAGAGCAACCCCCGAACCAGCGCGGTAACCGCGGCTTCACGGTGTGGGGGTTGTGGAAGGTCTTGTGGTCGGGTCACCGCGGTCACGGTGAGCCCTTGAAGCAGGACGAGCACGAGGCCCGCGGTCTGCGCGGGTGGCAGCGTGCTCGACGCTGAGATGTCGGTGGCGATGAGCTCGGTCAGGCGGGTGTGCCAGTCATCCAGACCCGCCCCCTTCTCGGAGGTGTCGTCGAAGGCCTGGGGTGCGACCAGCACCGTCGAGAACGCCAACGCGCGGAACAGCGGATCAACGCTCAACAAGCGCATGTACTCCGCGAGCAGACTCGACAGTCCAGCGGACACGTCCTGGGCAGGGTCTGCGGGGAATACGCGATCTGCGTACTCGCCCCATCCCCACGCGAGCGCATCGCGCAGCAGCGTGGCCTTGTCGCGGAAGTGATGGTGCAGCGCGCCACGGGTCACACCCGCCCGTTCCGAGATCGCCTCGAACGTTGCCCCCCTCCACCCCTTCTCTTCGAAGGCCATCAACGCCGCCTCACACAGCGACAGACGCGTTCTCTCCGCGTCCTCAACCGAACGTCTCATACATACAGGATAGCCCGTATGTAACTGATTCTCGCAATCCCTTCTCCACCGACGAGAAGTTATGCACGTATGCCACCGTGGGTGGGGCGTGCGCACCTCCCTCATGAGACGACTCATGTGGGAGGCCCAGATGAAGGGCGGCGTGATCCTGTTCCGCGGCACCGGTGCCGCCGCGCGCCGCTATGCCGAGGCCGACCGATCCCGCGCGGACGAGTACTACCTCGGCGCTGACAACGCCGTCGCCGAGTACGCGACGCTCGACAGAGCGGGTGAGGTCACCGCCATTCGATCCCTGACGGCCGACGAGTACGAGAGATGGGTGGACTGGACAGAGCCGATCACAGGCGAGTCGATGGGCACGCCGCGCGCGGCGGCTGAGGGCACGAAGGGGTCGCCGCTGTTCGCGGAGATGACGATCAATGCACCCAAGTCCCTATCGGTCGCCGCCGCGCTCCACCCCGAGGTCTCCGACGCGCTCGACGCCGCCCAGCAGGACGCCCTTGCGGAGATACGGCGGTGGCTCGGCCAACACTCCGTCACTCGCGTCGGGCCGCGTCACGCGCGGGAGGTCGTGCCCATCGAGCAGATGCAGGTCGTCGGCATCGGTCACAAGACCAGCCGGGCCGGTGACCCGCACCGGCATATCCACATGCAGATCGGCACAAGGGTCTTCGCCGCTGGGAAGTGGCGGGCACTGGACACTGCGGCGTTGTTCAAGCAGCAGGGCGCGATCCGCGCCCTCGGCACAGCGGTCATCGCCGCCCACCCGCAGCTCGCACGCACGCTCGCAGAGCACGGCCTGACCCTCGATTCGGCCAGCGGCGAAGTCAGGGAGTTGGAGGCGTTCAACGGGGTGATGTCGAAGCGGTCGGCACAGATCAGGCGCAACCTTGACCGTCTCGAAGCCGAGTGGGAAGCGCAGCATCCTGGCGAGGAGCTTGGCCCGGTGATGACGGCAAGGTTGCAGGGCATCGCCTGGACACACCAGCGACCCGGGAAGAAGCCCGCCGACCTCAAAGACGAGCAATGGTGGGTGCAGGAACTCCGCGAAGCCGGATACGACCCCGCCCTACAGCAGCGACGACCCGTGCAACGGGAGGTGTCGGTGGATGGCCTCGCCGTGCAGCAGGTTGCCTCGCGGGCACTCGACCGCAACGCCGCCGCATCCTCGACGTGGACACGGCACGCTGTCCAGGAGCACGTCACCCGCATCACCACCGAGCACGGCGTGCAGGCAACGCCCGCCGAGCTGCGGGAGTTCATCGCCGTGGCGACCGAGCTTGCCGTCTCGGATTGCTTGTCCGTCCTCCCGCCAGGCGCGGCTCACCCGGAGCATGTTGCGCACTTGACCAGCCTGAGCGTGGTTGCTGCCGAGACCGCGCTGCGCGACCAACTCACCGCCGCAACGCCGGACCGGGAGCCGGAGCATCCCGACGTGACCCGAGCCGGACGAGCCGCCGAACTGGATGAGGGGCAGACCGTCGCTGCGGCGGCGGTTGCCTCGACCGACCCGCTGGTGATCGTGGAGGGAGCTGCGGGCAGCGGGAAGACGACCATGCTGCGCACCGCGATCACCGTCGCTGCCGATCAGGGTCGAGCGTCGCGCGTGGTCGCGCCAACGTTGCGGGCAGCGCAAGTCGCTGAGGAAGAACTCGGGGTGCCCGCAACGAGCGTCGCGGCGCTCGTGCACTCGCACGGGTGGCGGTGGAACAGCGACGACGTATGGACACGCCTCACCCCCGGCGATACCGACCCCGAGAACGGGCGCACCTACACCGGCCCATCCGAGGACGCACGGCTCGCGCGGGGCATGCGCGTGATCGTGGAGGAGGCGGGGATGCTCGACCAAGACACCGCTCGTGCCCTCCTCACAGTGACCGCCGAGGCTGGGGCGACGGTCGCGCTCGTCGGCGACCGCGCTCAACTCCCCGCTGTCGGACGGGGCGGGGTGCTCGACATGGCCGCGCAGATTCGCGGGCGCACCTACGACATGACCGAACTGCACCGCTTCCGTGACGCTGAGTACGCGGCTCTGACGCTTCGGGTGCGCGACCGTGAGAGCCCCGGTGAGGTGTTTGACCGGCTCGCCGCGCTGGGGCTCGTCACCCTGCACGCCGACGACGAGCTGGCCCGCGAGAACATCACCACCCACGTTCGCGGCGGGGAGGCGATCATGGTCGCCACGAACGACGAGGCGGCGGCGTTGAACGAGCGCATCCGCACCGGCCGGATCGAGCGAGGCGAGGTCGGTGACGCGGTGACAGCGACAGGTAGCGAGGGTCTCCCCATCGGGGCCGGTGACCTGATCCAGACCCGGAAGAACGACACCACTTTGGGTGTGGCGAACCGGCAGCAGTGGGTCGTCCAGCACGTCACCGACGAGGGCACCGTCTACGTCCGCGAGGTCGGCAGCGGCCGCAAGAACCCTCGCACGGTCGCCCTGCCCGCTGAGTATGTGGGCGAGCATGCGCACCTGTCCTACGCGGCGACCGCGTACGGCGTCCAAGGCGCAACCGTCGACGCTTCGCACATGGTGCTGACCGAGGCGACGAGTGCGGCAGGGGTCTATGTCGGGATGACCCGAGGTCGCGAGATGAACCGGCTGCATATGGTCGCGGCGGACTTGGCAGACGCGCGGGCGCAGTTCATCGAGGCGATGGAACGTGACCTCGCAGACCGGGGCCTCGACCACGCCACCGCCCAAGCCATCGAAGCCGTGCAGGGCCTCATCAGCGATGGCCCGGCGAGGCTGGTCACCGATGAACTCGCTCGTCTCGACCAGGAGGCCGAGCGCGCCCAGCGGCAGGCGGAGCGGTGGGAGCGGATCGCCGCACGCCTCGACGCGCAGCGTGCCGCGCACCGGGCCGAGGGCGACGAGAGCGCCGCTGTGCTCCGCAAGGCCGAAGAAGCCGCCCAGCAAGCGCGCTCCGAAGTCGCCGGGCCGTTGACGATGCAGGCCCAACATGATGGTGCCGCATACCTGACCGCCGTCGAGGACGAAGCCGCAGCCCGCGTCCGGCTCGCCACCTTGGCGCGGTTCGGCAGGCGCAAAGCCCGCACCGAGCACCGCACCGCGGCCGGACACACTCAGGCGCTGCGCGGACAGGTCAGCACCGAATGGGGCACCACCCCGACCAGCACTGACCGTCTCCCCGAGTGGGCAAGCAGGGTCGCCAAGAGCCGTGCCGAGGCCGACCCTCGCGTGACCGACGCCGCGCAGACCGTCGAAGCCGCCACCGCCGACCGTGTAGCGATGCGGGAACGTCACGAGCAGGAGCGCATGGCGTTGCTGGTCAGCGAGTACGGGGCCGAGCGAGTCCGCCGCGACCAGCTCGGTATGCGCATCACCAACCCGCACCGCAATGCACACGACGCCCGCACCCAGGCCGCCGTCGCCCGTGCTGAGGCCGACGATCTGCGCAGTCTCCCGATCACCGAAGTCGCCGCACGCGTCGAGGCCAAGCGCGTCGAGCAGGAGCGCGCCCGGCGACGAGCAGCGGAGCGGGCGCGGCAGCTCCGTGACCCGTTCGAGCACGACCCCCACCGCAGCGGGCCGCGCCGCGAGGGGCCAGCACGAGGGCTGTAGGTCCGAGACTTCCGAGTGCGGGTCTGAGAGAATAGAGAACAAGAAGGAGGCGATGGTCGTGGTGTTCCAAGGCGAAGTGCTATCGGTCGGCGCGCTGCTCGATGCTGCCCGCACGACACCGGCGACCGCGCCGAACCCGAGCGTGGGGGTGCGGCACACCGCCGCGCAGAACGCTGCCGCCTGCCGCACGATGCTTGCCGCCGGTGAGCCCCTGGATGCGTGCTGGCGGTTCGGCATCCTCCAAACGCTGGACGACTACACCTCCGTTCTGCGTCGCGGTGGCCCCGACCTCGCCGCCGGGGTGTTCGCCGACGAGCCGCCCCGTACTGGCTCGGTCGAAGTCGATGCCGCGTTCGCCGCGCTTGCCGACTACCTTGCCGAGCGTGACGGGTGGCTTACGCCCACTTGGGCATCCGATCCCTCGCGTCACACGAGCGGCTGGTACCCGGCAGTTCCGGTGATCTTCCATGCCGAGGCCGACCGGGAAAGCCCGGAGGCGTTTCGGCGGCGTGGGATTCTCATCACCTCCCGTTCGCTGGCGAGGGCATGACCCAGGCCGGGCAGCTCGACGCGGACGGGGTACGCGCCCTGTTCGGTGAGTTGTCCGACCGACTCGCAGCAGCGGGAGCATCTGCGCAGTTGTTCGTGGTCGGCGGGGCGGCGATGGCCCTCGCCTACGACCAGGATCGGCTCACCCGCGACGTTGACGCCCTGTTCGTTCCCGTACCCGAGGTCAGGCGGGTCGCGGAGGAGATGAGCGGCCCGCACGGGCTCGAACCGGACTGGCTGAACGACGCCGCTAAAGGGTTCCTGCCCGGTGCGGACGAGCACCCCCGTACCGTGTTCGAGTCCGAGTCGCTGCTGGTGCAGGTGCCCTCACCAGGGTACCTGCTGGCGATGAAACTGCACGCCTCCCGCGACGAGCGCGACCTGGACGACGCGGCGCTGCTGTTCAACCGGCTCGGCTACACCACCGCCCAAGAGTGCATCGACCTGCTCACCGCCACCTACCCGACCGGGCAACTCCTGCCGCGCCACCGCTACATCGCCGAGGAAGTCGCCACCCGCGCGCATGCCCGCCGTGATGCCCCGGCGACCGACCCCGCGAAGCGTCGCCGGGAACCGAGCGTCGATGATGGCTTCCACCCGTTCCAAGACCCCTGGCAGCACCGCCCAGGGTCAGACACCCACGGGACAGGACGCAGCCTGTAACAAGAACACTCCCCGCCCAAAGCGGTAGAGTGGAACCGCGCGCACGCGCACGAACATAGGTGAGTGCGTTTGGGGCACCGCGCCTACGCCAAAACCACCACCCTAGCCTTTACAGCAGCAGGCAATAATTTCGAGCTAGCCATCGCAGTAGCTATTGGCACCTTTGGTGTAACCAGCGGACAGGCACTTGCCGGTGTGGTTGGCCCCCTGATTGAGGTGCCCGTGCTCGTAGCGCTAGTCTATGTGGCCCTGTGGGCACGCCAAAGGTACTTCCTAGATTAATCACTATTTATACCTTTCCACTTAAGGAGAATCCCATGAAAACAGTGCTATTTGTATGCGTAAAGAACGGCGGAAAATCGCAGATGGCTGCATCAGTGATGCGTAAGGTTGCAGGAGACCGCATAAAAGTCCTTTCCGGCGGCACCGAACCAGGCAGAGCCCTCAACACCGAATCTGTTCAGGCCTTAGAAGCAAGGGGCTACTCAACCCACGGCGAGTTCCCCAAAGCAATTGACCCGCAAAGTTTAGAAAACTGTACAGCGATTGTTGTTGTGGGTAAAGAAGCTCAGCTTGACGCTCCCGCCGGCGTACGTATCGAGCGGTGGGACACAGTAGAGCCATCCCATCAAGGCATTGAAGGAGTTGAGCGCATGAACCTCATCTTGGATGATATTGAGAGCCGGGTCAATCAGCTTGCTGAATCGCTCGTATAGGTTCTATCTTCACGCTACTTAGTTGCCCACCTTCTTCCCAGAAGGCATGGTGCTGGTCTGCAAGAACACATTTTTCTTTTAAATTTTCTATTACGACGGCCTCGCCCCGCCCCGTAGAATAAGGGAGTTTTGCAGGCACGAAAGGGCATCATGGAATCTTCACACACCTCCCACCAAGCACCACCCGGTCTTTCTAAAATCGCTGTTTTTACACTAGCGTCCCTGACCGCCGTTGGGCCGCTAGCCATCGATATGTATCTAGCGGCACTCCCGTCGATTTCCGCAGACCTCAACACCACTGCTTCCATGGCTCAGCTGACGCTAACTGCCTTCATGCTGGGTATGGGTGCAGGTCAGTTTGTGGTCGGCCCGCTATCAGACAAAACAGGACGCCGGCGACCTCTTCTGGTTGGCATCGTTCTCTGCGCACTTGCAACCCTTGCCTGCGTCTTTGCGCCCACCGTTGAGTTCTTTATTGTTGCCCGTTTTATTATGGGCTTCACCGGCGCTATTGGGCTGGTACTGGCGCGCGCAGTGGTGGCTGACTCCACCAGCGGTCTGCAAACTGCCCGCCTCATGGGCATCATGATGATGATTAACGGTATCGCCCCTGTTGCCGCACCCCTGATTGGCGGCATTGTGCTGGCACACGGTGATTGGCGCGATGTCTTTAAGGTCATTACCGTTATGATCGCGCTGTCCATGGTGCTGGTGACCATCTTCATCAAGGAATCTCTACCGGTAGAGCGGCGCCGCACCGGTAGTCTCTTGTCGGCCTACGCCGGCATCGCTGAAGTAGTGAAAATTCGCCGCTACATGGGTTTCATGCTGACCATGGCGCTGGCCTTTGGCGCCCTCTTTGGCTATGTTTCAGGTTCCCCCTACCTGCTACAAAACGTACTGGGACTCAGCGAAACTCAGTTCACCTACGTCTTTGGGGTGAACTCGGTAGGTATCGTGCTGGCTTCTTCAGTCATGACGGCGCTGGTCGGCAGGGTGGCGCTGCGCAAGCTATTGACTATCGGTGTCAGCTCACTAGTCACGGTGAGCCTGCTGATTTTGATTCACTTCATCATGGGACCCCAATTAGTGCCCACCCTGGTTCTGCTCTTCGCGTTGACCTGCTCGGTAGGCATGATTTTTGGTAACGCTTCTTCCCTTGCCCTGGGCGAAGCCCGCCATATTGCAGGGTCAGCTTCGGCCATGCTGGGCCTGACCCAGTCGGTGATGGGCGGTCTCGCCTCCCCGCTGGTTTCCCTCGGCGGAGGCGGCGCCTACATGCCCTTAGCACTAACCATCAGCAGCTTTGCCCTGCTGGCAGCCCTCGCTCTCCTGACCACGCCCAAGGCGGAAAGCGACTACGCCACCTCGGCACGCTAGCTGCGCGCTAGGTAGCCCAAGAACTTTTCAGTCAGCTGCGAATCGGTAGCCAAAGGTGTGCCGTTGAGATGGGTGACCGGGGCCAGCAGACGCACAGACGAGGCCAGCCACACGGCGTCCGCCTCAAGCAGGTCATGGGGGTAGAGCGGACCGTAGCCCAGCTCCCACCCGGCGGTGCGGGCACCTTCAAAGATGACGCCCTGGGTGGTGCCGGGCAGAATGCCATGGGAGGGTTCAGGGGTGTAGAGAACCTTCTTCTCCCCCTCTGTTTTAGCCACGATGACGGACGAGGTCGCACCCTCGAGAATTCGGCGGTCTTCGGTCACCCAAATGGCGTCATCGGCCCCGTGCTGTTTCACGTAGCGCAGCACCGACATATTGACGGCGTAAGAGAGAGTCTTAGCACCGGCTAGTAGCCATGGGTAAGCGGAATCCTCCGCCGGATCATGGCCGCGGGGTAGCAGCATGGCGCGCACCCCCTGTTCACGTTGTGCGAGGATTCCGGCGGGGCTGGGGGTAACAGTAACCCATGAGTGGGGGCCACCCGCTACGGTGCCGCGGGAGATAATGATTTTCACGGTATGCTCTTCACCCAGCACAGTCTGCGGGCCAGCTTCAGCTGCGCCCAAGGCTAGATCGATGGCGGTGCGCAGATTCTCTTCCCTAGGCATGGGTAAGTCAAGGAGCCTAGCTGAACCAGTGAGCCGCGCTAGGTGGGCACCAAGTTTTCGTACGCTACGGTTGGCGGACAGCATTGTTTCGAAGACACCATCGCCACGAGTTAAGCCCTGGTCTTCAATGTGAATGAGAGGGGCGGTGGCGTCTACGAGGGCACCGGCAGGGTGCTCGGTGCTGAGCATTACTACGGTTGTTTGAGTCATACCCCAAGGTTACCTGCGGGCACCTGAAGATCCACTGATGCCCCACCGCTGCGTCTGGGAATACACAGTGACGGGGCATCGTCTGTTGTGCGAGTACCACTGAGGGGCGCGAGAGCTCTCTCAATCCGTAGACTCAAGGCAAGCTATGGATTGATGTGAGCCTATACTCCTAAACTACCTATTTTTTACAGTCAGGAATTACTTAAATTCACCCCCACAAGTAGGGACAAGAGACTACTGCCACAGCAGTTGCAGGGATCCGGCGGAGAAGGATGCCGCGTAGGCAACCAGGGGGATAGCTAAGGCGCAGACAGTGAAAACGAGGTCGCCTGGGGTAAACCGATCCGGTCGTGCCCAGGTACGCTGCCGGTTCCCAAAACCGCGCGCCTCCATAGTGATAGCAAGGCGACTGCCCCGGCGAAGGGCCTGAACCAGCAGGGCAAAGGTCTGCCCTCCACTGGCTCTGATACTCTGCACTAGACCGGCTGCACTGGAACTACCGGTGACTCCCCTGGCTCGGCGGGTCATGGAAAGGGTGTTCCATTCGGCGAGCATAAGGCCCACCAGTCGCAGAGCAGCTAGGGCAGCCAGCACAAAACGTGCAGGTAGACGCCAGGTTTGCGCGAGAGAGTCCCCCCAGTCCGTAGGGTCCACCGTGGTGAAAAACATCAGTGACGGCAGGGCAAGCGCCAGGGAGCGCAGTACCATAGCCACACCGACCTCTACCGAGTGGGTGGTGAGGTAATTGAAGCCTAAATCAAGAACCACTTCCCCATTTTTCTCGGCCAAGAGGGCGGTAGCCCAGCCGCCGACCAGCGAAGCTACCAGGATGGGCCAGAACCGGATGAGCAGGGTGAAGGCATTGAAGCGAGCGACCAGCAGGCCAAGAATCTCTAGGCCCAAAATGAGGAAAACAGTGAGCGGGTCAATCACCAGAATGATGAGCACGCTGCACACTAAAGCCGCCCCAAATTTGATGCCGGCGTTGCGTCGACCCAACCAGGAATCCTGCAGAGCCGAGCGTTCAAAAGGATTAGTGCTCATCTGTCTGTCCTCCTGGCCCCAGACGCAGGGTTCTGCCGCCCAGTGCAGCAATGAAGTCCCGGTCATGGGTGACGGAAATAATGGCGGTACCGGAGCTTAACTGTTCATTCATGAGAACAACCAGCTCAGCCCAGGTGCCGGCGTCCTGACCAAAGGTGGGTTCATCAAGAATAAGCAAGCGAGGGGCTGTGGCAAGAGCCGTTGCCACGGACAGCCTGCGTTTTTCTCCCCCCGAGAGAGTAAAGGGGTTAGCGTCAGCTACATCTTCTAAACGCAGGCGGGTCAGCAAATCGCTCACCAGGGCGTCCAGCTCGGTCTCAGCGAGAGGCAATCGGTTCAGTTTTGCGACCTGTCGAGGGCCGTATTCCAGTTCAGCACGCACACTGGCAGTGAGGAACTGGTGCTCTGGTTCTTGGAAAACATAACCTATGCGGGTAATAAGTTGCTGGGGTTCCCAGCGAGCAGGGTCCCAACCAGGTTCCTGTTTCTCCTGCAAGGTGCTAGCCCTCAGCGCACCGGCGGCTGCCACCACCCCGTCTGCAGGGCAGAGGAGGCCAGCGAGGGTCAGCGCCAGGGTCGATTTTCCGCTGCCGTTGGCACCTGTGATTGCCAGGTGTTCACCGGCAAGAACACTCACAAAGGGCACATGCCCTACCGCAGGCAGGTCCAGAGGGTAGGGCACCGGGGTGCTATCTTTAAGCGCTCGTGCGCGGCGGCGAATATCTCGCTTCCGAGGCAAAAGGCGGGTGGTGACCAGGTCTTTGCTCGTCAGCAACTGCTTACCGGGTTTGGACGCCGGCTGCGGTAGTTGGGGGGTGAAGCCTGGCACCCATACCCCGGCGTCAATAAGTTCCTCTTTCGCCTCGCGAAAGACCTGATCGGGTGTGCCATCATGGGTAATCCCTTGAGCGCCCAAGATAATGACCCGGTCCATGTATTCGGCCCAGATACCCACCCGGTGCTCAATAACCACCAGGGTGGAACCAGTAGTAGCCTGTGCCGCGATGACGGCGTCCCTCACTTCAAGCACCCCGGCAGGGTCGAGATTGGCGGTGGGTTCATCCAGCAAGAGGGCTCCGGGTTGCATGGCAAGAATACCCGCTAACCCCAGACGCTGTTTCTGGCCACCCGAAAGCTGGTCTGTAGGGTGATCCAGCGGCAGGTGGTCAAGACCCACTGCCGCTAGAGCGGCGTCTACCCGCTGCCAAATTTCTTCCCGCACAACGCCCAGGTTTTCCGGCCCGAAAGCAACGTCATCACCCACCCGGGCTAACACAATGGAGCTTTCCGGGTCCTGCTGCATGAGCCCAGCCGGCACCTGCTCAGTTAGGGCATGTGCGCCACCCACCGTCAGCGAACCACTGGCAGATTGCCCGTCAGCGTCCTGAGCTACCCCGCCCATAGCGTGCAAGAGGGTTGTTTTACCGGCACCGGAATGCCCGAGCAGCAGGACTTTCTGCCCCGCCGGGATCTCAAAAGTCAGATTATTGAAAGCAGGCTGGTCCCGGCCCGCGTAGTGCCAGCCGAAGTTCTCTGCCACGATGGCAGCACTCGGCCGGGACCTTGTTCGGAGACTAGACATTATCGGGCAGAAGAACCTCGGCGCGACCGGCCTGAAGCCAGGGAGTCCAACACCCCGGTAGCCTCCAACGCCCTCCCCAAAAGCCACATCAATAGACCCGCAATTACCAGACCAGATAGGGCGCCGCTAGCTACATAGATCACCTGGTTAACCGCGCTGAACTGGCCCGCATAGTAAATAATGACCTCGTTCACCCCCATGGCAAAGCCGGACGCGGCGCCGGCCAACAGCATGACCGGCAGGTTCCAGGCACGGTAAAGAAAGATAGCAAAGACCAGCTCAGCAGCCGCGCCCTGAATCAAACCAGAAATGAGAATAGGTAGACCAAAAGAGCCCGGCCCAATAAAAACAGAAATCAGGGCAGCCAGCAGCTCACAGTACAGTGCCGCACCGGGCTTACGAATCAGGTAAGCCCCCAAAGTGCCCGCAATCAGCCAGCCACCACCAATCAGCGGTAGTAACTGCGGCGCAGTTGCCGCTAACAGCGTCTGGGTCACGGGGTAAACCCCCAGGTTCCAGAGAGCAAAAACTAACGAGCAAGCCACAGCAATCACCGAAGCAATCACAATCTCATTAACCCGCCACGCGGTAGAACGCTTTTCAGCCATAAAAATAACCTTCCTATACATGTAGGAAGGGGGGACCCAGGCACCGGGTGGCACCTGTTTCCGAGAACTCGACTCCCTATCGCAGGTACTAACCGGATCAGGTTCGAGGGTCTGCGCCTAGCGCACTCTCAGCGCCGATGGTGGCGCTCCCCTGTCGATACCCGCAACTACGCGGGCAGTTCAAGTGTAGAACTCCACCAGTATAACCACTAGGGCGAGCCAACGAAAGCTCCCCTGCATCGGTGCCTCGCTCTGGGTTACTTATTGTCAAGCGCAGCCGGGGGCTTTCGTCCCGCCAGCTGACCCTCTGATAATTCGCGCTGAGCGCTCGCGGCAACTCATGCCAACTCCGAACCCCCTGAAGGGAGGCGAACCCATCATCACGCTTCTACTGATTCTCGCCCAATAGTCGGCAAAGAGCACAGGCTACTGATAGTGTTGGTTCGGAACGGCGTTTCGCCCCCTATTTCACTGACTGAAAGGTCTGAACTATGAATCCTCTCATCAAGATTGCTGGCACTGCTGCTTCACTCGGTGGCGTTGCCCTGGCAAACAAGGTGCTCAGCGCAACCTGGACCAAAATCACCGGCAACCAGCCTCCCGAAAATAACCCCGATGAGGACGAGCGCTGGCGCGACATCATCCTCTGGTCGCTAATTACCGGTCTGGTAGGCACCATTATTAAGGTTGCGGTGACCCGCGCCCAGTACCAGCTTGAAGCTAAGTCCGGTGACAAGACCACCGATCAGGCTGAGATCTAAAAAATAGCTACCAGGAACGGCAGGCTTTAGGGCCTGCCGTTTTTTGTATCTGTTTTCCATTTTTTCACGAAAGGGTAGCGCTAATATATCCATCGTCTGCGCCCAAACCAACTAGCATGTGTCTATGACCTCACCTGTTTCAGCCGCTGATAACCACTCCACCCCAGCGCCGGCATCCAAAAAAACAATTGCCGCTTGGACGCTCTGGGACGTTGGAAACGCTAGCTTTAACGCCATCATGACGACCTTCGTGTTCGCGGTCTATCTAACCAGCTCTAGCTTTGGAGAAGAAGGGCACCCCGCCGCGGTTCTCTCGGTAGGTCTCACCATTGCCGGTGTACTCATCGCCCTGCTTGCCCCCATCTCGGGCCAGCGGGCGGATGCCTCGGGAAAACGAGGTCTGTGGCTGGGAGTCAATAGCGTGCTACTGGCGGTCATTATGGCCTTCTGCTTCTTCGTAGCGCCCTCCCCTGACTATCTCATCTTGGGTGTTGTTCTGCTGTCCCTAGGCAACTTGGTCAATGAATTTGCGGTGGTCAACTACAACGCGCTGCTACCCGCTATTTCAACCCAGCAGACCATCGGCAAGGTTAGCGGCACAGGCTGGGCAGCAGGCTACTTTGGCGGCATTCTTGCCCTAGCAATCGTCCTGGTCGGTTTCGTTTCCCCGGGTATTCTGGGCATTCCCGAGGACGGTGCCTACAATCTGCGCGCCGTCGCGGTTTTCTCGGCTATCTGGGCTATTGCCTTCTCTTTGCCTCTCATGCTGGCAGTACGCAAAATCTCTCCCGCCCCCCGCAGTGTAGAGCCTCAGAAGAGCATCCTTGACTCCTATCGGGACCTCTTCGCCACCATCCGTCGTCTCTACCGCGAAGCCCCTACCACCCTCTACTTCCTGCTTTCCTCAGCGGTCTTCCGTGACGGTCTTAACGGCATCTTTACTTTTGGTGGTATCCTGGCCGCGAACTCCTTTGGTTTCAGCACCAATCAGGTTATTGTCTTCGCCATCTTTGGCAATATCGTTGCCGGTGTGGGTGCACTGCTCGGCGGGCGTATGGACGACCGCTTTGGCCCCAAACGAGTCATCGTTTTCTCCCTGGTTGCCCTCATCGCGGCCGCTCTGTCTCTGCTCTTCTTCCCCAGTAGCACCATGTTCTGGATCTGCGGGCTTACCCTCTGTGCCTTCGTTGGTCCGGCACAATCCGCCGCACGTTCCTACCTGGGCAGGCTGGTTAATGAGGGCAACGAGGGCGAGCTCTACGGCCTTTACTCCACAACCGGAAGGGCCGCCAGCTTCCTCTCACCCGCTCTCTTCGGCCTCTTTGTCACTTGGTTCGGCGCTGAGCTTTGGGGCATTTTGGGTATCGTTATCGTGCTTTTTGTAGGTTTGCTTCTCTTGCTGCCCATCAAGGATCCGCAGCGAGTAGATGCCCGGGAGTCAATGCTCTAGAGCTGGGAGGCCATTACGGGTAGCAGAAGCCCTGCCCGTTCTAGTTGCAGCAAAGATTCCTCAAAGCCGCGCTCGGGAATTGGCCCGTAGAGCTCCTGTAGACGCGCGTGGATTTCTGTTTTAGGCAGTGGCTGAGCCAACATCTCCCAGCAATCCCAGGCATAGATGGATACCTCTGATAGAGAGTTGCCCTGAGCCACTAGATAGCGGTCTTGGCAGACCAGGCCGGTTGAACCCTCCGAGCGCTGGTAAAGATCCGGGGTATCGCTGTTGACCAGGAAGTTAGCTGCTGGCAGGTAGGTGAAAGTAGCTTCTGATTCTGGCAGTTGGTCTTGATCCTGGTGCAAAAGACTCAGGATGAGCGGCAGTGCGTCGGTGATTTCTGAGTAGGTCAGTTTGACTGCCCCACCGGTCTCTACCAGCAGACCGGCCAACTCCTCTAGTCCTCGCTCGGTTATCATGAGGCCCGATGACTGCTCTGAGATGGTTAACAAGGCCTCCGCTAAGGGTAGAGGTTCAATTGAGGGAACAATCTTCTTGTCCTTCACCCGGTTCAACACCACTATACGGTGGAGGTGAAAAGAATAATCATTCGCTGCTACCACCCGTAACCCAAGGTCAGCGGGGTTGTACTGCACCTTGGGCTGCTGAGCGTCCTCAATAATAGAGAGGGGTTTGGGGTAGGGGCGGATTGACCTATCGGGCATCACCACAGCAGTTTCGTCGGTCAGATAGGTGACGTGCTCACCCAAAAAACGGGCAGCGGTGGTTTTCCCCGTACCGGACGGCGCCACCAGAGCTAGTGCGCGGTGGCTGGACGCATCCCCCAACACCGCAGCGTGCAGTAGATGAGCGGTACCGGCATATTCGCGCAGGAGGTGAAGGGTGACGTCAACGGTAAGACGCTCAGCCGCAACGGCCGGATCAGATGAGTTGACCACGGTTAAGTCTGCGATATCCCCCCACTGCTGAGTTATCTCATCAGCAGAGCGGCTGCTGAGCACGGTGACCCGCTCACCGTCAGCAATCCGGGCTCCGGCATCCTCAATGACCTCGGGGGCTAGTGCAGCCCATGCTCGCTGAGTATCAACCCAGAGCTGAGGATTGTCATCTTCAAAAGCTAGAAGGATGGTTACCCCGGCAGGACTAACCAGTAGACCACGCATCAGTTCTCGGTGTTGCCGGCAGGAATGGTGGTGCGATGAAAGTTAAGGTAGCTGCGGGAGGCTGTGGGGCCGCGCTGGCCCTGGTAGCGGTTGCCGTAAGCCCCCGAACCGTAGGGGTGTTCAGTCTCGCTGGTCAGTTTGAAGAAGCAGAGCTGGCCCACCTTCGAGCCGGGCCACAACATAATGGGCAGGGTTGCCATATTGGACAGCTCAAGGGTTACGTGACCTGAAAAACCGGGGTCAATAAACCCGGCGGTTGAGTGGGTGAGAAGCCCCAGACGTCCGAGGGAAGACTTACCTTCGAGGCGGGCCGCCACATCAGCTGGCAGGGTTACCTTCTCATAGGTGGCACCCAAAACGAACTCACCGGGGTGCAGAATAAAGGGTTCATCAGAGGCGACCTCCACCAGCCGGGTCAGGTCTTCCTGTGGCTGAGAGGGGTCAATGAAGGGGTACTTGTGATTATCGAACAGACGGAAGAAGCGGTCAATGCGCACGTCCACACTGGCAGGCTGAACCATTGAATCGTCAAACGGCTCTAGAGCGATACGCCCGGTTTCGATTTCTTTGCGGATGTCCTGATCAGAAAATAACACCCTCCCAAAATATCGCATTTTGTCGTCACATTTTGACGCACACCCCGAGCATGGCTAGAGTATTCCTGTAGCTCCGCTTTATGCGGACGCCACGCGCGGCTGTAGCTCAATGGTAGAGCGCACGCTTCCCAAGCCTGATACGCGGGTTCGATTCCCGTCAGCCGCTCCAATTTCAAACCTGCCGGGTACCCACCTGGCAGGTTTTCTTTTTCTGCCCCTAACAGGGTGGGTCAGAGCGGCGGCAGTAAACTAAAGAGGTAGTTGCTCCCCACGCAGAAAGCACCCTCGCAAACGCTATGACTCCCCTTGTCTTATGCACACTCATCATTATCGTGACACTGGCCGTTAGTGGCGTGGCAAAAATCAAAGAACCCACCAGCACCGTCACCGCCATAGTTAATCTCAAGTTGGACCAGTGGCTACCGGTAAAACCCATTGCAAAAATCTTGCCGTGGGCTGAGCTTGCCCTTGCCGCTGGCCTACTCATCTTGCCCGGTATCTGGCAGGTTCTGGCAGCGATCGCCGCTGTAGTGCTCTTTATCGGCTACTGGGCTGCTATTGCCCGCGCAGTAGTGCAGGGCAACACGGCTACATGTAACTGCTTTGGTAGCGCCTCAACCGCGCCGGTTTCAATGTTTACCCTCATTCGCAATACCGCCCTGCTGATGGCGTCCTTTGGGGCTCTCATTGGGGCCATCGTTACCCGCGGGTCAGCACTCACCATGCTGCTGGCGACCGACGCGGACGGATGGCTCTGGCTAATTGGTGCGGGGCTAGCGGCCCTGGTGCTGTGGTCCATCTACCGTTCTGAGCAGACGGTTCAGGCGGTTGAACAACCGGTCACTGACCAACCGGCAGAATCTCAGCCGCTACCCGGGAACGAGGCAGAAGATTACCTGCGCAGCCCGATACCCTTCGCGTCCCTCCGCTACCCCGCGAAAAAAGGTGAAAAATCTAACGAGGGTGCTGAAGTCAATCTGCGGTACCTCTCAGCCACTCAGGCACGCCTGCTCATTTTTGTGTCTCCCACCTGCGGCAGTTGCCAGCCCGTTATTGAACAACTGGCAGATTGGCACCAACGTCTGCCCATGCTAGGTGTGCACCCGGTGGTCAGCAGCGAAAGTTACCTACAACAGATGGATTTACCTGCTGATATGCAACCATTTGTTGACCCCGAGTCGAAAACAGGCATGCTCTTTGGCGGTGCTACCCCCTCAGCGGTCGCTCTGGGCACCGACGAACTTTTGGCTGGCGGCCCTGTCTACGGCAGTGACGATGTCACGCGTTTTGTGGAAGACATCATCGGCGAGATGGAGCATGCGAGCGCTGAGACAGCAAAAGCTACACTAGTACAAGAAGAAGCTATCAAAGAAACGGATGGTGAGGCATGAGCCGCGAGAAATCAGCCTGGCAGATTACCAAGGAGCAGAACCCAGCTCACGCGCAGTGGTATATCCAGCGTTTTAGGGCGATGGAAGAGCAGGGCAAAGATATTTGGGGGGAAGCCCGAACAATTGACGCGATGGCACCTCGTAATGCCAAGATTTTAGATGCTGGGTGCGGCATGGGCCGCTTGGGTGCGCATCTGCACGAAAAAGGTCACCGGGTGACCGGTGTGGACCTTGACCCGGAACTCATTGAAGAGGCGCAGCGGGTCTGCCCCTCGGCGCACTGGGTAGTCTCAGATTTGGCGGATCTACGCGAGTCCTTAGGGTATAGCAAGGACAGCCAGCTCGGTGAAGAAGGCTTTGATATGGTCTTCTCAGCCGGCAATGTGATGACCTTCTTGGCGCCCTCTACTCGCCGCGAGGTATTGGAGGAATTATCGGCTGTACTGGCCCCAACGGGCCGGGCGGTCATTGGTTTTGGTGCGGGGCGCGGCTACGAGTTCGCTCATTTCTTTGAGGACGCCGCGGCGTCCGGTCTCAAGCTAGATAGCACTTTCTCCACTTGGGAACTTCACACTTTCACCGAAACCTCGACCTTCTTGGTGGCAGTGCTGAGCAGGGTTTAGAGAATATGCAGTTGCTGTAGTGTTTCGTCCGGTAGGAGGGCAGCTACAGCCAGCGCTAGCAGGAAGATACCTGCAACCGCGCCGACGGTGGCGGATTTCCAGCCGGGGTGCAGTTCGTTAAAGGTGATGAGCCCCGGCCACTGTTTGTTCATTTGGGTGACGTTGATGCTGGGGTAGACGGTGGTCTGCGGGGCGAGGGTGGAGGCGATGGTGCGCAGAGTTTTGGCATCCCAGATGCGGCCATCGAGGCGGAAAACTGGCTTCTTTTTAGTGTTGACTGCCCAGAGAGCCGGTACGCCCTTATAGCGCACGGCTGCTACTCCGGTGAGTTCTTTACCGGCAGCCTGTTTGGGGGTGAGGCGTTCTGCGATAACGGTGTGGTCGATGTCTGCAAGGGGGACAGCGTGCCAGCCGAAGAGGCGCCCACGCAGGATATGAGTTGGGGTTTGTACCACAATGTGGGGTTTGAGCATGGAGTAGAGCGTAATAACTGCCCCAACCGCTATGAGTGCCAGGAGCACCATAACCAGTGGTGTGGGACGTTTTGCCAGCATGAACCAGAGGCAGGCCAGCGCTAGCACTGCGCTGGGGAGGCCAGCGATGATGCGGCGATGGTAGGAACCGATCCGGGGGTGGTAGATGTTGGTAACCTGCCCATATTTGGCGGGGACTTCGTGTGCGTTTTCTGCCATGGCTCTACTCTAGCGGCTTGTCATGGCGTGGAGGTCGCGATAGCGGGTGAGCTACATTTAAGGGGTGCGTTTTACTTCTACTGTTGACCGAGTTCTGGCTATGTGGCTGGCAGGTGTGCTCACCGCTGTCATTATTGCCTTAGCGTCCCTAGCTCTTATTAATAGGCTGGTTTATGGCCCCGAGGGCCAGGTGCGCGCCTATTTTGCTGCGGTGCGCGAGGGCGATGGCTCTAAGGCGCTGGGTATCTTGGGGGCGCAGGTGCCCGAGGCTGATGCCTCGATGCTGGACGGTCATGCTTTGCGTGCCTCGCTGGAGGGAGTTCACCAGCTACAGACCACCGATACGGTCGTTAGAGATGGTGGCGAGAGGGCCACGGTTACGGTCTCTTATCAGGTGAATGATCAGCGGCACAGCAGCGAGTTCAACTTGCATAAGGTCGGTTCTCACTGGGGTGTTTTTGACCAGTGGGCTATTGATCAGGGCACACTCCCCACAGTCCATGTGGACGCTAAGGCACTGTCAGCTGCCACGCTCAACGGCCAGAAGGTGGCGGTTAAGGGTGGTTCGCAGGACTTTGCGGTGACCTTTCCAGGGGTCTATCAGGTGACCTATGAGTCTGCTCTGTATTCCTCGGTATCAGATAGCACTCTCATCACGGCACCCGGCGAGGCCCCCGCCCTCACCTTGGATTTGGAGCCCTCCCCTACCGCTGTGGCTTCGGTGCGCCAGCAAGTGAAGACTTACCTTGATACGTGTGCAGCCCAAAATTCGCTCTACCCCACCGGCTGCCCATTTGAATATGCCTTCAACGGTCGCGTTGCCGGGGATTTAACCTGGCTGATCACTGAATACCCCGAGCCTGAGATTAATCTAGCCAACGGTGCCTGGTCGCTGAGCGAAAGCCAGGGTAAGGCAGAAATTTCTTTCACTGCCCTTGACCTCTACACCGGCAAGAAAGAGCAGGTCAACCAAGAGGTAATTTTTGAGGTAGCAGGGTCACTGGTTACCGCCGATGAGACGGTGACCTTTACCCCAGCGACCTAGTTCACCCCGCGCAGGTCAAGCACTAGCTCCTGTTCCCCACTTTCAGTGATGACAACGGGTAGCCCCCAGTCCTGCTGGTAGAGGTGGCAGGCCGCGTGGTCGGGGATTTCCCCGCCGGGTTCACCGTCACAGGCAGCAGCGCGAGCAGTAATGTGGAGTACCGCGCTGGTGATTTCTGGGTTGAGTTCCAGCTGGCGGGTGAGCCCCTGGGCGGTTCCGGCGCCCGAGAGGATGAAGTTCTCGGGGGTGGATGAGATTTTCAGCTGGGTTGGGTCGCCCCAGCGGGTGTCCAGTTTCTGCCCCTTGGGGGCCGCGAAGCGGGCGGTAAAGGTCAGACTGCCGCCGGCTAGTTCGGTGGCCTTTCGTGTTACCTGGCTAGCGCCCTCGTCCACATGCTGCATGGCATCGGGAATGGAGACGCGCACCAGTTGGTGGGCATTGGCTTCAACCACAATCAGGCGGGCACCCCCGTCCTCTGTCGTTTCAACCAGCACATCACTGGGTTCGGCCAGTCCGCGTGCAAGGGTGCCCAGTGCCCCGGTGGCAGGGTCGAGACGGCGGATAGCACCGTTGTAGGTATCGGCAATAGCAATAGAACCATCGGGCAGTTCAGTTAGCCCCAGGCAGTGTTGCAAACGGGCTTCTTGGCGGTTGCCGTCCACAAAGCCGAAGTCAAAAAGGCCGATGCCAACGGCGGTTTCTACACGGGCTTCCTCGGCCTCAAAGACGATGCGGCGCAGGGCGCTGGTCTCTGAGTCGGCGACCCAGATGGAACCGTCCTTTGCTTCGATGAGCCCGGAGGACTGAGCGAACCAGGAGTCTGCCACCGCGCCGTCTTTCAGGCCCTCAGCACCGGTACCGGCGAAAACAGCCAGCTGCCCGGTCATCGGGTCAAAGCTAAAGATTTGATGGGTGCCTGCCATAGCAACCAAAAAGGCGGCTGCCTCGCGGGAGTAGACCAGGTCCCAGGGGGACGAGAGGGCCACGGTGAGTGGGTCAGCGCCGGGTTCAATGTGGTTGGGGTCGGTGCGGGCGGTCTCACCGTCAATCAAGCGCTGCACTCCGCTACCTGCCAGAGTGGTGACCTGGCCGGTTCTCAGGTTTAGCCCGCGCAGACGGTGATTAACGGAGTCAGCGACGAGAACATCGACCCCCAGCGTCTCGCGTAGATCTGTGGGCACCAGAGCAATGCCCTGGGGCTCGTTGAAGCGGGCCTGCTCAGCAGAGCCATCAAGGTAGCCCTTTTCGGGGCCACCAAAGGTCGCTACGACGGTCTCAAAGTCGGCTTCAACCTGCACCAGTCGGTGACGGGCGGTATCGGTCACCAGGTAAGTGGTCCTGCCATCGGCAAAGTCAGTGGGTAGTTCCAGCGCCTTGCCGGGGAAAGCGAAAGTACCCTGAGGTTTGGGGCGGGGCACATAGGGGCCATCCCCGCGGTGCAAGGTGCCTTTAGCCTCGTGTTCTTCTACCAGTTCACGAACCAGTGAGGTCAGCCCCTGAACATGGCCTTCACCGGAGAGGTGGGCAACAATGTAGCCTTCTGGGTCAAGGACGACCAGAGTGGGCCAGGCGCGGGCAGTGTAAGCGTTCCAGGTCTCGAGGTTGGGGTCATCGAGCACCGGGTGGGTGATGTCGTAGCGGTCTACAGCAGCTTCAAGGGCGACTGGGTCAGCTTCGTGTTCAAACTTCGGTGAGTGAACCCCCACGGTCACTAGAACATCTTCAAACTCTTCTTCCAGCGGGCGCAGCTCATCGAGCACGTGCAGGCAGTTCATGCAGCAGAAGGTCCAGAAATCCAGGATGACAATTTTTCCGCGCAGGGACTCCAGCGATAGCTCTTTACCTCCGGTGTTCAGCCAGCCCCTGCCCACCAGTTCGGACGCGCGCACTTTGGTCTGGCGTGCGGCTGAATGATCTGCCATGATTTTTACCTTTCGTGGGCGCACCGGTGGCACGCGGGTGTACTTTTCTTCTTAGCCTAACAAGCCTCCCCCGCCCGGTCATTTGTTGCAATTTTTGGCGCTTTTCGGTTCACAAACCTCAACTGTGCGTCATAGAAACGTAACAGTTAGGATGAGCTCAGTTCAGCTAAGACGGCTTACCCAAGGTGCAGAGCAACACTTTGGCCCGTTAGCGGCCAGCTTTCTGATCTCGTTCAGCAAGCTCAGCAAACATGTCATTGTAGGCATGTAGCTCAGCATCTCCGTCCCGGTCAGCCTGACGATCTACCCGCTTCTGCAGTTTCTTGTCCTGCATAGACCACTGCACCGCAACCGCCACAGCAATCACCATGGTGGGGATTTCACCGATACCCCACATCAAGGCACCACCTAGCTGCTGGTCTTCAATAGCTGAGAGCCCGTAGGGGCGGCCCACATTACCGAACCAGGACGCCTGCAGCAGGGCGTCCATCTGCATAATCGCAATACCAACGAAGGCGTGGTAGCCCAGCGTGGCGATGAGCATCATCAGGCGCATGGGGTAGGCAGGGCGATGCGGGATAGGGTCGATACCGATGAGCACCAGGCTGAAGATGTAGCCGGTGACCAAGAAATGAATCAGCATGAGCTCATGGCCAATGTGGTAGCGCAACATGATGCCAAAGAGCGGGGTAAAGTAGACCACCACGATGGAGCCGGCAAAGTTTACGGCTGCAAAAATAGGGTGGGTAATCACCTTGGACCAGCCCGAATGCACCAGTCGAAGAATCCACTCGCGGGGGCCGCGGGTGCCGTCCTGCCGTGGCTCAAGAGCACGCAGAATCAAGGTGATAGGGGCACCCAATACCAAGAAGATGGGGCAGACCATGGTCAAAAGCATGTGCTCCACCATGTGCGCCGAGAACATGACGCGGGCGTAGACGGTGAGAGCACCGCTGGTGATGTAGAGCAGCACCAACAGGCCGAAGTACCAGGACAGCAGGCGGAAGATAGGCCAGCTACCACCGGCTCGTTTTACCTTGATAAAGGCCCAGAGGTAGGTAAACCCAACGAAAGCGATGAAAGCGACCCAGAACCAGTCAAAGCGCCACTGGGTGAACCACTCGGCGATGCCGGGTTCGGGTGGCATGTCATACCAGGTGATGATGCGTACCGGTTCAGCGCCGGCGTCAAGAGTTTCTGGTGCAGGTGGGGCTGTGCGGGAAAGCGTTACCGCAAGACCGCTGGTGGCACCCATCAGTAGCAGCTCACAGGCAATGGCATACCACAGGCCCTTAGCTGCACCTATCTGCCCCGACTGCATCATGGGTATGAGGCGTAGGCGGTGGACGGCGCCGAAGGCTCCCAATAGTAAGGTCAGCATAATTTTAGCCAGCACTAGGGCGCCGTAGACGGTAGTAAAAAGCTCAGCGAGGGTGTTCATGCGCACCAGGGCATTAATGATGCCGGAGAGCGTGACCAGGATGAAGCCACCTAGCGCCAGGGTGGAATAACGGCGCAATACACTCACCGCCAGAGGCACTCTGCGGTTGGTCGCCGTGTGTTCCCCTCGCGCGCTTTCGGGCAGGGTGCCGCTGCCTGCGTCCTTACCTGAAATGGTGCGTGAAATAAAAACAAGGGCAATCAGCCCGCCGGTCCAGAGCACCACACCGAGCAGATGCAAGCCCAAGGAGTTGACCGCCCCCATGTGGTCGTTACCGCCCGATGAGTGCCCACCCAGAGCCATGTTGATGATACCGATGAAAGAGATACCCAAAGTTACCAAGAGACCGGTGAGCGAGCGCACCGCAAAAACAAGGGTTGAGACCAGGGCCGCCACGATGATGGTGGCGGCTTCCTGCTGGCCGGCCGAGATGGTGGTGATGTAGCTGATGAGCTCCGTGGTGTAGGAGGAGCTGGCCTCAATAGCTCGGCCCGATATGTCGGCGTAGCTGAAGATGAGCACGGCAATTGCGGCGATGGTCCAGGTAGCTGATGCAGCTGCCGCCAGGTTCATCACGGCGATAAAGGCGGGGTGTTCTGTGCGGGTGAGGTTTTTCAGGCGCTGGCTCTTGTCGGTTGCATGCGCCATGTTCACACGGCTCTTACCCCGGGCTGAGTCAAGGAAGCGGGGGACGATCGCAACAGCAAAGAGCAGAGCACCCATGGCGGTAACCATAGCGAAATTGTGCACCATCTCAGCAATCGGCAGACCCCACCGAACGAGCGGGCCGGCGTCGGCTAGGTCTGTAGCTGCTGCACTACCGCTGAGGGTAAGACTCGCTAGCAAGCTCAGAAAGGCAGCTGCGGGAAAGGCCCAAATCCAGTGGGTGCCTAGCCCGTTGAGACGGGGGTGCGGGGCTGTCTTGTGCGCCCTTGTTTGCTGTGCCATATTATTCCTGCGTGGTGGTGTGAGCCTGGTTGGTCGGTAAAAGTTTAGGTAAAGAGGTTCTCGCCAATGAAGCCGCCCTGCTCGCAACCTGCCGGAAGAGCAAAAACCGCGGAGCCGATAGGGACCGTCCAGGTATTGAGCATATCGAGCTCAGCCAGACGTTCTTGAATGGGGAGAAACTGAAGCAGAGGGTCTGCCTGGTAGGAGCAAAAGATGAGACCCGAGTTGCTCACTCCCCCATCGGTTTCAAAGTGTTCAGAGAACCCCGAGGCGTTCTGCACCGGCAGGTCGTAGTTGTATCCCCTGCGGAGGATGCGTTCCACTCGGCTCTGAGCGCTGGCGCGGCGAATGTGGGCGTAGGGAGCGATGACGGTGAAACCCAGCTCGTTGGTTGCTGAAAGGTCGGCGGGGTCATGCTCCTGAGTGCCTGTGAGCGGTGCCCCATTGGTGAGGTTGCGCCCCACCGCGTCCTCACGAGCTGGTCGGTCTGATTGGTCCCAGGTATCGAGGTTCATGTGGATGCGGCGGATGACCAAGGAGGTTCCCCCAGGCTCCCAGGGTTCCAGCTCTTCGTGGTTACCCCAGACAAAGCGGTCCATGCTGTCATCCTGGGTTGAGGGATTGATGGTGCCATCCACCTGGCCAAAGAGGTTGCGCATCGTCTGCCCGTCAGGCTCGCTGCCATAAGCGCGGCGGAAGCCTTCTTGCACCCAGCGCACCCGGCTCATTGACCGCACGGTTTTCAGCAGCATTCTTTGGGCGTGCGCCAGCGTAAAACGGTCGGAGCTACAGAGCTGCAGCAGCAAGTCCCCATCGTTCCACTGATCTTGAAGCTGATCGATCTTTTCAAAGGCGGGCAGTGGTTGGAGCCAAGTGGGCTTCTGTGCGGGGTTTACGATATCGAAGATGCGCTCGCCAAACCCGAAGGTGACGGTGAGGTGAGCAGGTACGGTAGCTAGCTCAGGCTCCTGGTCTACCACTGGTGCAGTGCCCTGGGTGAGGGATGCGGCGTCGCTAGTGAGCACGCGCAGCAAACGCTGCACGCCATCGGCGTCCGTCCCACCGTTGAGGTCAAGGGCAATGAAAAGCGCGTAGGAGGGGGCTGGTGTATCAACACCAGCCTGCCTCTGACCGTAGAAGGGCACTCGGGCCTCTTGCAACGGTGGGGCGGGAGTCGGGCTATCTCGTTCCGAGGCCCCGGCAGCATATTGAATCCCTAGGGTAGCGGCAACTCCCGCACCGGCTCCTAGCGTTCCAGCTACGAAAGTTCGGCGGCTGGACGCCGGCCGGGCTGGTGCCTGCTCGACATCGGCGGTTGCATTCTCAAAGTCTTCATCAAATGAACCGGTCATGGTTCTCTTTCTCCCCCGGCGTTAGCCTACGTCTTATGCTTCTTGTATGGGTAGCGGGTGGGCGCCCCGCAACTGGTCTTCAGCTGCGGGGCGGGTGCTACCTCAACGCTGTGTGGGTGAATTCAGGTGCGCTGATCTAAGCGCACTGAGGCAGGACGGCTTCAGCAGATTCATCACCTTGTTCTGCATCGTGGGCAGAGTGATCACTTTCCCCGTGCATCGAGTGGTCTTCTGACATGGTTTCGTGGGCCGGTGCACTAGCTTCACCCGGTGCGTATTCCTCTTTCGCACCGCTGAAATCACGCACTTCAGCATCAAATTCAACGGCACCAATTGAGGTATCGAGCGTAATGACGCTGGAGGTACCTGCAACCAGTGAACACTTCATCTCCATGAGCATGATGTGGTTACCTCCCGGTGCCAGTTCAAAGCTAGCCCCCGGTTCAATGGTGAAGCCTTCCTTGACTTCTTTCATTGTGCTAGTCCCGGTGTTGGGGTCAATCTCGGTGGTGTGTAGCTGCACCATGCCGGCTGCGTCGCTGCTGGCACCCTCGATGGTGATGGGCTCATCCCCAGTGTTGGTGAGCGTGGCGAAGGCACCAGTCATGTTGCCGGTCGCAGCTTTAATCCAGGCACCCTCAACGGTCAGAGCAGATGTCTCAGCCGCAGCTGAGGTGGACGCTTCGCTACTGCTGGGCTGGTTCGATGAGGTGTCGGTTGATGAGCCACACCCTGCCAGCGCTAGAAGCGCAACAGCAGAAAGGGCCGAGATACGAGCCATTTTGTGAGAGAACATGGTTTTACTTTCTAATTTTTTTGGGGGGCAGATAGCGACTGTTCGCTAGCCCAGAGCAGATGGTTTCGCGGATATCCTCAGCTTCAGTGGTCAGGAATCCACCGTTCGTTCTGGGCAAGCCCCTAATGTTTGATACGATGCCCGCAGGTAGACGAGCTAAGCTCCAGCCTGTGGTATGGAGCCGGTAATGGAAGGGCTACTTGCGCTTCTTTGTTTTGGCCAGAATAACGAAGGCCGCACCCATCATCGCCGCAGCAGCGGCCAGGAAGAGTGCCACTTTGGCGCCGGTGGACATGCCCTGGCTCGCGACCGTGAGCGGTTCAGCTGGCTGTGTTTGCTGCTCCTCTGTCTCTTCCGAAGCTACTGGCTCAGTGCTCTGAGCCGCACCTGCCCCTACGGTGTAGGTGAAGGTTCCTTGAATGGGGTGCCCGTCTGAAGAAACCACACGCCAGGTGACCGTGTAGGTGTCACCTGTTTCTTGCGTCGCTAAATCTTGGGTCACGACTGTGCGGTCAACCTCTGGTTCACCCTCGGTCACCGTCTCACCGGCAGCGTTGGTCACGCGAACCTGATTGGCACCGGCGACGTCCATGATGTCACCGCTATAGGTCAGCTCCAGCTCGCTGGGTGCTTGTTCCAAGGTGGTATCTGCGGCGGGATTAGTGCTCACCAGCTCATCGTGAGCGTACGCAGGGGTGAAACCCAGGCTGAGTGCCAGCAAGCCGGTGGCTGTAGCTGCTCGAGCGTGGGCTGAGAAAGTGTTCTTTTTGGCGTCTGCCATAGGAGAGTCCTTGCTAGTAAGTTCTGGTCTTTTACGAAGCAAGGTGGGCTGGTGGGCCTCGCGTGACTCTGCTTTCTAACAGGAAGGAAAGACGGTGAGACCCAACAGCAAAGAAATGAGCCGGAGCTTTGACCCGAGTCACGATGAATCTGGTCTCTCGTACTGGAGTCAGCCCCCTGATACTGGCGTGGACTAGGGCAGCTAGTGCTTCAAGAAGTTGCTCCCCGTAGGCGAGTACGCTGTAGGTCGCCAGCGCTGCAAGCGCGTGGCCTACCCACATATCCGCGCCATAGCTGTAGGGCTGACTGTGGGCTACCACTGTCAGTTGGTGAGCGTGGTGCCCTTCCCCGCTTATCTGCACTGTGGAGCCGTGCGTGTATAGGGCGTGCAGGAGACCTTGCCCGGTCAGCACACCGGTCGCTAAGCTCATTCGCGAGGTGGTGAATGCGGTTGCTAGCAGGGTAAGGCAGGCGGCCAGTGAAGTAGCAAGACCAAAAATGAGGGGGTGGGGCAACTCGCCACCCGCTAGGGTATGGCTGGTCGCCCCAAGAACGGTAGCCATGAGGGCAACGGTCCAGGCACGAAGCACCCGGTGCGCTTTGCTCATGACGCCCTCCTTAAGTATTTGGATCCAACCGCTTCATTATCTCATAGATCCCTCAAGAGCCCTGAGGGTAGGTGGCAAGGGCTTATGCCGGTAAGTGCGCGATTAAAGAAAAAGGGAGCCACCCCTTGAGGGGTGACTCCCTTAGAAGTCTTGGCAAGAATTTACTTCTTGTTGGAGACTGCTGCCTTCAGCTTTGAACCTGCAGTCAGCTTAACGCCGTGACCTGCGGGAATCTGAATGGTTTCGCCGGTCTGCGGGTTGCGGCCGGTACGAGCTGCACGGTCGGTACGCTCAATTGCCATCCAACCGGGGATGGTGATCTTCTCGCCCTGTGCAACAGATGCTTCGAAGACCTGGAACAGTGCATCCAGTACACCGTTCACTGCTGCCTGGCTGGTGCCAGCCTTTTCTGCAACCTCTGCAACGAGTTCGCTACGGTTCTTAGCCATGAAATGCTCCTCCTGAGACTTTCAAAAATTCTTGCGGCCTATAGGGTTAGCCCTGAATAGCAAGGCTAACCGTATCAGCTACAGATTACCAGCTTGACTTGGTAACACCGGGTAGCTCGCCACGGTGTGCCATTTCGCGGAAGCGGACACGTGAGATGCCGAACTTCTGGAAGGTGCCACGGGGGCGGCCGTCAATCTGGTCGCGGTTACGAACGCGGATGGGTGAAGCGTTGCGGGGAAGCTTCTGCAGACCCAGACGTGCAGCTTCGCGCTCTTCAGCGGTTGCGTTTTCGTCAACCAGGGTCTTCTTTAGTTCCAGGCGCTTTTCAGCGTAGCGTGCAACGATGACCTTGCGCTGTTCGTTGCGAGCAATCTTGGATTTCTTCGCCATGTTTAGCGCTCCTCTCGGAAGTCAACGTGCTTGCGGACAACGGGATCGTACTTCTTGAGAACCATACGATCGGGGTTGTTACGGCGGTTCTTACGGGTTACGTAAGTGAAGCCGGTGCCCGCAGTGGACTTAAGTTTGATGATAGGACGGACGTCCTTAGCCTTTGATGCCATGATTAGATCTTCTCTCCGCGTGCAAGAATGTCAGCAACTACTGCGTCGATACCGCGTGCATCAATAACCTTGATGCCCTTAGCTGAGACGTTCAGGGTTACATTGCGGCGCAGTGAAGGTACAAAGTACTTCTTCTTCTGCACGTTCGGGTCGAAGCGACGCTTGTTGCGGCGATGCGAGTGCGAGATGCTGTGTCCAAAGCCGGGAACAGCTCCGGTCACCTGGCAGACAGCTGCCATAGTTTTCTCCTCCAAATGTTGACGAAATGACGGTACGCAGTTGGCGTTCACTGAAAAATCAGCGATCAGCAAGGGCGTCCCGTCACCTATAGGTAGAGCACCGGGTTATTCTCCAAGGCTAGAGTGTCTGAGACTCAAGCTCGGGTGAGAGACCGAACCGAGCCTCCGCCGCGGGAAAAACGGTGAAGCTTAGGTGCACGAGAGGTGTTGCCACCACTACGAACAGCCTTAAATTCTAGGTAATTACGGGATACCACGCAACCTGTGAGCCAAAGGAAAAGCTTGCGAAGAGCGTCTTCACTCGGAGCGAAGAGCATCTCGCAAGCTAACATTTTCAGGCACAGGTCTGCGCATGAACCTTCCGTCAATTCTACCGCCTATCCCACTTTTCGCAAGTCAAGAACGGCTTTAATCCGCGGTTTTTAAAGGAAAGTCACACCCTCACCTGCGCCCACCCCGCCGGAGCCTAAGGGCAAATTACACGGCTGTAATCCCAACTGTGATGTTAACAGCTTAAGGCTTTTAATCCTTTTAAGAAGCGGTTAAGCTTCCTCTGCACCTGCCTCCGGCAGTGCGTCAAAGCGGGTCAGCTCTGGATATTTGGGGCTGATAGAGTCCCCCGAACTAGTGCCGCGCAGGCGTCGGCCGATCCAGGGCACCACAAATTCCCGGGCCCATTTTGCATTATCGCGGGCTTCTTGGATGCGGGTTTTGCGGATAGTCTCCGGCACCACGGGCTTACCCATATTGATGTTCTCGGCGCTCAGCGTTTCTAAGACTTTACCGGCAACTACGGTATGCCCCGCAGCGTTCATATGCAGGCGATCCGGTGCCCAAAAGCGAAAATCCAGCAACTCATGCGCGCGCCAGTAATCCACTACCGTCACGCCGCGGTTATCAGCTACTTCGCGCAACAGCTCATTGAAAAGAGCGGTACGCGCCCGGTTACCGCTAAAGAAACCCTTGGGGCCGGGGTCAAAGCCCGTCAGGGTAAAAACCTCGATACCCTCGTCTCGCAGAGCCTTAAACCCTTCGTCGTACCGCACCATCAGGGCATCCACATCAAAGCCGGGGCGCAAAGTATCGTTGCCCCCACCTACCAGGCTCACCAGGTTGGGTTTCAGCTCAAGAGCAGCTGGCACCTGCTCTTCAATAATGGGGGCCAATAGGCGTCCGCGAATAGCCAGGTTAGCGTAAAGGGCATTTTTATCAGCCAGCATGAACTGCTCTGCCACTCGGTCTGTCCAGCCGCGCACCCCGTTGGGGCGCTCGGGTGCGTCATCTCCTACCCCTTCGCTGAGGGAATCCCCCAGCGCAACGTAGCGGATGCTGTCTTCTAATCGTGAGAGAGGCACGGAATTTGTCTTTCAATGAGGGAAAACGTACGAAGACTACTTTACTCCCCCGCCCAGCAAAGGCTTAGCTTTCAGCTCGCCCACACTTCCAGTACCCCATGAAAGAGATATTTTCTTTAGCGATACCGGCTTCATTGACGCACATGCGGCGCAGGGTCTTGATGACCGAGGATTCACCGGCAATAAAGACGTAGGTTTCGGCATTTTCCTCTGCCAATCCCCACACCACTTCGTCAGCGGCGGTGGTATCGGTGTAGTGGTAGGTTTCGGTCTCTGTCAGGTTGAAGACACTGTGCAACTCATGGGCAAGGCGTTCACCTCGCTCAGAGTTAGGCTCCCGAGGCAGGAACTTGACGGTTAGCTGAGGCAGGCGCCGGGTCACCTCCTGCACATCTGAGAGCACGGCAAGGTTATCTCCCTGACCGGGGACTTCGCAGAGCACTGTGCCGCTGGCGTGAGCGGGCAGTGTCCTCAGAATAGAAAGCGTAGCGGGTGCTGCGGTTTCATCGGTCAGCATCAGCAGGTTATGGGAAGGCGCCGGGTTCCACGAGCTCCATAGGCCGCTACCCCTCAAAGGTGCAAGGAAAGATACCTGTTGCCCCGCCTGAGCGGACGCCGCCCAGGCAGCTGCGGGGCCCAGCTGCCCGGCGTCATCCTGATGCAACACAAAATCGATGTCAATTTCAGGCTGGACGCCGATGGGCAGCGGGCGTTCAAGCACACTAAGGTCTGCCTCTGCAGCGGGGAACATGCCCAGTAGTGGAGTTTCGTCCATACCAACAGCCGGCACCATACGCGAATTTTGCACTGTGTAGGTGCGCATGTGGCCGCGGTCCTCCACCGGTTGAGCCATCCATCGCTGGCGCCAGGTGTCATCGAGTTCAATCATGGTGGGACCGCTCGCATGTGCTGGTGGTACCAGGAGCTTGATGTAGGCGTCATAGACCTGCCCCGTCCCGTCCGAGATAGCGGAGGCAGCGTGGTGCAGCGAGCGGCCGGTCAGCGATACCCTCACAAAGTGTTCTGACAGGCGGCGCACACCGCTCACTGTCACGGGAAAGACGCCGTACTGGTTGATGGACTGGGAAACCTCGCGCCGGCGAACGAGCTTTTTAGTGGTTTCTGACATGAGAGTCTCCGTGGCTAGATACTGGGCGGCGGGCATGAGGGACGATAACGGTTGAGCCGTCTGCGCGGGGGTCAGTTACTGAGGCTCGAAGTCCAAAGATTTTCTCTAGGTTCTGCTCAGTCATCACGTTAGCTGCGGTACCGGCAGCAGCAATCGCCCCATCTTTCATAGCGATGAGGTGGTGGGCGGCGCGTGCTGCCAGGTTAAGTTCGTGGAGCACCATCACCATGGTGGTTCCTCGGACCTCGTTAAGTTCAGCTAGCAAATCGAGCAGCTCCACCTGGTGGGCTAGGTCGAGGTAGGTAGTGGGCTCATCGAGCAGCAGAATGTCTGTTTGCTGGGCTAGAGCCATCGCAATCCAGACACGCTGACGCTGACCGCCCGATAGTTCGGTGACCTGGCGTTCTGCTAGCTCCATGGTGTTGGTTGCTTCAAGTGCCCAGGCAACCGCGGCGTCATCTTCAGCAGAGTTACCGCGAAAGAGACCTTGATAGGGGTAGCGTCCGCGGGATACCAGGTCGGCTACGGTGACGCCGTCAGGGGCGATTGGGTTCTGGGGTAGCAACCCCACTATGCGAGCGAACTCCTTACCCCCGTAGGTTGTCAGCGGTTTACCATCTAGGGTGATGCTGCCCTTGGTGGGTTTGAGCAGGCGGGAGACACCGCGCAGCAGGGTTGATTTGCCGCACCCGTTAGGCCCAATAATGGCGGTAATTTCACCGGTCGGTATATCCAAGCTCAAGTTAGGAACGATGGTCTGGTTGCCATAGCCCAGGGCAAGGTTCTTCATGGCCAGCTGGCGAGGGGTTACCTTTTTCATGCTTTGCCTTCTTTCTGTGACCGGGCAAGGAGCCAGATGAGCAGGGGGGCGCCGGCTGCGCCGGTGAGAATACCGACCGGCAGATTACCGCTGGGAATCAGGTTGGCCCCGACAAAGTCCGCCAGCACCACGATGATGGCGCCTACCAGTGCGCTGGCTGTTAGGGAGTGCGGCCCGCCTTGGAGCCTGCGGGCTATAGGGCCAGAAACAAAGGCAACAAAGGCGATAGGCCCGGTTGCTGCTGTAGCAACGGCGGCCAAAAGAACGCCGAGGGTGATGAACCCCCAGCGCACGGCATGGGTTCGAACGCCCAGCCCGTGGGCCAGTTCATCCCCCACAGCAAGGGCGTGCAGGTAGCGGTGTAAAAGAGCCACGGTGGGCAGAAGGATGAGCAGGGTTAGCGACAGAATACTGATACGGTTCCAGTTGGCGTTGGAGAGCGAACCGCTCATCCACAGTGTTGCCGTTTGGGCGTCACTGCTGGAGATACGGCTCATAAGGTAGCTGATCACTGAGCTGGCAAGTGCAGAAATACCAATGCCCATTAGGATGAACCGGTTACCTGCGCCGGTGTCACCAGCGGAGAGCAACATAATGAGCAGGGCAACCACCAGCGCGAAACCGATAGCAAAAAGTGAGACCGAGAAACCTGTGAGGCCAAAGAAAACGATAGCGGTAACAGCGCCCAGCGAGGCACCGGTAGAGATGCCGATAATGTCTGGGGACGCCAACGGGTTGCGCAGCAGTAGCTGGAAAATAGCACCGGCGGCGCCAAAGGCAAGACCTGCAAGGGCACCTAGGACCGCCCGGGGTAGCTTATCCTCCATGACAATATAGCGGGCTCCGCGGGCATGGTCGAGGTTGCCGCCGCTCAGAAGAGTGAAAAAGTCTGGGATGGTCACGGTGTAGGATCCCAGCAAAACGCGCACGGCGAGCGCCCCTAACAGGGTCAGTGACAGCAGGGCCAATACCAGGTGCGGGCGTTTACGGGCGGCACGGCGGATCTGGGTAAGGTGTTCTCTTCCGGTCAGGCTAACGCTCATTAGAGGTTGACCGCCTTTGCGCGGCGAACCAGGTAGATGAAGACGGGCACACCAACTATTACCGTAGTTACCCCTACCTGGACTTCCTGAGGGGGTAGAATGACGCGTCCAACGGTATCGGCCAGGATGAGTATCACCGCACCGAAGAGGGCGGACAGGGGCAGTAGAGCTCGGTAGTCGGAGCCTACCAGGGCACGCACCGCGTGGGGGGCCATCAGTCCGATAAAAGCGATGGGGCCGGCCAGGGCCACGCTGGTTCCCACGAGCAAGGTGATGGCGAGCGCCATCAGTAGGCGTTTGAGCGCAACGTTTTCCCCCAGGGAGGCTGCTACGTCATCACCGAGGGCAAAGTTGTTAATGGTTTTGGCGCCGCTGATCAGTATGAGAGCACCGATGAGCAGGAGGAAGGCTCCCGGAGTGAGGTCTTCTAGGCGGGCACCGGCAACGGTTCCTACCTGCCAGCGGCGTAGACTATCTAGCGCGTTCTGGTTCTGCAGAATCAGGGCGGTGGTGAGCGAGCCGAGGCCAGCTGAGATAGCTGCACCCATGAGGGCTAACTTGACGGGGGTAGCCCCTCCCTTGCCCAGGGAGGCAAGACTGTAGACCAGCACCGAGGCGATGGCAGCGCCCACAAAAGCCCAGGCTGCGTAGGCGCTGGTGCTCTGCACTGAGAAGAAGGTAATCCCAGCAACGACCGCGAAGGACGCCCCGGCATTGACACCCAAAATACCCGGATCCCCCAGGGGGTTGCGGGTCACACCCTGCATGCCGGCACCGGCAAGGGCTAGAGCCGCCCCCACCATCGCTGCCCACAGGGTGCGTACCAGGCGCTGGGAGAGGACCGCGGCGTCCGTCTGCCCCAAATTTTCGCTCCCGGTGAGGTAGGCCAGGACCGTATTGAAGCTGATAGCGCGGGCACCCACCGCAAAGGAAAGAACCGCTGCTGCGCCAAAAGCCACCAAGAGGACCAGCAGAACTACTGCTCGTTTCTGGGTGGAGGCTGGTACGGAATGGCGCTGGGCTAAACGAAATGGTGTCATATGCAATCTGAAAAGACGGCAGAGCTAGGCCAGGGGAGCAAGACTCCTGGCGGCGGCGCTGTGTCTAGCTCTTGTCAGCCGCTGCTGAAAGCTTCTGCAGGGTCTGGGTTTCGGTAAGCACCCAGTTCAGTGATAGAGGTGAGGCCGCTGATACAGCGATAGATACAGCGTTATCGGTTTCAACCACTAGCCCACCGTCGGCCACTGCGGGCATCTGAGAGAAGAGGGGATCTGCCGTGATATCTGCTTCATCGGATGCTGAGGTACCCCAGGCCCACACAACATCAGCCTCTACCTGATCAATGACTTCACCGGAAACAGCGATAAAGAAGCCTGAGTCATCAGCAGTGTTCTGGGTGATGTAAGGGCTGATCTCCATCCCCAAAGAAGTCAAGAATTGTGAGCGGGAATCGGTGGCAGTGTAAGCACTGAAGGTTTGCTCTTCAAGGCTGAACATGCCGGCGGCAAAGGTCTTACCGGAGAGCTGCGAGTACTGCGCTGCGGCGTCCTCAATGGTCTTGTGGGTTGCTTCAATCAGTTGTTGGGCCTCATCCTGCTTTTGCAGCATGGCACCTGCCTGTTCTACTACCTGTTCCCAGGACGCCGCGTAGGAAGCTACGCCTTCGGGCATAGCCACCACGGGGGCAATGCCGGAGAGCTTATCGTAGACTTCCTGGCTCATGTCGGTATAGACGGAGAAGATGGCATCGGGGTTGAGCTGAGCTAGGGTCTCGTAATCGGGGCCGTCTGTTTCATCGTAGAAGGTGGGGGTTTCACCGCCGAGTTCAGCAAGTTTTGCATCAAACCAATCGGTTGAGCCTGCTGCGTTGCCACCGTAGGTCACGGTGGGGGTACCAACCGGTACGACGCCCAGGTCAAGAAGGACATCTGGGTTCTTCCAGTAATTCACCACGGCCACACGCTGGGGTACGCTCTCGAAGGTGGTTTCACCGAAGGCATGCTTGACGGTGTAACTCTCCCCCGCTGCGCCGGAAGGGTCGCTGTTGGAGGTGTCTCCCGAGCCGGTGGTGCAACCTGCGAGTAGACCTGCTGCTGCGGTAGCGGCTGCTGCCTTGAGGAAGGCGCTGCGTGAGATGACAACCATTTCTGTATTCTCCTGGTAGAGCGGTCTAGCGATTAGGGAGTGCTAGAAGTCGAATTAGGTATACCTAAACATAATAACAATATGTTTTTATGCGCTAATCCGCAAAACGGTGTACTTGATTCATATACTTACCAGCGAGTTTTCCAGACCTCAAGAAATAGTGGTTGCCTAGACTAAGCTCCTAATCATGGTGCTTTTCTTGTCTATTCGCGCCGATTTCTCCGGTTTATAGTTCACCATTTTCTGTGAGAGCATCAGCGAAGGCATCCTCTTCGTTGCCATAATCCTCAGGCGAAGTACCACCCCAGGGGTTCCATTCTTGGGCTTGAAGTTGCTGCTGTACAAAGGGAGAAAGGGTCTGCCCATAAGCTTTGGAGATGTGGTTGTCATCGATGTAGATAAAGACATTGCCCATGATGGCAGGGCACCAGCCCTGAGGGCAGAGCTGTTCGGTGAGATCAATAGAGAAATAGTTGGTATTTTCCATCAGGTCGTTATCTGGTGATGGCCCCGCCACTTTATCGGCACGGTTGGCGCCACAGTCATAGAGAGAACGCATATTTTCCTGGCCACAGATATACATGTTGTACTCGTAGCGAGGATTGTCGCGGATGCCAATAACGTTAATCCCTGCGTCCGTGAAACGCTGAACTGCCTCATCGTAGCGCGGCGGGGTGCCGTCGTTGGGGTCGTTATCCATGCTGACCGATGAAATCAGCACAACGTTAGCAGGGTTCTGAGCAAGGATTTCTTCGATCATAGCGGTACTGAAGTTATTACAGTCCGCCCAGCTTGAGGTGGTAGGGAACTTGCAGCCACCCAGCAGGTAGGCCATCAAGGTCATGTGGTTATCCTGTGCGATGGGGCGCATCATTGAGATGCTTTGCTGGGCGTGAGAGTCACCGACGATGATGGTCAAAGGGCCGTCTTCTGCACCCCACGCTTGAGCGGAACAGAATTGTTCCAGCTCTGGGTTAATAACGGCGAACTGGCCCGTGCAGTTCTCAGAGAGTCCATCAAATTGAGAGACTGGGTCTGCTAAGGGGACGGGGAGGTCACGGTAGCGAGCGTTAAGGTCTGACGCTAGTGCCCCCGGGTATGCCGCAGAACCAGCGGTTTCAGCGCGAGCCATTGTTTCTTCTTCTTGCTTATTCACCCAGGCTTGAGCAGCGCTCAGAGGTAAGGAAGCCAGAGCCAAAAGTACGGCTAGAGTAGCAGCTGGTCTCCGGTAACCGGCTAGCTTTGAAGCCATAGAGGGTTTCTTAGCCCAGGGCAGCTGAGGCGCGTCAGTTGCCTGCTTCTTGCGAGCATTCATGAGAGGTTTCTTGTCCAGTGCTCTCATAGGCTTCTCGACGCAGGTGTGCAGCACCCAGGCCAGCGCAATCGACCCAAGAATAATGACGCTGCCGTCTATCCAGCCAGCTTGCTCTTTACCCACAGCAGTGGTGTAAAGGATTAGCGCTGGCCAGTGCACCAGGTAGAGGCAGTAGGAAATGGCGCCCATTTTTTGAAGGGGCGCAGCAGAGAGAAAGCGGTCTGCCCCAAATTTTGAATCGGTCTGCCCGGCAGCGATAACCATGGCACCCGAGAGCAGGGGCCAGAGGGCTAGGTAACCGGGGAATCCAGTTTCGATAGGTAACAGCCACCCGGCGGAGACAAGTCCCGCGATGCCTACCCAACCCATAACGACACGGGCTTTGCGGGGTGCTTGCCACTTAAGAAGGAGAATCGCCAAAAGAGCACCGGCAGCAAATTCCCAGAGGCGGGTGCGGGTGTCAAAGTAGGCGAAGGCTTGGTTGGTGGCGGTTTCTTTAATGGAGAAGGTGAGGGAGGCAACGAAAACGCTACCGAAGATGAGCAGAGCCACCCCGGTTGTTTTAAGCCGCAGGTACCACACTAAGAAACCAACAAGGGTGAAGAGGAGTGGCCAGAGAATAAAGATCTGTCCCTGCATGGAGAGGGACCAGAAGTGCTGGAAGGGTGTCTTGGTGGTGGCGTCCTGGGCGTAGTAGTCCACAGCGTTGTTGGCTAGTCGCCAGTTAAGGAAGTAAAAGACGGCAGCTTTGGCATCTGCCAGTAGCGAGCTCCAGCGCGAGGGCGCAACGATAAAGTAGGCAGCTACTAGGGTGCCTAGGATGACGGTGAGGGCCGCTGGTAGAAGTCGCTGGAAAACGTGCAGCCAGTATTTGATGACCTGGAGTGGTTTGCCGTCGTGTATTTTTCTTAGCGACGAGAGTGAAAGCAGGAAGGCTGAGATGAAGAGGAAGACGTCAACGCCACCTGAGACTCGTCCGAACCAGACGTGGTAGGTAACGACCAGTAGCACAGCAAGCGAACGAAGGCCCTGAATTTCGGGGCGGAAGCGGGGTTGCTCAATAAAACGTTCGTTTGAAGGGTGGAGCACTGATTGCTTTGACATGTGTGTTGCCTTCCGCATGGGGTGGTGAGCCGCAACACGACTTTTATCCCGTGATGGAAAAAACCTGATTCGCTGGAGCAAATCAGGCTGTTTGGGTAAGCACGTTAGCACCTGGTGGGTGCTTGCGTCCTCCCCGTGGTCAGCATTTAGTTTACCACGCAGGCATTTTGGAATAACGGGTACGCAGGTGCGTTCTTTTGCACAAACATGAACCCACCATCATATTTTGCCCCACCAATTATCTTCCTTAGATAGTCTCCTTGCTAATTGGCTCAGTAAAGTGAGATGTATGAAATATGTTGGTAGCCCCGGATACACGAACTCTGGAGCAGATCATTGGCAATCTCATCTTGAGAGGTCGTACCAAGGCTTTACAAGAGTTGAGCATTCTGATTGGAACTATGTAAATCGGCAGCAGTGGATAGCTGAGGTTGAGTCAACAATTTCTGCTACAGAATGGTCGGTTATCTTCAACTGCAACAAACACGATGCAGAGTCTAGATAGATTGCATAATCTGGTCACTGAACCGAAGCAACCAATTAATCAATACGCTGAAGGTGCCCGGATGAGCATCTAGGAAGCCAGGGTATAAGCTACGGCTAGATACGACATTGACATGATGTATCTGCACGAAGAAAAGTTAGACCCTTTTGAGCTAGAGATAGGAGCTCAAACTGATTTAGATGAGTGGCGGCATGGGGAATCATGTTTACTCGACCTCTAGCTAGTTCTGGATAAGGAAGACTAAGTTTATGACTACATCTGACTACATTGCTGCAACATCCTTGTTCATCGCATTAGTCGCCTTTATTATATCTATTCTTGATTGGCTACAGATTGGCAGGGAAGATCCATGGACTGTGGAGTGGGCATCTAACGGCTCACTCATCTTAAAGAGACTCCATTATTGGCCAGTTTGGGTTGAAAATATACACAACTTTCATGGAGGTAAAGTTCATGTACTGAACGATGCTGCACATATACCATGGCCGATGCAGAGGAACTCACATCAGTTGATTCGCGTTCAGCCGGTAATCGAGGGAACCTTCATTACAGTCTGTTATCGAAGACTGAGAACTATCGAGGTTTTTCAGGTTATTGTCGCAGATTTTATTGCTCGGATGCCTCGGAAATCGAGGAGCAAGACTGACGCCCTATTAACAAATGTACAAAACAAAATTAGAGTTCACCCTGGCAAATACTGGAATGTAGCTGAGTTACAAGGCAAAAGAGCATGGAGCACTCCAATAATTAAAAAGTAAAAACCTAAACCATGCGATGAGTTAGCAGTCAAAGGCACCAAGCAGAGTGCGCAAAATACCTTCACTTCATATTCGTTGAGGCTAGATTTTTACATCCCCTTCCCCCTACCCCGCCAAAGTATAGGATGAGTGCAACGATCAAGGGGGCAAAAGCCCGGGCCTTGCATGTTCGTTGGTAACTTAGGGAGTTTAGACGAGGTAGCACTGGAGGAGCCTTGAATCAGTAAAGAAAATTCTCACAGATGAAATGAAGTTATCTACTACTCAACATTGAAAGTTTTTTCTTCCATTTGTCCATCACAAGACCACTGTATTGTAACTTTGGCCCCTGATTTTCCGGCAGCTGAATACTGGACAGGGAGCTCCCTTTTACTTCCTGACTGAATAGTTATCGGATTTTCGGGAACCATCAACCTCATGAATCGCCCTTCATCAATTTGAGCCGCAAATGTTACGTCCTCAGCATCTCTACCGCCGATGTTTTCTACTTCGATCCAATTTCGTAATCTGTATTGCGCTTTCCCTCGCTTATCAGTCCCTTTAAATTCTCGTTCATTGCGGGGCTGAACTCTAAACTCTACTTGATTTTTATCGAGACCATTTGTTGCTGCAGATAAATTTGCACCCTCCCCCTCCAAAGAAAAATGAGCATTCGGCTCCTGTTCTGGGGCTCTCCTATCAGATGATTTTTGAGTTGAGGTTTCTCGCAAGTCCCAAACATCTTTATTCACTGCATTTAATACTTTTTTGTTTAAATTTTCCAGTGAATCGAAGCTATCATAAAGCCCAAGCTCCCCCAACCTCTCCTTGAAGGCCTGCAAAGAAACGAGTTGTTTTATATCTATCTGACTAAGCTCAACAGATCGATCAGAAAAATAAACGTGCACGCGCTTATCATTCTTTAGTGATTCCAAAATCTCCTCAACGGTTCCTGAATCGTAGTTCGTTGTTGGAGCTCCAAGTCTAGTTCCGAACAGCGCGATGACGATGTCAGCAGATTTAACGCCCTGATCATTTAAGATGTTCTGCGGACTATCACCCAAGAGAGGTATGCCTCCGTCTTCCCATCTCCATGGAAGTAAGATCGCGGAATGATTCTCAGCATTATGCGTATTCCACTGGTGTATTGCTGTCTCAACTTCACCTCGGGCCTCCCTGACATCTGACGGGGAAGCAATGAGAACTTTATAAACTGTTGCTGCAAAACTCATATACAAATTTTATGGTTGGTAGACGATGTATATCTCCAAAGACATGAAAGAAGGAAAAAATAATTGACAAGCAGAGTTGTAAGTAATACAGCCACCCTCATCAACCATTACCACAACTTAACCGAAAGCCCCTCGCATTCCTTTATAATCAGTCAACGAATTCTTTGATGTTAGCTGATAGGGCAAGGGGTTACTCACGCCAGTTATGCACAGGCCGGTCCAGCAAATGAGTACCGTGATGAAAAAAATTAACAGGGTTGTTAACCGGCTATGACCAGTGGTAGAGCGGACAGTCACTTATATTAAGATTTAATATATGTTGCATGCTAGGTTTCGTCAGCCACATGTTCAATATCCCGGAAGGAGGAACCCGTGTCTGCTGTTAGCAAATCTGTTAGCAAGACAGAAAAATCCGGTTGCTTCTCGGTCTTCTGATTACCGTAGTAACCTTGAAAACCCTAGAGACAACCGGATTTCGTTCAGAGCCCCCTACCGGATTCGAACCGGTGACCCCCTGTTTACAAGACAGGTGCTCTGGCCAGCTGAGCTAAGGAGGCGGGTGCCTATCTAGCATAGCGGATTGGGTGGGGCTTCGCATCTTGGCGGTTTAGGTAAGGTGCAGGTGGGTACCGTGCAAAGCTGTGTAGAGTGCCGGGTCGTGTGTTGCGATAACGAGGCTACCTCCAGCCCCCAGGTGGGCTTGGAGAAGGTTGATTAGGCATTGCAGACCGTGATCGTCCAGCTGTTCGGTAGGTTCATCGAGTAAAAGGCAGGGCGTTGCCCCGGCAAGCGCGGACGCAACGGTCAGTAGCCGCTGCTGTGCAGGTAGCAGGTCAAGTGGGTGTATGTTCTCTTGCCCCCGCAGACCGATAGCAGTCAGCAAGCCTTCACGAACCTGTTGAGATGAGTCAGCTCCGGCACCTAGCTTCAGTTCTTCAGCCACGGTGGAGGATAGAAAATGGTGGGCTGGGCTCTGTGCCACCAGTTGCACGTACCGCACCCGCCGGGGAGCAGGTAGCGTGGCAGGTTCTTTCTCACCGGCTAGCACCACCCCGGACGCTGGGGTCTGCAGTCCAGCAAGGGTTCGTAATAGGGTGCTCTTACCGCTACCGTTAGCCCCGCTTACCAGCAGCGTTTCGCCGCTCTTGAGTTGAAGAGATAGATTTTGCTGTAGTGGCGGCGCCGTTTGCTTGGTTCGTCGGCGACGCCGCACGGGTATAAGAGGGGAAACCCCCAGTTCCTGAGCGCTTAGGGTGATGGGCTGCCGCGCAGGAAGCTGCAGGGCCAAAGGCTGATAATTGTTCTTTTCTTGGCCGAGGTCAAGAACATGGCTGGCACTTTCTCTCTCACGAGCTGTGGGACGAACTGACACCCACAGCACCGGCCCTTTATAGGCACAGAGAGTTTTTAGCACACGTTCCTGCATGCGCTGATCTAATCCGCGGAGGGGCTCATCGATAGCAAGTGCAGGAGCACCCAGACTCAAGAGACCGGCTAGTGCGACCAGCTGGGTCTGCCCGCCCGATAGCTTGAGCGGGTCAGCGTCCAGCAGCTCTTCAATCCCTAAGTCAGCAGCTAGTGCTTGAACGGCAACGGTTAGCTCGTTAACGCTACCCACCCGTCGTTCTAGCCCCAAGGCAATTTCATCTGCCACCGTGGTGGCTAACCCACTCATATGCGCGTAGGGAGCGCAGGGCATATAGATGCCCCCGTGCGCATCAGCATAATCTTGGGCTGCTTGGCTCTTGCCGCTACCGTCCTGCCCGGTCACCAGCGCACGAACTCGCGGGTTATCGAGGTGCAGCAAGTCGCTGCTGGACAAGACTGTCACAGTGCCACCCCATAACTGGCTAAGGAGAGTAGGGCGCTTGCCCCAAGCACCGACCAGCGTATAAGAATCTGCCAGGTGCTATCCGGGGTAGTGGTTAGATAGACTCGAGGCCCTTTTTGATCAAGACCTCTATCAGCCAGGCTTCTTCCCCGTACCTCCTGGTCCAGGAGCACCAGATTAAAAAGCGCAGAGGCCGTTCGCATTCGCAGCCAGATTCGGTGCGTTAGCTTTGAATCAGCCAGGCCCCTCGCCCGCCCCGTTTCTTTCGCAAGGTCTGCATAAAACCCCAGTTGCCTGGGAGCGTTAAGAGATGCACACAGCAGGTACACCAGCCGGGGCGGCAGATGCCAGGACGTCAGCGCACTACGAAGACCTAAAGGGCTGATCAGTAGCGAGAGTAGGGAGCAACTAGCTCCAAAGCAGAGAATCTGTAATGCCATCTGCCCTCCAAATGCCAGCCCCTCAGCAGTAACGCTAAAAAGGATGCCGGGCACCGGCTCCCAGCTGGTGTAGATAGTCTGACCCCTGTAGCTAACCGCTTGGATAGTCCAAGCTACCAGGGCAACCGGTAGCAGGCCCACCAGGCTAAAGCGTAGAAACTGCGTGAAAGCACCTGCAAACACAAAGATCATCACGAAAGCTACCAGTAGCACTCCTCGGGCACCTATGGGCAGGGGCGCAAAGGAAAGCAGCAGCCCGCTCAGCCCAAAAATAAACCAGGTTTTGGGGTGCACCCGGGTCGCGGTTCTATGCATGAGTGCGCTGGAACTGTTGGAGCACCCGCGCTGGCAGTCCTCTGAGTAAGACCCAGGCTAAGAGGAAGGCAATAGTTTTATCTAAGGGGTCTGATAAGAGAGACTGCAAAGTGGTAGCCCCCAGAAGAGACTGACCTGCTGCCTGTAAAGTTGCGACGATGGATCCGGTCCCCACACCCTGCCCACCTCCAAAGACGAAGGCTGCGATGGGTGCACCGAGCAAGCCGGCGATGACCCCGGTAAGGAGCCCTGCTACCAGCAACGCCCACAGTCTCTTGTGTAGGCCGTAGCGCCCTGCTAGGCCAGCTAAAAGACCAATAGTTGCGGCCCCGGCTGTAAAAGGGATTGCTGTGGGATTGATGCTCAGCCCCCAGGCAAGGTTGGTGATAATTCCCGTCAGGACGCCCGCAGCCGGTCCAGCCAGTAGGCCTATGAGAACGGTAGCTACAGAGTCTAGATAAAGGGGTACCCCAGAGAATCCAATAATCTGTCCGAGGATAATATTGAAAGCGGCCGCGAAGGGGATGAGAGCGATGAGGGAGAGGGGTAACCGGGAGAGATTTGCGACGAGTAGCAAAACTACTCCTGCCGTGTAGCCCACCATGAGAGGCATTGATAGCGCTGCTTGTGCTTGAGCCGTGTCTTCTAGGTAGCCGGTGTAGTTGGCGCCCCCACCAGCGGTTAGCACAGCAAAGAGATAGGTTGCCACAATAGCAAAGGCACCTAATGTGCTAAGCACTTTTTGCCCCTTGGTCATGGGTTCTGTTGCGCCTTGTTTCTTTCTTTTACCGAGGTTCGCGTTTACTGACGAGAACCTCTGTCCAGATGTCGTGTGCATGATTTCCTAATAAATAATCGTTCTTTTTGTAGGGTAGTTTTAGCTAACTTGCCACCGCGTACCGCGCTCTAACGGTTTCGATGAAGTGCTCAAAGAAGGTCTCAGCGTCCGCAGCGACCAATGCCTTTGCATTGGGTTCTCTGCCCCAGCGTCCTAGCCAGTCGGCAACGGTCTGACCGCGGGTCAGGGTGCCGGTCAGCTCAACGTCTAGAGCCACGGGCAGGCTCTGAGCCAGAACCAGTCCGTTATCTAACGCGGTATTGACGGCAAGTGCAGTGACAAAGGGGTCATGCACGTGAGCAATGAAGCCTAACCCGTCTGATTCATGAAATTCCATATAGAACTGCAAAGCCAGGTCTAGAGCCTCCAGTAACGCACCTCCCCCAGCAGTCAATGCGGCTCGACGCTCCGGAGTGATGAGGCTGTTCTCGGTGTGGTCTAGAGGGCAGAGCACCGGTGAGCAGGTGGCACCTGGTCCATCGAAGGCGGTCAGCACGCTGGCGAGGGCTTCGGGGTCTGAATGCACGTTCCACTCTGTGGTGGGCATGGTATTACCGCGGTGGTTCAGAGCCCCACCCATGATGTGTAGACTGCCCAGTTTGCTGGGCAGGGTGGGGTCTAGCTCTAGAGCCAGGGCAAGGTTGGTGCTTGGTCCCAGGACGATCCCGTGCAGCTCACCCGGGTAACGGGCAGCGGTCTCTACCCACAGTTCAGCTCCCCTGCCGTGTTCTTTTTCGGTGGGCTCCTGCTGACCGGGTAGCAGGGCATACCCGGTTCCTAGAGGTCCATGGGTTTCCTCAGTGGTTATCAAAGCTTGGGCAAGAGGGTTGATGGCCCCTAGCTCCCAGGGGATATGCGGTGCGCCCAGCAGATGGAGGAGTCCGCGAATATTCCTTCCTACCTGTTCAGTGCTTACATTTCCACCGGTGGCCACGATGCCTTCTACACTTACCTCTGGGTGCGCAAAGGCATAGGTAAGAGCTAGAGCATCGTCAATACCTGGGTCGCAATCTATCAGAAGGCGAAGGGGCAAGAGCTTCTCCTTGAAAAGGTAAAGAAAAAGGGACAGCTATAGACCGGCATATAGCCGACCCTGTAGCTGTCCCTACAAGTACGTTTCCCAGTTTATTGCATTATTCCAGTGTTCCTGAACAAATACGGGAGTGGTGAGGAGCTTTAGTTAGATTCTTTAGCGTCAATCTTCTGGTTGATCCAGGAGGAGAAATCAGATGCGGTGAACTGCTCACCATCTGCAAAGATAGTGGGAGTTCCGGAGATTCCGTTAGTGGATGATTCCATCGTCACAACGTTAACGAAGGGACGCCAGGTGTTGTCATTGACTGCGTCCTGAACATCAGCACCGTGCTTTGAAGCGATGTCCACGAGCTCTTCATTCGAAAGACCGCCGGTGCCCTGATAGCTAAAGATTTCCTTCTGGAATTCCAGGAACTGTTCACTAGAGACCTGCTCAGCTACGGCAAAGGCAACATTGTTAGCGCGGGCTGAATAGAAGCTGGGGCTAGAGGCGTCAAGGAAGGTCAAGTTGCGTACCTCCAGGGTAATTTTTCCGCTCTTCACCAGTTCTTCGATCTCATCACCGTACTGGCTCTCAAACTGTGCACAATGCACGCAGTCGTAATCCTGGAAGACGGTGACGCGGACCGGTTCCCCGTTATTCTCAGCTTCCTCAGCAGTAGCAACACCTAGGGGCATAGCAACTTCAACGCCTTCTGCGTTGGTGTATTTGTTCTCTGACGTGCCTAGGTTATTAACGTCGCGGGTCTCTTCAGTGCTGGTGTTTTGTTTAATGCCATCAGCTGTCAGGACGATACCACCGTACTGGTTAGCAGACGCTGGTACGGGTCCTGATTCAGCAATCTGGTTTTTGTTGCCGTTAACGACTACTACCGCGATGATACCAACGATAAGTAGTACCACGGCAAGGACGGTTAGCTGAATCCAGCGAGTAGAGGACTTGGATGATTTCTTTGCCTGCTGCGCTGCCAGCTGGCGGGCGCGCTCACGGGCGTCAGTTGAGGATACACTTCCCTTGGACACTAAAGGTGCTCACTTTCTTGAAGAAAACAGTTTAGAACAAGCCTACCGTGGTTTATCCAGAGAGTTAGAGCTAAATAGCGCATATCCCTACTTTCCCAGGAAAGTATCGGGTTCGGGGTCAGCTAGCTTGCTGTGGTCTCTAAGGAGACATACTTAAAACAAAAAAGGGGGTTACCCACCAAGAAAAAACCACCCACAACCCACACACCCCAAAAACACACCCCCTTAAAACAAAATAGCCCCTGCCCACAAAGGACAAGAGCTACCTCG